>NZ_JBNGGG010000013.1:0-216848 GCF_049974585.1 Streptomyces sp. UG1 | reverse complement strand
GGATCCGCAGACGGACCAGGAGGGCCGGGCGGGTCCACGGCTGGACCAGCAGGGCCTGGTGGACAACCGGCCGGCTCACGATCATCTGGCGACTCTCCTGTCGGCTCGGGAGCGCCCGGTCGAACCGCAGACGGACCAGGAGGGCCGGGCGGGTTCGCGGGATCCTCTGAAGCGGCGGGTGGGTTCGCGAGTGGGCCGAGGGCGGCCGGGCTGCCGTCGGGTGCCGGGGGCGGTGTTCCGGGTTCCGGGGCGGCCTCGTCGGAGGCGCCCGCGCCGCCCTTGCCGCAGCGGGAGCGGGGGCGTGGTCCGCTGGCCGGTGCCTCCGGGCCGACCGTCTCCGCGCGCGGGCCCGGCGGGCCTGACCCCGATCCGCCGACGGCGCACGTCTCGCCGCGCAAACCGCGGTTCCGGGCGACCCCTGCCGAGGACGCGCCCGAGTCCGACGACACCGGGAAGGGCGAGGCCACATGACCGCACTCCAGCAGCCCGCACGCGCCGAGGGCCCGCTGCGGCCACCGGCCCGTATCCCCTTCCCCGTCGTGGACGAGGTCGCCCGGCACTGCCTCCAGGAGGAGGAACCGGAGACGGTCCACATCGAGGTCCACCTCCCGGGGCGGCTGGACGAGGAACGGCTGCGTACCGCCTTCTCGGAGGCGTTGCGCCGGCATCCCCGGATCCTGATGCGGGAGGCGACTGGGCGGTGGTACCGGCGCCGGTACGAGTGGGAGCTGACGGCGGAGCCCGACCTGGACGTGGTGAGCTTTCCGGCGCCGGGGCGGGACGCGTTGCGGGATGCGCGGACCCGGGCGCTCACGGAGGCGCCGCCCTTGTCCCTTTCCCCGCCGATCAGATTGGAAGTGGTTCAGGGGGCGGGGCCTGTTGAAGGGAGCGAGGCCTCGGATGCGGTGGATTCGCCGCGTCCGGCCGGTGGGGGTTCGCGTGGGGGTGAGTCGCTTGCCCGCGCTCGCGGGGTGCCGCCTGCGCCCACCCGTGCCGCCCCAAGCGGCACGACTGCCCGCAGGCTGGGTGGGTCACAGGGCACCGTCCTCTTCCTCACCATCAACCACACCGCCCTCGACGGCCCCGCCTGCCTCCGAGTCCTCGCCACCGCCGCCGAACTCTACGGCGGCCAGGACAACTCCCCCGCCCGGGTGACCCCCGTCCGGACGACGCAAGCCCCACCGCAGGCCGACCGGACCCCGTCCAACTGGTCACCCCCCGCCCGGGTCGCCCCCGGCACCCCGGAACCCTCCCCCGGCAACGGAATGCTCGTCACCGAACTCCCCCTCCCGCACCGCCCCAAGGGCTCCCCCTACACCGTCAACGACCAGCTCATGGTCACCACCGCCCTGACCATCGCCCACTGGAACAGGGAACACGGCGCCCGCCCCCGCCCCCTGCGCATCACCATGCCCGTGGACGACCGCCCCCGAGACGCCACCATGCCCATCGGCAACGGCACCCGGCTGGTCGAAGTCCCCTTCAGTCCCGAGGAGTTGGCGGCCCACACCCCCGCCGAGATGCCGGCCCTGCTGCACCGCACCGCCACCCGCACCCGCGCGCTCAAGTCCCTCCCGCGCCCCCAGCTCGGCCACGGCGCCTCCCTCCTCACCACCCCATGGGCCCCCGTCGCCGTCCGCGCCGCCCTCACCCGCGGCCTGCGCAGAGCCGCCGCGCCCTGGACCTCCACGACCCTGCTCAGCAACATCGGCCGTATCCCCTACGCCCTGGACTTCGGCGAGGAGGCCGGCCGCGCGCACGCCGTGTGGTTCTCGGCGCCCGCCCGGGTGCCGCGCGGCCTGACCGTCACCACCGCCTCCACCGCCGGCCGCCTCCACCTCGCCCTGCGCTGGTCGCGGGCCCTGCTCAGCCACGGCGACGGCGCGCATCTGCGGGACCTCTTCGAGCACTATCTGCACTCCACGGAGGTGAGCCCGTGACGACGACCGCCACCCCGCCGCCCCCGAAGGACCTCCGCGCTTTCTACGAGAACCCCGCCGTCCCCGTCGCCTCCGGCACCCCCCGCAGCCGCCGCCAGGCCCGCATGCTCGCCGCGGCCCTGGGGCCGGCCGGCGACCGGCCCCGCACGATCCTCGACATCGGCTGCGGCGACGGCACCGCCGCGGCCACCGCCGCCCCCTTGCTGCCCGGCCACCGCATCATCGGCGTCGACTGGTCCCAGGACGCCCTGCGCAGGGCCCGCACCCGGATCCCGTACGCCGTGCGCGGTGAACTCACCGACGGCGGGCTCCCGCTGCGGGCCGGATCCGCCGACGCCGTGCTGTTCAGCGAGGTCGTCGAGCATCTCGTCGACCCGGACGCCGCCCTGGACGAGATCCGCCGCGTGCTGCGCCCCGGCGGCCACCTCATGCTCTCCACCCCGAACCTGGCCGCCTGGTACAACCGCGCCCTGCTGCTGGCCGGGGTGCAGCCGGTGTTCTCGGAGGTCAGCCTGCGAGGCATACACGGACGGCCGGGGAAGGAGGTCGTAGGGCATCTGCGGCTCTACACCGCCCGTGCGCTGCGGGAGTTCGTGGCGGCGTCCGGCTTTGAGGTCGTACGCCTCGCCGGGGCCCCCTTCCACGGCGTACCGCGTCCCCTGCGGCCGATCGACAAGCTGGCCTGTGCCCGGCCATCCCTCGCGTCGATCCTGCTGCTGCATGCCCGGAGGACGTAGCCATGTGGTGGGGAGTGGCCGCGGCCCTGATGGCGAACACCCTGTACAGCCTCGGTTTCGTCCTGGAGAAACGGGCGCTGACCGCACTTCCGCAGGTGAGCATCCGGCAGCCCGCGCGGCTGCTGCGGCTGGTGCTCGGCAGCCCGCTGTGGATCGGCGGCTCCCTCTCCCTCGCCGCCGGCTTCGGGGCGCAGCTCGTGGTCTACCGCACCCTGCCGATCGCCGCCGCGCAGGGCATCTTCGTCTCCGGGCTCGTCCTGCTGGTGCTGCTCTCCGCGCGGCTGCTGGGCGAGGAGACCAGCGGCCGGGAGCGGTACGCGCTCGGCGCGATCCTCGCCGCCCTGCTGATGGTCGTGCTGTCGCTGCGGGAAGGGCCCAATGGAGGGGAGACGGTCGGCCGGGCCGCGCCGTACCCGCTGATCCTGCTGGTGTGCGTGCCGTCGCTGGCGGCGGGCGTGTGGCTGTACAACTCCGCCGAGCGCAGGGCCCGGCACCGGCACCGGCTGCCGACGACCGGCGTCGAGTACGGGGTGGCGGTGGGGCTGCTGTACGGGGTCAGCTCGCTGGCCATCAAGGGCGTGTCCAGCTATCTGACGACGAGCGGGCTGGGGGGCGCCGTACTGGACCTGCTCCGCTCCCCGTACCCGTATCTCCTCCTCTTCACCGGCGCGTTCGGGCTGGTCATGTCGCAGGCGGCGCTGCAACGCTGCCGGGCCTCGCTGATCGTGCCGGTGTGCACGACGGTGACCTGTCTGTACACGGCCGTGCTCGGCACCCTGTCGTTCGGCGAGGCGCTGCCCGAGGATCCGCTGCGGCTGGCGCTGCGGGTCGCGGGTACGGCGCTCGCCCTGACCGTGCTGATGTCGATGCCGCGGCACGACCACCGCCCCGAGCCATCTCCGCAACCCTCCATCGGTGCCAAGGAGTTGACACCACCATGAAACCCGACGACCCGCTGCTGCAGATCCTGGCGTGTCCCCTCGACAAGGGGCCGCTGCACCTCGTCGTGCCGGACGACGCCCTGTACAACCCGCGCCTGCACCGCCGCTACCCGATCGTCGACGGCATCCCGCAGTTGCTGCCGGCCTCCGGGGAGCAGGTCTCCGACGACGAGCACGAGGAACTCCTCAAGCGGATGACCTCATGACGCTGGCCACGAGGATCGCCCCGCTGCTGCCCACCCGGCTGGTCGCCGCCGTCGCCCGGGCCGTCTACCCGCGCTTCGAGCCAGAGCTGGCGCGGCTGGCCGAGCTGTGCCCGGCCGGGTGCGGGACGGCCGTGGACGTCGGCGGCTGGTACGGCCCCTGGACGCGCCGGCTGGCCGGACGGGCCCGCCGGGTGGTGACCGTGGAGCCGGTCCCCCACCTGGCGCGGCTCCTGGCGGCGACGGCCCCGCCCAACGTCCGGGTCGTGCAGGCCGCCGCGGCCGAGCGCCCCGGTACGGCCCGGCTCTGGCTGCCGCCGCACGACGCGGGCGACCGCGGGGTGTCGTCGCTCGTCCGCCGCGACATCCACGGACAGGCGCTGCGCGTCGGCTGCGTCACCCTCGACGAACTCGGCCTCAAGGACGTCGGGTTCGTCAAGGTCGACGTGGACGGCAGCGAACTCGCGGTGCTGCGCGGCGCGACCGGCATCCTGGCCCGCGACCGGCCCGCCCTGTTCATCGAGCTGGAGTCCCGTATCCAGCCGATCGGCCCGGTGGTGACGTATCTGTCGATGCTCGGCTACGACGGCTGGGTGCTGCCCGGCGGCGACTGGGTGCCCCTGAACCGCTTCCCCCTGGAGGACCACCAGGCGGAGACCTCGTACGTGGCCGCCCAGGGCCTGCTGCGCCGGGTGCTGCCCTTCCCGGGCCCGCGGTACGTCAATTCCGTCCTCTTCCTTCCCGACGGCCGCCGCCCGATCGGCGACGATGGAGCACATGCCCTCAGGAAAGCCCCCCGCTAGCACCGGTGCCTTCACGCCGCTCCACTTCCAGCTGGTGCTGCTGCGCCGCATGGCCGACCACAATCCGGACCTGGTGGAGGACGCCCGCAGGGAGCTGGGCGCCTCCCTGGCCGAGATGCGCGAGGCGAACAAGCGCTGGCAGGCGATGGTCCGCTCACCGCGGGCACGCGGATCGGCGGCCCGGTACCGCTCGGTCCTGGGCCCGCCCGAGTCCTCCGTCCGCCGCAGGATCGGCGACCTGGACTGCGAGGCCCGGCTGTGGCCGGTCCCGCTCTGGCCCGACCTGCGCTTCGAGGTGCTGCTCGCCCCGAACGGCGCGGTCTGGAACGAATGGCTCGTCCGCGCCCCGGGAGCGCGGCCGCCGACCCTGCGCACCCTCACCGACCTCACCCCCTGGTCCTGCACGGTCGACGAGGCGGCCCGCGCCTTCGCCCCGGCCCGCCCACTGGAGGGCACGGCGCCCACCCGGTGGGGTCTGGCCTTCACGGCGCCGGACGGGGAGGGGGTGCGGCGGGAGGTGGTCGCCGAGTTCACGTGGGGGTTGCTGCAGCGGGTGGCGGTCACCGGCTGACAGGCTCCCGCCGACCCTCGCTCTTCGGCAGGGCTCGGCCGTCCAGGTGACAGTGACTGCGTTGCGGGGGCGTGCCCTGAGAACGCTGTTTACGGTCGGGAGCCATGGATCTGCCCAGCGGCACGGCCGCGCGCCACCGGGTTCTCGGTGTGCTGCTGCTGGCTCTGACGCTGCTGGGCTGCGCTTCCGGGGTGCCGGCGTCCCCCGGACCCTCGGATCGTGCGGTGGTGGCCTTCGTCGCGGTGTCCGGGTCCGGCGACGCGTCCGGCGACGGTTCCCACGGTGCGGGGCACGCCTGTGCGTCGCAGGACGAGCGGTGTCCGGCCGGCCGGTCCGAGCCGACCGCGCGTGCCGGTGACGTCGCCGGGGCGACCGGTGCGGCGCTGACCCCCGTCTGCTCAGGCGCTCGTCGGCCGTTCGTCCCGCAGCGCCGGGCGGCAGGTCCGGGCCGGTTCGCCCTGGGCGTCATCCGGACGTAGGACTCCCCCGGCGCCCGGCCACGCCCGGTCCCTGTCGGCCTGATCACTCGGGCTCGGCGGGCTCAGGGCGGGCCGAGGCTGCCGTTCCGCCGTTTCCCGCCCCCCGCCTCATGCCCTGTTCGCGAGGGGGTCCACCGTTCTTGAGGGAGTCCGCCATGCCTCAGCCGCCCCTGCCCGCACCGTCGACCGGTCCTGCCGGATCCGGTGGCCCGGGCCCGCTGCACGCCGTTCCGTTGACGCTTCGCTGCCGGGAGGCGTTCGCGGCACGCGCCCATGCCTGCGTGGGCATCAGCCCGTTCAACAGCCACTTCTCCGCCCCGCGCATCAGCCGTCTGGCGCGCTGGGCGCTCGGCGCCTTCAGCCGGGTGCACTTCTTCGTGCCGGACACCGCCGCCGCGTACACGCTCCAGGCGCTCGGATACGCCCCGGAGCGGGCGGCGTGGAAAGCGCGCCGCCAGGGCCAGTACGTACGCAACAAGATCGTGCGGGCGCTGACCGACGCCGGGGTGGCCGAGCCGCAGGCACATGTCCTGGACGGGCAGGCGCTGTCGGCGAACAGCGCCTACCTGGAGCTGCTGGGCGCCGTCGAGGACCGATACGGGCGGGACGCGGCCTTCGGCGAGGCGTGTCTGGCCGCGTCGGCGTGGACGTTGCAGCGGCGGCTGCCCGCCGGTCAGGCGGCCACCGCGGAGCAGTCGCGTACGGCGGTGCGGTACTTCCTGGCCGAGCTGCCGCTGTTCCTCGACACACCGCGCATCGTCGGCGCGCCCGCCTCGGTGTTCTGCTACCACCAGGTCCCGGCCTTCCTCGACGACCTGTTCCGGCACCGGCTGCCGCTCACGCCCGCCGCCGGGCAGGGCTATGTGCACCTGCGGGAGGAAGAGGAAGCGAAGTGACCGTGCCGGCACCGGATGGGATGCCGGAGCCGTGGGACCGCACCGGTACGCACTACGTACTATGTGGCTTGGGTTTTGGCGGAGGGAGGCAGCCCGGGATGCGGGGCTTCGGCGAGCTCGAGCAGGCGATCATGGATGTGGTGTGGGCCGAGAGCACGCCGCTGACCGTGCGCGAGGTGCTCGGGCGGCTCAACGGCGACCGGCCGCGGCCACTGGCGTACAACACCGTGCAGACGGTGATGGACATCCTGCGCCGCAAGGGCTGGCTCGACCGGACCAAGGACGGCCGCGCCTTCCGCTACCGGGCCACCAAGTCCCGTGAGGAGTACGCCGCCTCGCTGATCGACCAGGTGTGGGCCACCGGCGCCGACCGCACCGCGACCCTGGTACGGCTCTTCGACGCCATGGACGAGGCCGAGGTCGCCGAGCTGCGCGCCGCCCTCGCCGCCCGCCGGGCGGGAGACGGGGCGCCGGGGGCCGGCGTATGAGAACCGCGCTGCTGCTCCTCGGGTACGCCGCTGTGCTGGGGGCACTCGTCCCGGCCCGGCTGGCCCGGGCCGACTGGACCCGCCGGGCGCCCCGGCTGGCCATCTTGGCTTGGCAGGCGCTGACCGCCACGGTCCTCGTCTCGGTGGTGCTCGGCGGGCTGGCCCTGGCGGTGCCCACGCTGCCGGTCAGCGGCAACCTCGCCGACATGCTGCACGCGTGTGTGCTCGCGCTGCGCGCCCAGTACGCCGCTCCGGGCGGCGCCGCGGTCGCCGCGGCGGGTACGACGGTGGCCCTGCTCCTGGTGGGCCGGACCGGCTGCTGCCTGGCCGGGGCGCTGTGGCGGGCGCGGCGGGAGCGGACCCGGCACGCGCGGGCCCTGGCGCTGGTCGGCAGTGCGCGCCCGGATCTGGGGGTGACGGTGCTGGAGGACGAGCGCCCGGCGGCGTACTGCCTGCCGGGGCACGGCCACCGGATCGTGCTCACCTCGGCGGCGCTGGCCGCGCTCGCCCCGCACGAGCTGCGGGCGGTGATCGCGCACGAACGGGCGCACATCCGCCAGCGGCACCACCTGGTCCTCGCCTGGGCCGAGGCCCTGGAGCGGGCCTTCGGGCGCCTGGCGCCGTTCCGTACGGCGGCGGAGCAGACGCGGCACCTGGTGGAGCTGGCCGCCGACGACGCGGCGACCACGCGCTGCGATCCGCTGACGCTGGCCGGCGCGCTGGTCGGGCTGGCCGGCGCCAGGGCGGCGGGTGCGCCCACGGCGTCGCTGGCCGCGTCGGGCGGGCACGCGGCCGCCCGGGTACGGCGGCTGCTCGGTCCGCACCGGCCGCTGCGGAGGGGCGTGGCCTGGGCCGGTGCGCTGGCGGCGGGAGCCGTCCTCGCGCTGCCGTTCGCGCTGGCCGTCCAGCCCGCGGTGGCGACGGCGGGGATGGCCACCTGCCCGCTGCACGAGGCTCCGGTCTCCGCACCCGCCCCGTCACCCGTGGAACTCAGGGACTGAAGGGGTGGTGGTGGACATGGCCGACGCGGCTTCCGCTGCCGCCCGCCCTTGCCGTCCGCGCGCATCCCGTGCGCGGACGTTGCCGGTCCTGCTGGCAGGGGTCCTGTCGGTGCTGGTCGCGCTGACCCTGATGTGTTCCACGGCCCTTGCCACCGAACGGACCTCTGCCCATTCCTTGGGCTCGATGTCCGGCCACGGGCCCGTCTCCGTCTCCGTCCCGGCCAAGGACAGCCCGAGGCACACCGTCACGGCGACGGACCGGGAGGGAACCGCCTGCGACCGGTGCGCGAAGGAGGGCGGTCACCGGTGTGCCCCTCCGATCGACGGCTCGATCCTGCCCGGCTCGCATCAGTCCTGGCCGTGCGGCCAGGCGGAGCCGGGGACCGTCACGGGGCCGGACGCCCTACCGCAGTCCCGGACCGCCACGGCGCGCGGCCTTCCGTCACCCCGGGCACCTGATCTTCATCTTCTGCAACTGCTGCGGGTGTAGGCCCGCCGCCGGAGCCGGGGTCCGTCCACCGGCTCCGTTTCCGGCATGCCCATATGCACCCACCACAGCAGCAGAAGAAGAAGGACAACTCCATGAGCTCCAGGACGAAGGCCCAAAAGGGCTCCCAGAAGGCTTCCAGGACGAAGGCGGGCCAGAAGGCGGACCGCCGCGCGCGGATCGAGGAGATGCGCCGCGCCGAGCAGGCCCGCGAGAAGCGCAACCGGATCATCGCGATCACCGCCTCCGCCGTGATCCTCGCCGGCGTCGTCGGCGGCGGCTGGTACCTCCTCGACGCGGCTGACGAGAAGGAGAAGGCCAAGGCCGCCCCGGTGAAGGGCGAGAAGACCTGGTCCGACCTGGGCCGGGACCACGTGGACAAGGACGTGGACTACCCGATGAGCCCGGCCGCGGGCGGCGACCACAACCAGGTCTGGCTCAACTGCGACGCCCAGGTCTACACCGAAGAGGTCACCGAGGAGAACGCCGTGCACTCCCTGGAGCACGGCGCGGTCTGGATCACCTACAACGACAAGGCCACCGAGGCCGACGTCAAGGCGCTCACCGAGACCGTGAAGAAGACGTCGTACACCTTCCTCAGCCCCTACAAGGCCCAGTCCTCCCCGATAACGCTGACCGCCTGGGGCCACCAGCTCGGCGTGGACAAGGAGTCGGACCCGCGGGTCGCCGAGTTCCTGGACAAGTACGTCCAGGGTGCCCAGACGCCCGAGCCGGGCGCCGCCTGCAGCGGCGGGAGCATGCGGTGACCGGCACCTCCCGCACCCCCGCACGGTGGCTGCCCTACGCCGGGGCCGGCCTCGCCCTGCTGCTGGCCGTCCTCGCCCTGGTGGCGATGACGGCCTCCCGCGCGGACGCCACGGCTCCGTCCGCGGACTCGGCGGACGCCGGGTTCGCCCGGGACATGGCCGTCCATCACCAGCAGGCGGTGGAGATGTCGTTCATCGTCCGCGACCGCACCGACGACGAGGAGGTGCGCCGGCTCGCGTACGACATCATCAACACCCAGGCCAACCAGCGCGGCATGCTGCTGGGCCGGCTCGACGCGTGGGGGCTGCCGAAGTCCTCGCAGGACGAGCCCATGGCGTGGATGGGCCACGCCGTGGACTACGAGCCGCACGACGGCTCCCTGATGGAGGGCATGGCCACCGATGCGGAGCTGGACAAGCTGCGCAAGGCCGAGGGCAGGGACGCCGAGACGCTCTACCTGCGGCTGATGACCGACCATCACCGCGGCGGCGTGGACATGGCGCGGGGTGCCGCCGACTTGGCGGAGGATCCGGTCGTGGCCCGACTGGCCGAGGGGATGGTCCGCGGCCAGCAGTCCGAGATGAAGCTGATGGCCGACATGCTCGCCGACCGGGGCGCCGCCCCGCGGGGATGAGACCGGCCGCGCCCGAGAACGGCGGCCCGGCATGCTCCCGGGCCGCCGTCGCGACCCGTTCCCCGAGGGGGCGGACGCGCAGTCGTGAGCTGCCTGCCCTAGACTCCCAGACTCCAGCAAACGCCTAAGCTACTTAGTTTTTCCTGCGAACGTGCTTCACCCGCTCTCCGCTCTCCGCTCTCCGCTCTCCGACCGTCACCCCCAGGGGCTGTTCACCATGCGCACACCCATTGCCCTGGCCGCCGCGCTGACCGCGACCGCGGCGCTCACCCTGACCGCCTGCGGCAGCGGCGACGCCTCCCGCGCCACGGCCGGGGACGAACCGGTCGTCATCACCGACGCCACGGCGAGGAACCGGGCGGCTGCCGTCGTGCTGGACACCCCGTTCGCCAAACCGGACCTGGTCCTCACCGACACCCGGGGCAGACGCTTCGACCTGCGCGAGAACACGAAGGACAAGCTCACGCTCGTGTACTTCGGCTACACCCACTGCCCGGACGCCTGTCCGCTGACCATGAGCAACCTCGCCCTGGCCTACAAGGACCTGTCCCAGTCCGACCGGGACCGGCTCAGGGTCGTGTTCGTCACCACCGACCCCGAGCGCGACACCCCCGCCGAACTCGGCAAGTGGCTGCCCAGCGCGGGCCATGCGGACTTCGTGGGGCTGAGCGGCGACTACCAGGCCGTCGAGGACGCCGCACGCACGGTCGGGGTGGGCATGGAGCCGGCGACGAAGAACAAGGAGGGCAAGGTCACCGCCACGCACGGCAAGACGGTCCTGGCCTTCTTCGCCAAGGACGACAAGGCGCACGTGCTCTACCACGGTGACGAGGCCACCGCCGAGGACTACGCCGAGGACCTGCCCAAGCTGCTGAAGGGGCAGACCCCGTGACCGCTCGCCGCACCCGCCCGGCGGCCGTCACCCTGGCCGCCACCGGGGTGCTGGCCACCGCCCTCGCACTGGCCGTGGCCACCGGGTTCACCGCCCGGCCGAAGGCGGACGCATCCCCGTGGTGCTCCACTTCGCCGTCTCCGACCCGGTCGAGCTGCCCCTCCCCGTGAAGGCGGCCACCTACACCCCCCGTGTCTGATCACGCCATCAGCGGCGAGGGCCCGGCGGCAGGGCGAGCGCCCTCGACGCCACCCGGGCCCCACCCCCGCCCCCACCACCCGCACAAGGATCCCGCGATGACCTTCCGCCACCGCCTGGCCGCCGCCACCGCCGCCGCCCTGCTCACCGCCGCACTGGCCGCCTGCACCAGCGACTCCGACACCCCCGCCGCCGAGGACCCGGCCTCCCCGTCGGCGGTCGCCGTGAGCCACATCCACGGCCTCGGCATCGACCCCGCCGACGGCCGCCTCTACGTCGCCACCCACGAGGGCGTCATCGCCGTCAAGGACGACGGCTCCGCCGCGCGCGTCGGCGACACCGCCGACTACATGGGCTTCACCGTCGCCGGCCCCGCCACCTTCCTGGGCAGCGGCCACCCCGCCGAACACAGCGAGGGCCACGCCAACCGCGGCCTGATCAAGAGCACCGACGCCGGCAGGACCTGGCAGACCGTCTCCCTCGGCGGCGAGGTCGACTTCCACGCCCTCGACTACGCGCACGACACCGTCTACGGCTACGACAGCACCCACGGGATGCTGCGCGTCAGCAAGGACGACGGCAAGACCTGGGACGAGCGCGCCGAACTCGCCGCCCTCGACATCGCCGTCAGCCCCGAGGACCCCGACGTCGTCCTGGCCACCACCGAGAACGGCGTCGCCCGCAGCACCGACGGCGGCAAGACCTTCGCCGCGGGCACCGCACCCGTGCTGGCCTACCTCTCCTGGGCCACGCCCGACGCCCTGTACGGCGTCGACCCGGCAGGCGGACTCCACCGCAGCACCGATTCCGGCACCACCTGGAAGAAGGCCGGCACCGTCCCCGGCGGCCGGCCCCAGGCCCTGACCGCCCTCGACACCGACCGGATCCTCGCCGCCACCCAGGAGGGCGTCTACGAGTCCCGCAACGGCGGCGCCTCCTTCACCGAACGCCTGCCGGTGACTCCGGCCACAGGCCACTGAGCAGTCACAGCCGCCCCGGTCAACCGGAAGCGGCGGCGCCCAGGATCGCCTCCACCACACGCGGCACCGACGCCGTGTGCAGCGACAGGAACAGATTCGGCTCGACCAGCTCCAGCTCCATGACCCGTGGCTGCCCGTCCTCCCCGTCGACGAGGTCCACGCGCGCGTACAGCAGCTCGCCGGCCTCCGGTACGGCGGCCAACGCACGCTCGGCGACGGCGAGTTCGGCCGGGGTCGGGGTCCAGGGCTCCAGGCCGGGGTGGGCGACCTTGCGCTCGTCGTAGGGCGTGCCCGGGGAGAGGACGGCGCCCTTGCGGCTGGCGTGCAGGAGGCGGCCGCCGTAGAACTGCAGGGCCCGTTCCCCGCTGACGTCGATGCTCTTGACGTACGGCTGCAGCATCGCGGTGAACCCCTCGGCGTGCATCCGCGCGAGCTGCCGTACGGCCGTGTCGTGCTCGTCGGGCGCGTAGCGGGCGGCGAACCGCGCGCCGGCGCCGGAGGTGGGCTTGACGACGTACTCGTGGTCCGGCGGCAGGTCGGGGGTCTCGCCAGGCGCGAAGTAGCGAGTGGGCACGACGGGCACCCCGGCCTCGGCGAGGTCGCCGAGGTAGCGCTTGTCGGCGTTCCACCGCACGACGTGGGCCGGGTTCGCGAGCCGCGTGGCCTTGGCGCACCGCTCGGCCCACGCCAGGAACTCGGCCGCGCGCCAGCTGTAGTCCCAGGTGGAACGGATCACGGCGAGGTCGTGGCCGCCCCAGTCGACACTCTCGTCGTCCCAGTACACGGCGTCGGCCTCGGCCCCCGCCTCCCGCAGCGCGCGCACCAGCACGGGGAGGTCGCGGTCGACGCTGACCTCGGGGCCGGGACGGCAGGTGACAAGGGCTATACGGGGCACGCGGGCTCCTCCGGCTCGGACGGTTGTGCGATGCGCAGGCTAACAAGCCCGCCCCTCCGGAACCGGGACAGGCCGCTTGACCTTCCCCTTCGGTGAAGCCACAGCATCGGTGCGAGGAACCGGAGAGGTACGGGGGTGCACATGGCGGGCGGGCACATGCTGACGATCGGGGCCTTCGCCAAGGCCTGCCGGCTGTCGCCGAAGGCACTGCGGCTGTACGACGAGCTGGACCTGCTCAAGCCCAGCCGGGTGGATCCGGACACCGGGTACCGGTACTACGCCGTCGAGCAGTTGGACAAGGCCCGGCTGGTGGCGTGGCTGCGGCGGCTGGGGATGCCGCTGGCCCGGATCCGCCAGGTGTGCGCGATGTGCCCGGCCGACGCCGCACGCGAGATCCGCGCCTACTGGGCGCGGGTGGAGTCGGACACGGCCGCGCGGCGCGACCTCGCCGAGTTCCTCATCCGGCACATGTCGGCGACACCGAGGAAGGACACCACCATGCTGGAACTCCGCTACTCCGCCCACTCCGACCGCGGCCGGGTCCGCCCCGCCAACCAGGACACCGCCTACGCGGGCACGCGACTGCTCGCGGTGGCCGACGGCTGCGGACCGGCAGGCGCGCCCGCGAGCAGCGCGGCGGTGGCGGCGCTGCGCTTCCTGGAGACGGCGGAGCTCGGCGCGGACAACGTGCTGAACCTGCTGGAGGACGCGGTACAGGGCGCGACGCAGGCGGTCCGGGACGCGGCCGACGGCGACGCGGAGGTGGGCACGACCCTGACGGCCCTGCTCTGGACGGGCTCCCGGCTGGCCCTGGTCCACATCGGCGACTCGCGCGCGTATCTGCTGCGCGACGGCGCCCTGTTCCGTATCACCGACGACCACACGGTGGTCCAGTCCCTGATCGACGAGGGCCGTCTCACGCCGGAGGAGGCGACGACCCACCCGCAGCGCGCCCTGCTCCTGAAGTGCCTGCCCCCGGCCGCCCCGGCGACGGTGGACCTCCGCCTGCGCGACGCCGAGCCCGGCGACCGCTACCTCCTGTGCTCGGACGGCCTCTGCGCAGTAGTCCCCGACGCCCGCATCCGCCACCTCCTCACCACCGCCCCGACCCCGGACACGGCCGTCCACACCCTGATCACCGCGGCGAACGAGGCGGGCGGGCCCGACAACGTGAGTTGTGTGGTGGCGGATGTGGTGGAGGGCGCCGTCTGACGTCGGGGCGTCGAAGGGCCGGGGTCACCGCACCGCGGGCTCAGGCTCCGGATAGAAGTCCCGTTGCCGGCCCTTCTTGTCCCGCAGTGCCGACAGCAGGCTTCCGGGGTACTCCACGGCCCAGTAGCTCACCGTCGCGACCAGCACCCCGGCGGCGACCACGCACAGTGCCGCCAGCGGGAAGCCCGCCTGGGAGCGGGGCAGCGCGCCGGAGTCGTACAGGGCCAGCATCAGCGGTTCGTGCCAGATGTAGAGGCTGTAGCTGACCAGGCCGACGCCCGTCAGCCAACGCGAGCGCAGCAGGGCGTGCCAGCGGGGGCGGGCGGTGGTGTGGACGTGGAGGGTGGCGTAGAGCAGGGCGAACCAGAGGAGTGCGGCCAAGGGGTGGTAGTAGGTGTGCCAGGGGTTCTCCGGGGCGGAGTGGTAGGACAGGGCGTACAGGCCGGCCCCGGCGGTCAGCGCCGTCGCCGTCGCCCACCGTGCACCGATCCGGCCCCGTTCGCCCAGCGCCACCAGCAGCACCGCCAGCGCCATGCCGGCCGCGAAGCCGCCGAGACGGGCCTGCGGGCCGAAGTAGACGGGCCAGTTGGTGTGCGGGACGGCGAGGGCGTGGTGGGCTACGGCGATCCAGGCCACCGGTATCAAGTACAGCGCCGCGCAGCCCGACGCGCACAGCAGCACGCGGGCTCGGCGGGTGCGCAGGCGGCGGCAGGTGCGGATCGCCAGGGGGCCGACGGCGATCAGGGTGAGGTAGAACGCGATCTCCAGCGACAGCGACCACGTCGGGCCCAGCGTGTAGAAGATGCGCTTCTGGTCGAAGACGTGCGTGAACGTGAGGTGTTCCAGCAGGTCGCGCCAGTCGCCGGGCAGGGACGGGTTGCGCAGGGACCAGACCAGGAGCACCGCCAGGAAGTAGAGCGGCAGGATCCTCGTCGCGCGGCGGAAGAGGAAGTCCCTGCGCGGGCGGGTGCGGTCGTCGCCGTCGATCGCGGCCCGGGCGTAGGAGAGTGTCAGCAGGTAGGCCGACATGACGAAGAACAGGTCGATGACCTCCAGGGAGATCAGCGCCCCGAGGTAGGGGTTGTCGACCGGCGGGTGGGCGCCCTGGGCGTCGTAGACGTAGTACTGCTGCCAGACGTGGAAGACGACCGTGCTGAGGGCGGCCAGGCCCCGGTAGCCCTGGAGTTCGAGCCGGCGGGTGCTGGTGCTCATTCCTGGCCCACCGCCTTCGCCGCCGCCGTGCGGGGTGTGACCCGCCAACGCCGGTCGCCCAGCAGTTCCTTGAGGTGCGACTGCCTGGCCACGATGTTCTTGAAGTGGGTGTAGAAGACGGTCGAGATCAGTGCGTGCCGCCAGAACCAGCCGCGCCTGCGGCGCAGTTCGGGCACGGCGAGGCGGCCCGCGAACGCCGTCTGCACCAGGCCCGCCGAGAGCGTGAACGCGAAGGCGAGCAGACAGGCGGGGGTGGCCCAGTCGATGCGGTCCGCGCCGCCTGCGCGCACGGCCGAGTGGAGGAGGACCGGGAGGATCTGGAGGGAGAGCCACGGCTGGATCTCGCGCCAGCCCAACAGGACCGCCAGTCCGGCCTTCTGACGGGGCGTGAAGGCGGGGCTGCGCAGGGACTGGCGGAGGTGACGCAGGGACACCTGGAGCCAGCCCTGGGCCCAGCGGGAGCGCTGGTTCCACAGCGGCTTGAGGCGGGTGGGCGCCAGCTCCCGGGAGATCAGGGTCCGGTCGGTGGCGATGCGGGCGCCCTCCGTCAACGCGCGTAGCGTCGAGTCGATGTCCTCCGTCAGCATCGAGCCGTGCATCCGGGTGCGGGCCAGCAGGTCGGTGCGCCAGAAGCCGTTGGAGCCGCCGAAGATGCCGAAGCCGTACAGGCGGGTACGGCCGGGGTGGCTGACGGCGTAGATCGCCTCGAACTCGGCGGCCACCTGCCGGGCCACCCAGGAGCTCTCGCCGTTGCGGATGACGCAGTGGCCCTGGACGACGTCGTAGCCGCCCGACAGCCAGTCCCAGGCGTGCCGGAAGGCGTCCGGCGCCGGGTGGTGGTCGGCGTCGAAGATGCCGACGAACTCGCCGCGCACGCGGCTGACGGCGGCGTTGACGTTCTGCGCCTTGGAGGTGCTGCCGGCCACCGGGAGCAGCGCCAGGCGCGGGTCGCGGCGGGCGATGTCGCGCAGGGTGTCCTCGACCGGCAGGGCGTGCGGTGTGTTGTAGGCGAGGACGATCTCCAGGTCGTTGGGGTAGTCGAGGCGCAGGAAGGACTCGACGGTGTCGACGATCGTCGCCGCCTCGTTCGGCAGGTACGCGGCGATGACCGCGCTCGCGGGCGGGTACGGCTGCGCGGGCGCCGCGGGCCGGGTGGGCGCGTCGAGCGAGAAGAGGCATTCGAGGAGGATCAGGGAGGCGGAGAGGACCAGCCCCGCCACCACCACCCAGTAGACCGCCGAGGCGACGTCCCAGCCCAGCAGCGCGTACGCCTGCTCGTACAGCGCGAACGGCACGCCCACGCCGATGAGCAGCGCGAGCAGGGGTGAGAGGGACAGCAGCAGGGGGCGTACGAACTGCCGGGGGCGGCGGCGTGGTGCGGTGGCCCGCATCCACGGTTCGTAGCGGACGGGGCGCAGGTCGCGGTGGCGCAGGGCCTCGGCGACGGCATCACCCGCCTTGTCCACGGCACGGTCGTCGGCTTCCGCGAGGGGGAGCCAGCCGACGGCCGGGGTCAGCCGTACGTTCTCGTCGGCGACCACGAACCGGGTGCCGGCCACGGCGGTGGCGAACTCCTGGAGCGCGCGCCGGGCGGTCTCCTCGTCCACGCCGGGCAGGAGGACGAGGAGGCGCCCCTCCTCGTCCCGGCCGAGCCGGTTGCTGCCGTTGCCGAGGCGTTCGGCGACACCGGCGAGGCGTTCGGCGACCTCGCGGCGCACCCGCGCGCCGAACCGTTCCTCCAGCGCGTCCGCCTCGGCCGCGGCGACCACCGCGAGGACACCGGCGTGGCGTCCGGAACGGCTTCCCGGACGGTTTCCCGGACGGTTTCCGGGGCGGCGCAGTTCGCGGTCGAGTTCGGCGCGGAAGTGGGGTGCGGAGTACAGGCCGGTGCGTGGGTCGAGGGCCAGCCGGTCGACGGGGACCGGGACGCGGTGCAGCTTGGCGGCGATCCGGGCCGACAGTTCGACGGGGTCGGCGGCCTCGGACAGACAGTCGTCGGCGCCGCCGTGCAACAGGCGGGCGACGCCGGCGGGTTCACGGTCGGCGGTGACCATGACGAGGGGCAGGACCTGGCCATGGGGTGCGGTGCGTATCTCCCGTACGACCGCCAGGGCCTGTTCGACGCCGCCGTGGCCGTCCAGGGCGACGATCGCGTCGGGCGGGGTCCGCTGGACGCTGGGGCCCACTTCGCCCGGGGCCGCGAGCGAGACGTCGTAGCCCGTGGATTCGAGGGTGCGGGTGAGCCTTTCGCGTCGGGGGCCGGGGGTGCCGACCGCGAGGACCCGGCCTTGTGGCGACCCGTCGGCCGGCGGGCAGGCCGGAGCGTTCCGGGGCGCGGGTGCGCGCCTCAGTTCGGTGGTCATGTATGTGGGTCCAATCCTGTTCGGATGTGGGGGGAGGACCTTTTGTCGGTACGTGCCAGTAGCCTCACCGAGCGCCGTGAACACCACACCTGCGTCGGTGTAACACCTTGATTGCCTTTACGTGCCCATGCCAAGGAGGTGGGGGGAATCGCGTGACCGAGTGTGAGAGCACCGGGCATGGCGGAACCGACGGGCGGCGTTTTCCGTCCCAGGGGGCCGTGTCTAGGAAGACATCGCCGCGCGGTCGGACTCGCTGCGCAGGACGCAGAATTCATTGCCTTCGGGGTCGGCGAGGACGGCCCAGCCCGCGCCGTCGGGCTCGCGGCGGTCGGCGACCAGGGTGGCTCCGAGATTCAGCAACCGCTCGACCTCCTCCTCGCGCGAGGTCGTCGGTCGCAGGCACAGGTGGATCCGGTTCTTGATCGTCTTCGGTTCCGGCACCTGGTTGAAGTACAGCGCCGGGCCCTCCGGGAGCGTCACCTGGGTCTCCGGATCCCCCGGTCTGACGGACGGGTGCAGCGGACAACCGATCACCTCACTCCAAAACCCGGCCAGTTCATAGGCATCCGAACAGTCGATCGCCACGTTCTGCACCACCGAAACCATGCGGTTGAGCATGGTTGAGCACGGCTCGGTCCGCTACCGAATTGCGTCCCGGGTCCCTAGTGGTGCCAGGCCTGTCCACCCGTGTTGTGGATGAACCGCTGCAACACCTTGAGGGTGGTCAGGTACTCCTCGTCGGAGACGTCCGCGTGCCGCTCCGCCCAGAGCTCCTCCTGAAGGGCCGCGGCCTTGTCGTAGAACGCCCTTCCCTCCGCCGTGATGCCCAGGCGTCCCTCGGCGTCCTCGGTGATCCAGCCCCGGGCGATGGTCGTGTCGATCTCCGACTCCATGGCTTCCGGACCGGTGTCGAGGTAGTTCCGGAGGAGGCGGGACACCTCGTCGCGGGTCTTGGCGGTGTTGGCACGTGCGACCTGCGCGAGGACCCACCACTGCGGTTGGGTGGTGCCGATCTCGGCGAGCGCGGCCCGGGTGCGGGCGATGACGGCCTTGTAGGCGGCCCAACTCCAGTAGCCGATGGGCTGCTTGATCAGATCGCCGTCACTGTGCGAGTACTCCATGGCCGCCGGCCCCTCCGTCGCTGTCCGAGCTGCTTCGACGAGACCGACCGTAGAAACTCAACCCGACTTGAGGTCAAGGCCCGACGACGGCGTGCGACGGCCGCCGACTGGTCGCGGGTCAGCGCAGGGCGGTCGCCCATGCCGCGAGTGCGGAGAAGTCGTCGTCGGCGAGGCCGCGTCGGGGATCGACCCGGTGCAGCAGGGCGGGGCCGCCGTGACGCTCCTCCACCCAGGCGCGATCCGCTTCGGTGATCTCGTCATCGATCCAGGCGAACGCCCGGCCCTTCGCCCACGCGACGATCTCCGGTGTCTTCCAGAACACACCGTTCCCGGGCTCGGCCCGCGTCGACGGCCAGGCGATGAAGGGCAGTTCGGGCAATCCGAGGACCGGGGCGATGAAAGCGTTGGCCTCTTCCTCCCACGTCGTCGCCCACACCAGGTCGAAGGGGAGCGCGTCCAATGCCGGGCCGTGAGTCGGGTTGAGCCACACCCGCAGTGGTTTCACCGACTTGTCCGGCAGCCCCCACTCAGCCAGCCGGCGCCGCTCGGCGGCCTCCCAGCGGGGCGTCAGGAGGCGGTGGGTCCGATAGCCCTCGGGGCGTCGATGTGGCTTCGCGGCATACGGGTTCAGCGGTCCGTCCACATCCACCAGCAGCAATGGGCGCACCGACCGGCCCCTCCCCTCTCGCCCTAGCGCTCCCCGTCCGGCTCCCAGTCCAGCAACCGCACCTTCGCCACCGTACGGACATGGCGCCGCATCGCTGCCGCCGCCTGGCCGGGGCGTTGGTCGGTGATCGCGTCGAGGATGGCCTGGTGCTGGGCGAGGGAGCGGGCGGGGCGGTGGGGCTGGCGCAGGGATTCGGTGCGGCTCTCGGCGATCTGGTCGGCGATGGAGCGCATGAACTCGGCGAGGATGCTGCTGTGGGCGGCGGCGGTGACGGCGGCGTGGAAGCGGCGGTCGCCCTCCACTCCGTGGCCGTCGTCCTCGATCTCCTTCGCCATGTGTGCGAGGGCGGAGCGCATGGCCGCGAGGTCCTCCTCCGTGCGGCGCTCGGCGGCCAGTTCGGCGAGCTTGGTCTCCAGGGCCTCGCGCGCCTCCAGCACGTCGGGCAGGCGCCGGCGGCGCTCGACCATGCGGTCCACCGGTTCGATGTCGAGGTTGTCCCGGACCAGGTAGGTGCCGCCGCCGTGCCGCACCTCCACCAGTCCCTGTACCTCAAGGACCACGATCGCCTGCTTCACCGAGGCCCTGCTGACGCCGAGCCGCTGGGCCAGGTCGCGCTCGGTCGGGAGCCGGTCCCCGGCGCCGAGGCCGCCCTCGGCGACGTAGCTGCGCAGGCGGTCGAGCACCTGCTCGTAGAGGCGCTGTTTGGTCATGGGGCGCAGGGCGTCGGTCACGGGGTCCCCCTCTCGTCGGGAGCGTAGCACCGGGGGAGGGCAGTGGATGGGTGGTCCGGCGGTCTGGTGGTCCGGTGGCTGAGCCAATTTTGCGTGCACCCTTGACGTGCCCCCGTCGCGCGCTCACGCTATCCAGCCAGCAGGCCGAATTGGCTCAGCCACTTGGCCACTGCCGCCCGTACCCACAACACGCCCCGGGACCCAGAGACGGGAGCCCGTATGTCCCCCGAACTCATCTCGATCCTCGTCCTCGTCGTGGTGTTCGTCATCGCGACCACCCGCTCCATCAACATGGGCGCGCTCGCCTTCGCCGCCGCCTTCGGAGTCGGCACCCTCGTCGCCGGCCTCGACGCGGACGGTATCTTCGCCGGCTTCCCCGGCGATCTGTTCGTCGTCCTCGTCGGCGTCACGTACCTCTTCGCCATCGCCCGCGCCAACGGCACCACCGACTGGCTGGTGCACGCCTCCATCCGGCTCGTCCGGGGCCGGGTGGCGCTCATCCCGTGGGTGATGTTCGCCCTCACCGGCGCGCTCACCGCGATCGGTGCCGTGAGCCCGGCCGCGGTGGCGATCGTCGCGCCGATCGCGCTGAGCTTCGCCGCGCGGTACCACATCAGCCCGCTGCTGATGGGCGCCATGGTCGTGCACGGCGCGCAGGGCGGCGGCTTCTCGCCGATCAGCATCTACGGCTCGATCGTCAACGGCATCGTCGAGCGCGAGAAGCTGCCGGGTGACGAAGTCGCCCTGTTCCTGGCCTCCCTGATCGTCAACCTCGTCATCGCGGGGGTTGTGTTCGTGCTGTTCGGCGGGCTGAAGCTGTGGGCGCAGGGGGCGGTGGAGACGACGGGGAGCGGGTCCCAGGGGGGCGGTGGCAGTTCCGGAGGCGAGGCCGTCCCCGCAACAGGCACCGGCACCGGCCCTCGCGAGCCCGGCACCACCGTCACCCGCCCCGCCCCGACCGCCACCACGCCGGCCACCACCCACCTCACCCCGGCCCGTATCGCCACCCTCGTCTCCCTGGTCGCCCTCGTCGTCGCCGTCCTCGGCTTCGATCTGGACGCCGGTCTGACCGCGATCACCCTCGCCGTCGTCCTGAGCACCGCCTGGCCGGACGACAGCCGCAAGGCGGTCGGCGAGATCGCCTGGCCGACCGTGCTGCTGATCTGCGGTGTGCTGACGTACGTCGGCGTACTGGACGAGATGGGCACCATCACCTGGGCCGGCGAGGGCGTCGGCGGCATCGGCGTACCGCTGCTGGCGGCCGTACTGCTCTGCTACATCGGCGCGATCGTCTCGGCGTTCGCCTCGTCCGTCGGCATCATGGGCGCGCTGATCCCGCTCGCCGTTCCGTTCCTGGCGCAGGGGGAGATCGGCGCGGTCGGCATGGTGGCGGCGCTCGCGGTGTCGGCGACCGTGGTGGACGTGAGCCCCTTCTCGACGAACGGCGCGCTGGTGCTGGCCGCGGCACCGGACGTGGACCGTGAGCGTTTCTTCCGGCAGCTCATGGTGTACGGAGGGATCGTGGTGGCGGCGGTGCCCGCGGTGGTGTGGCTGGTGATGGTCGTGCCGGGCTGGGGGTAGGCAGGCCGAGGGATGACCACAACCGCCAGTACCCGACGAACGGCCAAGAACAGTCGAGAACAGTTAAGGAGTACGACGCGTGTCCTCTCTCTTCCCGGCCCTCACGGGTGCTCCGGCCGACCGGCCCGCGCTGCGGTTCGGCGACCGCTCCCTGACGTACGGCGAGCTCGGCGCCGCCGCCGGTGCCCTAGGGGGTGTTCTGAGAGCCCAGCACCCCCTCGCGGCGCGGATCGGCGGGGCCGGCAGAGTGGCCGTCTGGGCGACCCCGGCGCTGGAGACCGCCGTGGCGGTGGTGGCGGCGCTGGAGGCCGGTGTCGCGGCCGTGCCGCTGAACCCGAGGTCCGGGGAGAAGGAGCTCGGGCACATCCTGTCCGACAGTGCGCCGTCGGCGGTGCTGGCCGCTCCGGGCGACGAACTGCCCGCCGCCCTGGGCGCCTTGGCGCGCATCGACGTCGACGTGCACGGCGCGGGGCCGCTCCCCGACCCGCACGCCTCGGACGAGGACCCCGCGCTGGTCGTCTACACCTCCGGCACCACCGGCCCGCCCAAGGGCGCCGTGATCCCGCGCCGGGCCGTCGCCCACACCCTGGACGCGCTCGCCGACGCCTGGCGGTGGACCGGCGACGACGTACTGGTCCACGGCCTGCCCCTGTTCCATGTACACGGCCTGGTCCTCGGCATCCTCGGCCCGCTGCGCCGCGGCGGAGCGGTGCGTCATCTCGGCAGGTTCGGCACGGACGGCGTCGCGCGCGAGCTGAACGAGGGCGCGACGATGATGTTCGGCGTGCCGACGATGTACCACCGGGTCGCCCAGGCCCTCCCCGAGGACCCGGGCCTGGCGCAGGCCCTCGGCAAGGCCCGCCTGCTCGTCTCGGGTTCGGCGGCGCTCCCGGTGCACGACCACGAGCGGATCACGGCCGCGACCGGGCAGCGCGTCATCGAGCGGTACGGCATGACGGAGACGCTGATGAACACCAGCGTCCGCGCGGACGGCGAGGCGCGGGCGGGGACGGTCGGGGTGCCGCTGCCCGGCGTGGAGCTGCGGCTGGTGGAGGAGGACGGGGCGCCGATCACGTCGTACGACGGTGAGACGGTGGGCGAGATCCAGGTGCGCGGCCCGAACCTGTTCACCGAGTACCTCAACCGCCCCGACGCCACGGCGGCGGCGTTCACGCCGGAGGGCTGGTTCCGCACGGGCGACATGGCGGTGCGGGAGGCCGACGGGTACGTCCGTATCGTCGGGCGCAAGGCCACCGACCTGATCAAGAGCGGGGGTTACAAGATCGGGGCGGGCGAGATCGAGAACGCGCTCCTGGAACATCCCGGGGTGCGCGAGGCGGCGGTCACCGGGGAGCCGGACGCCGACCTGGGCGAGCGGATCGTGGCGTGGGTGGTCCCCGCCGATCCCCAATCGCCGCCCGCGGCCGAGGAGTTGGCCGACCACGTCGCCACTCGTCTGGCCCCGCACAAGCGCCCTCGCACGGTGCACTACCTGGACGCGCTCCCCCGCAACGACATGGGGAAGATCATGAAGCGGGCGCTGAGCTCATGACGGAACGGCTCGCGGCCCGGCAGGTCATCGCCCTGGTGACCGACGGCTCCACCTTCACCGAACTCCCCCACCCGGAAGGGCACTCCGGGCCCGACGGCCCCCTCGCCTGGCAGGGCTACGACGCCTCCCGCGCCCGCGCCGCCGAACGCACCGGCGAGGAGGAGTCGGTGGTCTGCGGCACCGGCGCCGTCGAGGGCACGCGCGCGGTCCTGATCGCCTTCGAGTTCGGCTTCCTCGGCGGCTCGCTGGGCCGGCGCACCGGGGACCGCCTGGAGGCGGCGTACGCCTACGCCCGCACCCACCGCCTGCCCGTCGTGCCGCTGGTGGCGACGGGCGGCAGCCGTATGCAGGAGGGCATGCTCGCACTCACCCAGCTGCAGCGCGTGGCACACCAGTCCGCGCTCACCCGCGAGGCGGGCCTGCCCCAGATCGCCGTGCTCCGGGACCCGACGACGGGCGGCGGCTGGGCCACCCTCGGCGCGGGCGCCGACGTCATCCTCGCCCTCCCCGACGCCCAGGTCGGCTTCGCGGGCTCCCGGGTCCGCCCCCCGGACGCGGACCCGGCGGCCTACCGGGCGGAGGCGCAGATGGCGGCGGGGGCGGTGGACGCGGTGGTGCGGCCGGTGGAACTGCGGAAGGTACTGGGCAGGTGGCTGCGGCTGCTGGCCGGGGCGGGGGCCGGTGTGGGGGCGGGGGCCGGGGCGGGCACCCGGGGGAGGGCCGGTGCGGGGGCGGGCGCGGGGGCGAGGCCCGCGTCGGCCGGCACCGCCTCGGCGCCGGTGCCTCGCGCCCTCGGTCTTCAGGATCTCCCCGCCACCGGCTGGGACGCGGTCAAGCGCGCGCGATCGCCCGGGCGGCCGCGCGCCGAGCGCTACCTGGACGCCTACTTCACGCACCGTGTCGCGATCAGCGGCGACCGCTGCGGCGGCACCGACCCGGACGGCATGCTGAGCGGGTTCGGCGAGCACGAGGGCCGTACGGTCGCCTACGCCGCGCAGACCGGAACCGCCACCCGGCCGGCCGGCTACCGCACCGCCGCCCGGCTGATCCGTCTCGCGGACCGGCTCGGCATCCCGGTGCTGACGCTGGTGGACACACCGGGTGCCGCCAATGACGCGGAGGCGGAGCGGCAGGGCGTCGGCGCGGCCATCGCGGACCTGTTCGGGGCGGTGGCGTCCGCGCACACGCCGATCACGACGCTGCTGATCGGCGAGGGCGGCTCGGGCGGCGCCCTGGCGCTCGCGGCGCCCGGCAGCACCTGGGCCACGCCGGACAGCTACTTCTCGGTGATCGCGCCCGAGTTGGCGGCGGCAATCCTGAAGCGGGGGCCGGGGGAGGTGGAGGCCACGGCGGATCAGCTGCGCATCAGGCCGCAGGACTTGGTGGAGCTGGGGGTGGTCCGGGGGGTGGTTTGAAGGTACGGAAAGGGACCGTGGGGAAACCGGGACAACTCCAACGGCCGTCCTCCACCATGGACATGCACGAAGGACGACGGTTACGGGGGCGTCATGACAGGCCTGAGAGGTGCCGAGTGGCACGCCCGGATCGACTGCGGCGGCGTGGTGTCCGGCGCGGGCTTCCTGGTGGCCCCCGGCAGGGTGCTGACCTGCGCGCATGTCGTCGAGAACGCCCCGCTGGACCCGGTGACGGTGACCTTCCCGCAGCGCCCCGGGGAGGCTCCCGTCGCCGCGCGCGTCGTGGCTCACGGCGGCTGGGACGGCCGTACGTCCGAGCTGGGCGACCTCGCCGTACTGGACCTGGACCGCGAGCCGGCGATCGCCCCCGCGCCGCTCGCTCCGGCCGACGTCGCGCATGCCGACCGCAAGCTCATGGCCTACGGCTTCCCGGCCGGGTACGACGCCGACGGCACGATCGCCGAGTTCCGTACCGTGACCGAGCTGCTGATCGGCGGGGAGTGGATCCAGTTGGAGGCCTGGAGCGGGCACGGCCAGCCGCTGGCGGTCGGCTTCAGCGGCGCCGCGGTCGCCCTGGTCGACACCGGCCAGGTCATCGGCATGGTCACGGCGACGGCCGGCACCCGCGAAGTACGCACCGGCCGCATGATGCCCACGCATGTACTGGCCCGCTACTGGCCCGGCCTCAGTGCTCTGGTGCCGGACGGCGGGTGGGTGCGGGGGACTACGGCGGGTGCGGGTGACCCGTACGCCGACGGGGCACCGGCACGGCACCGCACGCACCGGCGCGGCGGGCCCGTGCCGGGTCCGGCGGCCGATCCCTTCATGGGCGTTCAAGGGCCGACGGCTGACCACTTCACGGGCGTTCAAGGGCCAGCGGCCGACCACTTCACGGCCGTCCCGGACCCGGCAGCCGACCACCGTGACGTCGCCCCGGACCCGGCAGCCGAACACTTCACCACCACCCCGAACCCGGCGGCCGACCACCTCACCACCACCCCAAGCCCAGCGGCCGACCGCTACACCACCACCCCGGACCCGGCAACCGACCACCTCACCACCACCCCAGGCCACCCGGCACACCACCACTGCGCCCCCACGCCCACCCCCACCCTCACGCCCACTCCGGCCCCCTCCCCCTCCCCCTCACCCGGCCATCCCGACGCCCCCCGGCTGCGCGCGCTGGTCGAGAAGGCCGGGCGGGTCCGGCTCGACTGTGATCCCGTCCAGCTCTACGCCGCCGCGGCGGGGCCGTTCGACCCGGAGCCGCCGCTCGAGGGCTTCGGGTCGTTGTGGGCCGCGGCGTGGTTCGTGCTGTGCGACGTGGACGACCCGGCCACCGTGACCCGGTTCGCCGACGAGCTCGACGTCCTGCTCACCGCCCCGCCCACGGCCGAGACCGGCGCCATCCTCGTCGAGCTGGGGCACAGCGGCGCCGGTGACGACCTGGTGCGGGTCGAGGTGTCGGCGTACAGCGGGGGGCGCCGGCGTCCGGTCGCGGCGGAGACGATCCCCAGGGCACGGCTGAAGACGTATGTGCAGGACCGCATCGAGGACGCCTTCTGCCGTCTGACGCCCGGCGCCGACGAGTTGATCGCCTTCGTGCTGCCCCGGGACTGGCTGGACTGGCCGGTCGACCGCTGGGAGAAGGGTCCCGACGACGACACTCCCCTCGGCTGCGTCCACCCGGTGGTGGTCACCGACCACGCCCGCCGCAGAACCAGCACTCAGCACATCCTCACCAGGGCCTGGCAACGCCTGGACTCGCGTACCGGCGCCCGCGTGCACCGCGTCGCCTGCGGCGGCGTCCAGGATCCCAGGAAGCTCCGGCTGGCGCTGGTGCAGTCCGAGGCCGGCCTGGCGGGCTTCGCCGCGACGCCCCGCTCGGCCCGCACCCGCCCGCACTTCGAGACCTCGCTGACCGCGCCGGCCCCGGTGCTGGTGTGGTCCCGTCGGGGCTGCGACCCGGACCGGGCCGACTGCCCGGGCACCGCAGACTGTCCCGGTACGGCGTTCCTGGACGCCCTCGACGGTCTCGTCTCCGGCGTGCCGCCCGCCCGGCTCCCGCGCCAGGTCCTCGGTCTGCGCCAGCTCGCCGAAGCGGAGGACGACCACTGGGCGCGCGACATCCAGCTCCTGTGGGACGACCCCCGCCGCTTCACCGACCCGCACGCCACGGCCGTACACACCCGGTCACCCGTCACCTGACCCGCCCCGCCGCCCCGTTGGGAGCACCATGCCGCACTGGTCCGTCTACACCGGCACCAACGAGCCGCACGACGGCATCGCCGGGCTGCCCGCGCCGCCGCCCTGGCGCGCGTTCGACGGCGGCCCCGCGCTGTCGCCGCCCGGCGAGGGCGACGACGCGGCGGCGGTCTCCCCGGACCGTGTGCACCGGGCGAGGACGTATGTGCCGACCCCGGAGAGCGTCCAGTTGGTCAACGCCGCGCTGTGTCTGCGCCGCCCGCTGCTGGTCACCGGCCCGCCCGGCACGGGGAAATCGTCCCTCGCCTACGCCGTGGCCCGTGAGCTGCGCCTGGGCCCGGTGCTGCGCTGGAACATCACCAGCCGCAGCGCCCTCGCCGACGGCCTGTACCAGTACGACCCGCTGTCCCGTCTGTACGCGGCGCGCAGGGACGACGGCCACGGCTCCGCCCACGACGGCGTCGAGGACCATCTGCGCCTGGGACCGCTGGGCACGGCCCTCCTGCCGTACCGGCATCCGCGTGCCCTCCTGGTCGACGAGATCGACAAGAGCGATCTGGACCTGCCCAACGACCTGCTGAACATCCTGGAGGAGGGCCAGTACGAGATCCCCGAGCTGGTCCGCGCGGCCCGCCACTCCCCCGACGGCACGGCCCAGGTGCTGGCCGACGGGACGGACGTCCCGGTGACGATCTCCCGCGGCCGGGTCCGTTGCCGCGCCTTCCCATTCGTCGTCCTGACCAGCAACGGCGAACGCGAGTTCCCGCCGGCCTTCCTGCGCCGCTGCGTCCGCCTGCGCCTGCGCCGCCCCGACCACACCCAGCTCACCGACATCGTCCGCGCCCACCTGGGCGAACCCGACGCCCGGGCGCAGTCCCTGATCACCGAGTTCCTGTCCCGCGCCGGCACCGGCGAACTGGCCACCGACCAGCTCCTCAACGCCATCTACCTCACCGGCATAGCCGGCCTCGAAGCCGACTCCCGCGAGAAGCTGGCCGAACAGCTCATGCCGTATCTGAGCACGACGGCCGACGGCGATGGATTCTGAGGGACGGGGGCGGATGGAGGGATCCGCCGAGGGCGGGGGATCCGCCAGGGGCGGGGATTCCGCCGAGATCAGGGGTTCTGCCGGACGCGGGGATTCCACCGACGCCGAGGGCACCGCCGAGGCCGGGGGCACCGCCGAGGCCGGGGGCACCGCCGGGCGCGAGGATTCCGCCGAGATCGCCGGGCGCGAGGATTCCGCCGAGATCGAAAGCTCCGCCGGGCGCGAGGGCTCCACCAAGGCCAAGGGCTCCACCAAGGCCAAGGGCTCCACCGAAGCCGGGGGCTCCACCGAGGCCGAGGGCACCGCCGACGCCGAGGGCACCACCGAGGCGGAGGACCCCACCGACGCCAAGGCCCCCGCCAAAGCCGAAGGCTCCGCCGTCGGCCGACTGGCCGCAGTGCTGGCTGCGGTGACGGGTGGCGGTACGGTCGCGGAGGGCGGGCCTACGTCTCGGGAGGTTGCCGAACTCCTGTGGTTTGCGGGGCAGTTGGGTGACGTTGGAGGAGAAGGAGGCCCCGGTCGCGGAGGGTCGCCCGCATGCCAGGTCCGCCACCCCAGCCCCGCCACGGACACACCCACCGCCGCACCCCCGCACCCCACTCCCCCGGCCCCGCACCCGGCCTCCCAGCAGTCCCCCACCCCACTCCCCGACGACCGCGTCCCCCTCCACCTCCCCCAGCCCTCGCACCCCGACGCGCACACCCCGCCCCGCACGCCCCCGCTGCTCGCCCCCGCGCCCCCGATGCTCCCCCACCCGCTCGCCCTCCAGCGCGCCCTGCGCCCCCTCAAGCGCAAGGTCCCCTCGCCCCGCGCCCGGCTCCTCGACGAGCGTGCCACCGCCGACCGGATCGCCCGGCTCGGCGGCGGTCCCGATGTCTGGTTGCCGGTGCTGCGCCCGGCGCCGGACCGGTGGCTGCGGCTGAACCTGGTGTACGACGCGGGCCCGACGATGCCCGTGTGGCGCCCCCTGGTGCGCGAACTGCACACCGTGCTCGCCCAGTCGGGCGTCTTCCGCACGGTCACCGCGCACCGCGCCACCCCCGACGGCCACGCCCACCACGTCCCCGCCCTCGCCGACGGCCGTACCGTCACCCTCGTCGTCAGCGACTGCATGGGCCCGCAGTGGCGCCCCGGCCCGGCGGGCGACCGCTGGTACCGCACCCTGCGCCGCTGGGCGTCCCGGATGCCCGTGGCCGTCGTACAGCCGCTGCCCGAACACCTCTGGCACACCACGGCCCTGCCCGCCGCCCCGGGCCTGCTCACGGCGCCGACGGCGGCGGCACCGTCGGCCGCGCTCACCTTCGTGCCGTACGGGGACACGGAGCGGGAACCGCACGCCGGTGCCGTCCCGCTCCCCGTCCTGGAGCCGGCCCCGGCCTGGCTCGCCAACTGGGCCGCCCTGGTCGCCGCGCCGGGCGGCGGACACGCGCCGGGTGCCCTGGCCTGGCTGCCGCCCACACCGGTCCCGCCCGTCGAACCCGCCCCCGACATCGCCGAGTTGGCGGTGGAGGACCTGGTGCTGCGCTTCCGGGCGACCGCGTCCCCGCAGGCCTTCCGCATCGCCGGCCACCTCGCCCTGGCCACCCCCTCGTTGCCGGTGATGCGCCTCGTCCAACGCGCCCTGGACCGCAGCCCGCGCCCCCAGCACCTGGCCGAGATCATCCTCAGCGGCCTGCTGACCGCGATCCCGGGGCCGCCGGGGTCGTACGAGTTCCGGCCGGGCGTACGGGAGTTGCTGCTGCGGTCGCTGCCGCGCACCGCGCGGACGCGGACCCGGGAGTTCCTGGCCAAGGTGGGCGGGCTGATCGACGAGCGGGCGGGGCTCGCGGCGGGCGAGTTCCGGGCGGAGGCGCGCCGCGACGCGGGACGGGCGTTCGCCACGGTCCGCGCGGAGACGGTGCGGCGGTTGGGCGGTGCGGCGCAGGAGGAGGGGCTGGTCGGGGGGCGGTACCGGCTGCTGGGGCGGCGGGGGCCGAGTCAGCGGATGTGGGCGGCCGTCGACGTGCGGACCGACCGGCCCGTGGTCGTCCACCGCTATCCGCCCCAGGACGCCCCGCAGGAGCGGTTCGCGCGCGAGGCGCTCGCGCTGGCCGGGCTGCGGCATCGCAACGTCGTGCCGGTGCTGGACTACGGGGTGGAGGGCGAACGGCCGTATCTGGTGGCCGAGTTCGTGGACGGCGTCACCCTGGCCGAACTTCAGCTCGGCAGCGGGCCGGGGGTCTCCTTCCGGGTGTTCGCCCGGTTGGTGGCGGATGTCGTGCCCGCGCTGGAGGCGCTGCACGCGCGCGGTCTGGTGCGCGGGCAGGAGGGCTGGGACGGTCTGCTGCTGCGGCCGGACGGCTCGGTGGTGCTCAGCAGGTTCGCGCTCGGGGAGCAGTCGGAAGGGCTCGACGCGAGGTCGGACTTCCTCCTGTTCAGGTCGCTGCTGCGGGAACTGGCCTCGCACAGCCCGGCCAGCCTGCGGTTCCAGCGGATCCTGGCGGAACTGGCGCGCGGCGAGGACCCGGTCGAGGCCGTACGGCGGCTGCCGCACTCGGCCGCCCTCGACTGGTCGCTGGGCGGGGCGGAGGCCGACCGGCTGCACATCACCCTGCTCGGTCCGCCGAGCATCAGGCGCGGCGGCCGCGCCCTCGCCCTGCCGTCCCCGGACGCCCAGGCCCTGCTCTGTGTGCTCCTGCTCAGACAGGGCCGCCGCGTCACCCACACCGAGCTGGCCGAGAGCCTGTGGGAGCAGCCTCCGTCGGACCTCCAGACCATGCGCCGACTGCACCAACTGGCGACGGAGCTACGGCAGTGCCTCGGCCCCGGCACCCTCGCCGAGCTCTCCGACGGCTACGCCCTCCATCTGCCGGGCGACTACCTCGACATCCACCACTGCGAGGAACTGGTCGCCGAGCGCACCGACGACCTGACCCCGAACGCCCGGCGCTCCCTGATCCAGGACACCTTGAGCCTGTATTACGGCGATCCCCTGGACGGCGTCCCGGGCCCCGCCGCGAAGGCGACCCGCACCCGGCTGCGTGCCCTGCGTCTCACCCTGTGCGTGACACACGCCGAACTCGACCTGGAAATGGGCGACTTCGAGCGTGCCGCGACCGACCTCACCGCCCTGGTCCGGGAGCATCCGGACCGCGAGGACCTCCGCAGGCTGCACATCCTGGCGCTGAAGGGGACGGGGCGGATCGCCGAGGCGATGGAGGCGTACGAGTCCTACGCCGAGGCCCGCCAGCGCCGGCACGGCGACCCGATCGACCCCGCCCTGCACGAGCTGTACCTCGAACTGCGCTCGGCACCCGAGCGGGAGCGGCCGACGATCGTCTTCGAGGCGACCGGCCTCGACGAACGGCCCGACGCCCAGGACGCCCTGGGCCTGGCGGTGACCCAACTGCTGTCCCGCGGGGATCTGGCCTCGCACCAGTACGAGGTGCTGGCCCGCGACAACGGCTACGTCGTACTGACCGAGCCGGATGCCTTCGTCCTTCCCGTGCTGGTCTCGCTGCTGCGCGGGCTGCCGGAGGCTCTCGCGGAGATCGAGGACCGGCCACGGCTGCGGGTGACGTTCTGGCACGGGCCGTACGCCGAGCATACCCGGCCGGGTATGCGTGCCCTCCTCGACACCGCCGACGCGGATGTGCTGGTCGTCGTCTCCCCCACGTTGTACGAGCAGTTCGCAGACGGCAGCGCCACCTATCTCGGCACCTCCCGCTTCGAACCGTTGCGCACGGGCGAAGGGCCCGGCGCGCCCCTCGCCTGGTACAGCACCCTCAACCTGCCGGACCGGGAGGCGGACGAGCGGGCCCGAAACATCGTGCGGGGCCCGTTCACCACGCCGGACGTGGGCCGACTCGTCGCCCCGGACCCCGGCCGCACAGCCGTCGTCCTCGCGCCGGGCGACGGCCCGATGACCGTCCTGCACCCGGCCCACCCGCCGGCCGGACGTCCGCCGCAGCGCATGACGTACTACGAAGTCGACCTCACGGTGCACCTGTCCGGCATGCCCCTCTCCCTCCCCGGTTCCGGCGGTACCTTCGCCGCCACGATCGAACTGTCCTGGCATGTGGACGACCCGGTCGCCTTCATCGCCTGCGGGATCACGGGCGTCGACGCCATCCTCCTCAAACACGTCGCCGGGGAGGCGAGCCGCGTCACCCGCCGCTATCCGCTGAGCCGGGCGGGCGCGGCCCAGCAGGCCGTGCGGGCCAGGCTGCAGAGCTGGCCGGTGCCGGGGGTGTCGGTGACGTGCTCGGTCCATCTGGAGGCAGAGGCGCGGTCCAGCCCCGCGCCCCGGGTCCCGCCCGCCACGACCCCGGCCGACCTCCTGCGCGCCGCCGATGTCGTCCTGCTCGGCTTCGAGGGCCCCCTGACCAGGCCGTTCTCCGCGAAGGCCGCCCGCAGTGCCGCCCTCGACCTGCTCTCCCTGGTCGTCGACCACCGCGACCCGGAGGACGCGCTGGCGGGGCGTCCCCTCGCGGGTGACGGCGGTGGCCCGGCCCGGCACCTGGAGGAACTCGTCCACCCTCTGGACGTACTGCGAGTCTTCGCCGGCAGCGACGTCGCCCCGATCCTGCGCGAACGCCTGGACGGGCTGGAACTGCGGGCCGCGGCCCGGTCCGCACACACCCCGCACTCGGGCGAGCTCGCCCGTGCCCTGCACGCCTCCGGCCGCCGCCTCGCCGTCGTCACGGACTTCTGCGAGCAGGCCGTCCACCGTCACCTGGCTTCCCGGGAACTCCCCGTGTCGGCGGTCTTCGGCCGCGGCATTCCGCTGATGCCCGATCCGGAGCGCCTGCGCCTCGCCCTGAACCACTTCGGCCGCACCGCCGAGTTCCTGCTGATCTCCGCCACAGCCGCCGAGGTCACCGCCGCCCGGCACCGGGGCATCCCCGTCATCGGCCACGCCGACTCCCCCGCCGCCGAACGGCGTCTCCGCAAGGCCGGCTGCGACCTGATCGTCGACTCCCTGGAGCCCCTACTCGACGCCGCCCGCTCCCTGTGACCGCGACACACCCCCTGACACCCCATCACTTCCAGAACCCCCCATTCAGCCGCACCCCGCCCGGCCCCCTCCAGAAGGCGACGCCCTCCCGCCCGCCCGCACGATGGCCAAGGAGAGGCCGCCACGACGCGCCGGCCCGCACCCACGACCCCACACACCCAATGCGAGGCCCGCCACCCACCCGGCGGACCCATGGTCTGCGCTTTCGGGAGGACCCCCACATGCCCGCCACTCTGGAGCAGCTTCGCCGCTGCCACTTCGCCGTCGACCTGGGGGCGGCCAGGACCCGTGTCTATGTGAAGGGCTCGGGGCTCGTCGTCGACCAGCCCTCCGTCGCCGCCATGAACACCCGCACCGGCGCCCTGATCGCGGTCGGCGAGTTCGCGGAGAAGATGACCGGTCGCACCCCGGACTACATCCGTGTCGTACGGCCCGTCTCCGGCGGCACCGTCGTGGACATCGAGATGGCGCAGCGCATGCTGCGGCATCTGCTCGGCGACAAGATGCGCCGCGCCCTGCGCCGCAAGCCGTTCCTGAGGGGGGCCGTCTGCACCCCGCACAACGCCGACCCGCTCGCCCAGCGCGCGGCCATCGAGACGCTGGTGGGTCTGGGGTCCCGCCGGGTCGAGCTCGTGGACACCCTCATCGCCGCCGCCGTGGGGTGCGGGCTGCCCGTGGAGCAGCCCGAGGCCAGCATGATCATGGTGTGCGGGGCCGCCGCGACCGAGGTCGCGGTGCTGTCGCTCGGCAACATCGTCGCCGCCGAACGCGTCCGGGTCGGCGGCGAGGCCGTGGACCACGCGATCGTGCAGCATCTGCGGCACGAGCACGAGCTGATGCTGCCCAGCCAGAACGTACGGCCGCTGCAGCTCGCCCTGTCCGGCAACGGGCTCACCGCGCACGGCCCGGCCGCCACCGAGATCCACGGCCGCGACGTCTGCACCGGCCTCGCCCGTTCCGTCCTCGTCGACACCGCCGCCGTACGGGTCGCCATCCAGACCCCGCTGACCGCCGTCCTCGACAGCATCGGCAAGGTGCTCCGCGACTGCCCGCCCGACCTGGTGGCCGACCTCGCCGACCGGGGCATCATGATGGTCGGCGGCAGCGCCCTGCTCCCCGGCTTCGACGACATGCTGCGGCAGGCGACCAGCATGCCGGTGCACATCGCCGAGCGCCCCGACGTCTGCGCCGTCCAGGGGCTCGGCACCATGCTGGAGGGCAGGATCGAGCCGCTGGAGCTGGATCCGGTGACCTGAGCTCCGTCGGCCTACGACCGGGGCGTCAGGGCGTGACCTTCGCGATGTTCTCCCGCAGGCCCGGCGCCAACCGCTCCGCCCGCTCCATGTCCTTCCGGTCGGCCGCCTCCCGTGCCTCGCGCAGGCCGGCCGTGACCTCCGCGGACGCCGCCGAGCCGTCCCGCAGCCGCTCCCAGACGAGTTCGAGGGCGGTGACGTCGCCTGCGACGGCCCCCTCGGCGCCGGCTGCCGCGTCGATCCCCAACTGCCGTGCCCACATGTCGAACCGGTCCAGGTCCACCACGGGCAGCGGCTCGTGACGCAGCCGTAGATCCGAGGTGTTCTGCGCGACCCGCAGCGCGGCGCCGAGCGTCTCCTCCTCGCCCGTCGCGGCCACCGCCTCGTCGAGCGTGTCGAGGTCGCGTGTCATCTGCCGGTCCAGCAGGTCCGGTACGACGTCGGAGTCGCGGTACGCCGTCCACGCATCCCGCACCGCGCCCAGGTCGGCGTCGGTGACCTCGCCGTCCTGCACGGCCTGTGCCGCCCGGTCGAGCGCGGCCAACTTCCCTGGCAGCGGCCCCTGTTCGAGGTCCGTGGGCACCGCGATCGACACCGCCTCCAGATCGCCGTCCTCGGTCCCCGTGGCGAACTCGCCGTAGCCCGGGGCGAAGGTCTTCTCCTCGGTCGAGCCGTCCATGTGCAGCTCGCGCACGGTGATCGCGCCCTGGACCTTGCCGTACGGCCCGTCGACGGTCCGGTCGGTCTCCTTGACCGTGACCTCCTCGAAGACGACGCCGGGGAGGTTCTCCGGCCGGTAGACGTCACCCTTCTCCGGCCGCGCAGGCATGATCATCGCGGCGGGCGCCTTGTCGCGGCCCGCCTGCCAGGTGCCCTCCGTGTCCGCGACCACGCCGTCCTCGTAGTTGAAGACGTCCTCGCCGAGGTACCAGACGGAACCGTCGTCGGCCTGGGCGTACCAGTCGAGGGCGAGTTCCTTGATCCGGCCGTCGGCGTAGGCGACGTACTGCTGGGTCAGGGCCTGGACGGTCCTGCCGTCGAAGGTGATGGTCTTGCTGCCGGGCAGCGTGCTGACCTCGGTGCGGAAGACCTCGTCCTCCTCCTGGCCGCCCATGACGACCTGGTCGATCTCGCCGGTGGGGTGCAGGGAGTTGGTGATCCGGGTCGAGTGGGAGAACGTCGGCTCGGCGAGGTCGACGCGGTCGCTCTCGGGGGCGAGCGGCAGGCAGTCCTTGCCCGTCCGGCCGGTTTCCTCGTCGACGACGCGCACGCAGTCGTCGGAGGGCGCGCCCTGAGACCCGTTCGCGCTCCCGGAGCAGGCGCCGGCCATCAGCACGACCGCGCCCACGACGGCCCCCGGCCACAGGATCCTTCGGTGCGTGCTCATGGCGGCCCTCCTCGATGCCGATCGGCTGGTCCGAGAGTCCCTCACAGTCGCTGAACAGCCCCTGAACGAGCCTGAACGCGGCGTCAGAAAGCGGCGTCAGAAAGCGGCGGGGGGCGGTTCAGTACGGCGCTCACTCCTGCGCCGACGGCACCCGCACCGTGAACCGCGCCCCGCCCAGCCCCTCGCTCACCCCCGCCTCCACTCGCCCCCGATGCGCCCCCGCCACCTCCGCGACGATCGCGAGGCCCAGCCCGGCGCCGCCCTCCCCCCGCGCACGCGACTCGTCCAGCCGTATGAAACGCTCGAAGACCCGGGCCCGTTCGGCGGCCGGAACGCCGGGACCGTCGTCCTCCACCTCCAGCCGCACCCATCCGTCCCCGGCGTCCGTCAGCGCGAACGCCACCCGGGTGCGGGCGTGCCGCGCCGCGTTCTCGCCCAGGTTGCGCACCAGGCGCCGCAGCGCCTCCGCGTCGCCGCTCACCCGGGCCGCGCCCACCGCCGTGCCGTCGACGCGCAGGCCGGGCGCGGTCGAGCGCAGCCGCCGTACCTCCGCCAGGACCAGGTCGTCGAGGTCGACGGGGCGCGGTCCGCCCCGCAGCAGGGCGCTCTCGTCGGCGCGCGCGAGCAGCAGGAGGTCGTCGACCAGACGCTGCATGCGGACGGCCTCGTCGAGCACGGTGCCGGCCAGGGAACCGGTGTCGGTCCGCTCCGGGTGGGCGAGGGCGACCTCGGCGTGCTGGCGGACGGTGGCGACGGGTGAGCGCAGTTCGTGGGAGGCGTCGGAGACGAACCGGCGCTGGGCGGCCTCGGCGCGGGCCACGCGGCGCAGGGCGCGGCCGACGGCCGTCCAGGTCGCGGCGGCCGCGATGACGAGCAGGACGGGCAGGCCGACGAGCAGCAGCCAGGTGACCGTGCCGGTGGCCTCGGCGACCCCGGAGGCGTCCCGGCCGTCGAGGACGACCAGTTCGCGGTCCCCGGCCCGGGCGCCGACCGCGACCACCAGGAAGGGGTCGTCGTCGAACGGGGTGTCGACGGTGGCGCTCTCGCCAGGGCCAAGCCGGGCCAGCGCGGGCTCCCCCTCGACGTTCTCGCTGGCCGTGACGACCGTGCCGTCGGCGGCGACGACCTGGAGGAACTCCTCGTCGGGCGCGACCACGCTCGGCGCGGGCACCCCGCGGCCCGCCTCGATGACCCGGGCCACGTCCGTGGCCCGCGCCCGGGCGGCGTCCCGCACGTCGTTGCTCAGCTCCGTGCGCAGCCCGACGACGAGTGCGACGCCGGCGGCGACCAGGGCGAGAGCGATGGCGAGCACGGCGACGACCGTGGCCCGAACCCGCACGGCCCGCAGCCGGCGCTCGTCCCGCTCACTCGTCATGCGCCCCACGCCTCACCGGTCATCGGGCACCAGCCGATACCCGTGCCCCCGCAAGGTCAGCAGCGACTGCCGTCCGAAGGGCCGGTCTACCTTGTTGCGCAGTCGGCGTACGTACACCTCGACGATGTTGGGATCGCCCTCGAAGTCGTCGCCCCAGACGTGGTCGAGGATGGTCCGCTTGGACACCACCTCCCCGGCCCGCCGCAGCAGGAACTGCAACAGCGCGAACTCCCGCGCGGTGATCTCGATGTCCCGCCCGGCCCGGCTGACCGTCCGCGCCGCCGGATCGAGCCGCAGATCACCCGCGGCGAGCACGACGGGCCGCACCCGCGCCTCGCGCCGCAGCAGCGCCCGGAGCCGGGCGAGGAGTACGGCGTAGGACACGGGTTTGGTCAGGTAGTCGTCGGCGCCGGTGTCGAGGCCCTCGATCTCGTCCCACTCGCCCTCCTTGGCGGTGAGCATGAGGATCGGCGTCCAGTCGCGCTCGGCGCGCAGGGCCCGGCAGACGCGGTAGCCGTTGAGTCCCGGCAGCATGACGTCGAGGACGATCGCGTCGTAGCTGTTCTCGCGGGCCAGCCACAGCCCGTCCACGCCGTCGAGCGCCACGTCGACGGCGAAGCCCTCGGCCTCCAGCCCGTCCCGGAGCCCCGCCGCGAACCGCTCCTCGTCCTCGACGACCAGCACCCGCATGCCCTCACGCTACGTCGGCTAGGGCCCGGTGTCGGCGTGGTCAGTACGGCAGGATCCGCCCTGAGGGAGTGCGCCGGTCGATCTCGCCCCTGGTGTCGCGGGGAGCGGCGGGCCGGCGAGTGACACGCACACGAACGTGGGCCTGGCGGTTCATGGCGCCCTCCTCCTGTGACGGCTCGGTCCGTTGCGACCAGCCTTATCTCCGCAACCTTTCGGCACATCGTGCCCACGGAGGCTCTTGTCATGCCTCCGCGGCAGGAACGGACGGAAGCGGGGCTCGCGCTGGACCCCGCCCGCGAACAGGCGCACGCTCATCAGTAGGGCTCCCTCCCGGCCCCGTACGGAAGTGATCTCGACGGAAGTGATCTCGATGGAAGACAAGCAGTGGACCGTCCGGATCCACATCACCGAGGACGGCGACGACACCCGCGCCGAGGCCGTGCTGACCACCGAGGACCCGCCCGAGGACCTGATGGCCGTCACCGGCCGGGGCGTCGCCCACCGCAACCCGATCGACCGGCCCATCCCCGAGATCGGTGACGAACTCGCCGCCAGCCGCGCCCTGGAGGACCTGGCCATCCGGCTGCACGACATGGCGTCCGACGACATCGTGCAGCTCGCCGGGCCCGTCGAGACCTGACGGAACGGGCCCGGAGCGCTCAGTCGGCGACCCAGCTGTAGCGCCGCTCCGGCCGGCCGGCCTGCCCGTAGCGCAGCGACACCTCCGCCTGGCCCGTGACGCTGAAGTGCTCCAGGTAGCGGCGGGCGCTGACCCGCGAGACCCCGAGCCGGGCCGCGCACTCGGCCGAGGAGAGGCTGCCGTCGGCCGCGCGCAGCTCGCGTTCGATCAGCTCGGCGGTCTCCACGCTCATGCCCTTGGGCAGGGAGGCCGCCGTGGCGGCGGGGGCCGCGCCGCGTGCCAGTGCCCGGTCCACGTCGGACTGGCCGCTGACGACCGCCGCGTAGAGGTTGCTGCGCCGGGCCGCGTACTGCTCCAGGCGTGCCCTGAGGTCCTCCGCGTCGAAGGGCTTGAGCAGGTAGTCGACGACGCCCTGGCGCACGGCGCCCCGGACCGCCTCCGACTCGCGTGCCGCGCTGATCACCATGACGTCGCAGTCGTGCCCGGCGGTGCGCAGCCGGGGGATGATCTCCAGGCCGAACATGTCGGGGAGGTAGAGGTCGAGCAGGACCAGGTCCGGTTGCAGTTCGGCGACCGCGGTGAGCGCCTGCTCGCCGCAGTTCGCCGTGCCGATCACCCGGAACCCGGCGACGTCGTTGACGAATCCGCGGTGGATCCGCGCCACCATGAAGTCGTCCTCCACGATCAGCACATCGATCATCGGACTGTCTCCGTCGCTCGGTCGGCCGGTCGGCCGACGGACATCCGGGCGGTGAACATGGCGCCCTCCTGTGTATTGGTCACCGACACCTCACCGCCCCGGCGTTTGCACACCAGCCGGGTCAGCGCCAGGCCGATCCCCCGGTCGCCGCCCTGCGCCGCCTTGGTGGTGAACCCGTGCAGGAACACCTCCTGTGCCAGCTCGGGGGCCACGCCCGGCCCCGAGTCGCGTACGACGATCTCCACGCTGGAGGCGTCCTGGCGCAGCTCCACCTCCACCCACGCGTCGTGGCCGGCCTCGCCCGCCGCGGCCGCGTCGACCGCGTTGTCCACGAGGTTGCCGAGCACGGTCGCCACGTCCGCGGAGTCGGTCGGATCGAGCTGCTCCAGGGCGGTCCGCTCGGAGATCTTCAGCCGCACCTTGCGTTCCGAGGCGAGCGCCGACTTGGCCATGAGCAGCGCGGCGATCGCCCGGTCGCGGACCCGGCTGGTGAGGGTCAGGTCGAGCGACTCGCGGTGTCTGCGCAGGGCGCGGACGTACTTCACGACCTCGTCGTGCTCGCCGATCTGGATGAGCCCGGAGATGGTGTGGAGCTGGTTGGAGAACTCGTGAGCCTGGGCGCGCAGCAGCTCGGTGGTGCTGCGGAAGGATCCCAACTCCCGTTCCAGTTGGGCGAGTTCGGTGCGGTCGCGCAGGGTGGTCACCGAGCCGAGGCGGCGGCCGTCCTTGGTGACGTCCATCCGGTTCATCACCAGGACGCGGCCCCGCCGTACGACGACCTCGTCGCGCCGTGGCAGAGCCTGTGTCACAGCCCCGGCCGGATCAGCGCGCGGCGTCTGGTGCGTGCGATCGCAAGGCGCCGGAGCCGTCCTCGATGGGGGTGCCCCCGCGCGAGTCGAGCGAAGCTCGGTTCGAGCGTGGGGGAGGAGCCACGTGGGCGGTTCGGCAACGCGGCATGGGGGTCCCCCCGCGTGAGCGCATTCGAGCGTGGGGGAGTGCGTGCCAGACGCCGCGCGCCCGGCCGGGGCTGTGACACAGGATCTGCGGTCGCCGGGCTCGTCCTCGGGCGCCGTGCCGGCCAGGACGTCGTACAGCCGCCCCTCGATCCCCAGATCGGCCAGGCTCATCCCGACGCAATTCTCGGGCAGGTCAAGCAACTGGCGGCCGACCTCGTTGACCAGCGTCAGCCGCTGCTGCGGGTCGAGGGCCACCACGCCCTCGGCGATCCCGAACAGCATCGCCTCCCGGTGTTCGGCGAGTCCGGCGATCTCGCGCGGCTCCATGCCGAAGGTCTGCCGCTTGATCCGCCGGGCCAGCAGCCAGGAGCCGGCCACCCCGAGGACGCTGGCGACGCCGAGGTAGACCAGCAGATAGGAGGAGGCGCCCACCAGCCGCTGCCACACCGACGGCGAGGCCCGCCCGATCATCACCGTGCCGAGGTGTTCCCCGGCGTTGCCGTCCTCCGCGCTGAGCACCGGCGCCTGGGTCACCAACTCGGTGACGCCGTTCACCGGCAGCTCCCCGGACCAGCCGCGGCCCCCGGCGGCGTCCTTGCCGGAGACCGGCAGCCGCGTCCCGAGGACGGTGGGGTTGGTGGAGGCCACGATGGTGCCGTCGGGCCGGGCGACCGTGGCGGAGGTGACCCCGGATCTGTTCAGCGTGGACTGGAGCAGCGGGGCGAGCATCTCGGCGGGGGCGGGCCGCATGAGCTGGGTGCGCACCAGCGGGTTGCTCGCCGTCTCCTCGGCGAGGGCGGTGACCCGGCGCCCCTCGACGCGGTCGAAGGTCGCCTTGGACTGCGCGAGCGAGACCGCGGCGACGGCGGCCAGCACGATCACGACAATGGCGAGCTGCCATCTCAGCAGCTCACCGGCGAGCGTATGGCGTCGCTGTCTTCGGGACGGTGACCGTGACGTTATGACCACTATGAACTCAACCTTCAATGGTCACACAACCGAGACGGGGTGTCTCAGGAACCGCACAATCATGGCGCCGGATCGGCCCAAGCGAAAGAGATGAGCCATGAGAACTCGACGAGCCGCACTTGTCGGAGCTCTTGCAGCCGCGTCCATGCTCGCGGTCAGCGCCTGTGGTGCCACCGCCGACAAGGAGGAGTCCGGGAGCGGAAGCGGGGGCGGCAAGCCCGTGACCGGCCTGCGACTCATGGTCCCCAACACCCCGGGCAGCGGCTACGACCTCACCGCCCGCACCGTCTCCCAGGTCATGCAGGACACCAAGGTCGCCTCCGGCGTCCAGGTCTTCAACCTGCCCGGCGCCAGCGGCACCGTCGGCCTGCAGCGCCTGGTGAACGAAAAGGGCAACGGCAAGATGGCCATGCAGATGGGCCTGGGTGTCGTCGGAGCCTCGTACACGCAGAAGTCCAAGGCGACGCTGACCGACACCACGCCGCTCGCCAAGCTGATCGAGGAGGCCGGCGCGATCGTCGTGCCGAAGGACTCCCCGTACAAGTCGATGGACGACCTGGTCACCGCCTGGAAGAAGAACCCGAAGAAGTTCGCGGTGGGCGGCGGCTCGTCGCCGGGCGGCCCCGACCACCTGCTGCCGATGCAGCTGGCGAAGGCGGTCGGCATCAAGCCGACGGACGTCAACTACGTCTCCTACGACGGCGGCGGCGAGCTGCTCCCGGCCATCCTCGGCAACAAGATCGCCTTCGGCGCCAGCGGCTTCGGTGAGTTCCTCGACCAGGTCGAGGCCGGCCAGGTGCGCGTCCTCGCGGTCAGCAGCGAGAAGCCGATCGAGGCGCTGAAGGAGGTGCCCACCCTCAAGGACGAGGGCATCGACCTGGTCTTCACCAACTGGCGCGGCATCGTCGCCCCGCCCGGCATCACCGACGAGCAGAAGCAGACCTGGGTCGACGCGCTGACCAAGATGCACGACTCCGACGACTGGAAGGCGCAGCTCGAGAAGAACGGCTGGGTCGACGCCTTCCAGACCGGTGACGACTTCGGCACCTACCTGACCGAGCAGGACAAGGCGGTCGCCGACCTGCTGGCCGAGCTCGGGCTGGCATGAGCTCGCAGGTGAACGAGGTGAAGGACCGGACCGTGGAGGACTCCCCTCCGCCCCGTCAGGGCGGGGACCGCGCACAGTACGGCGTGTGCGCGTTCCTCGCCCTGCTGGGCACCGCCGTGATCGTGGACGCATTCGGCATCCCGCACGTCACCAGCGGCACCGACCCGGTCGGACCGCGTGCGGTGCCGCTGATCCTGGGCGCACTGCTGCTGGTGCTCGCGGTGTTCTACGCCGTGGACGTGGCCCGGGGCGGCCGCGGTGAGCCGGAGGCCGGCGAGGACGTCGACCTGTCGGGCGGCACCGACTGGCGCACGGTGACGCTGCTCATCGCGGTGTTCCTGGCGAACGCGCTGCTCATCGAGCGCCTCGGCTGGGTGATCAGCGGCGCCCTGCTCTTCTGGGGCACCGCGTTCGCGCTCGGCAACCGCCACTACATCCGCAACCTCCTGATCGCGGTGACGCTGTCCCTGACGACGTTCTACGCGTTCGCGATCGGCCTCGGCGTGAACCTTCCCGCCGGCGTCCTGCAAGGAATCCTGTGAGGCCTGGGCGATGGACAACCTGAACAACCTCATGCAGGGCTTCGCGGACGTCATGGACCCGATGAACCTGCTGCTCGCCCTGATCGGCGTCGTCGTCGGCACCGCGGTGGGCGTCCTGCCGGGCATCGGCCCGGCGATGACGGTGGCCCTGCTGCTGCCGATCACCTACGGCATGGAGCCGGTGCAGGCGTTCATCATGTTCGCCGGCATCTTCTACGGCGGCATGTACGGCGGCTCGACGACGTCGATCCTGCTGAACACCCCAGGCGAGTCCTCGTCCGTGGTGACCGCCATCGAGGGCAACAAGATGGCGAAGGCGGGCCGCGCGGCCCAGGCCCTGGCCACGGCCGCCATCGGCTCCTTCGTGGCGGGCACGATCGGCACGCTGCTGCTGGTCCTGGTCACGCCGTTCGTGGTGGACTTCGCGGTCAGCCTGGGCGCGCCCGACTACTTCGCGCTGATGCTGCTGGCGTTCATCGCGGTGACGTCGGTGCTGGGCTCGTCCCGCATCCGGGGCTTCGTGTCCCTGCTCCTGGGCCTGACCATCGGCCTGGTCGGCATCGACTCGGTGTCGGGCCAGCAGCGGCTCACCCTGGGCATACCTCAGCTGGCCGACGGCATCGACGTCGTCGTGGTCGCGGTCGGCATCTTCGCCGTCGGCGAGGCGCTGTGGGTGGCCGCGCATCTGCGCCGCAAGCCGGCCGAGGTGATCCCGGTGGGCCGCCCGTGGATGGGCCGCAGCGACTGGAAGCGGTCCTGGATGCCGTGGCTGCGCGGAACGGCGTACGGATTCCCGTTCGGCGCGCTGCCGGCCGGTGGCGCGGAGATCCCGACGTTCCTGTCGTACGCCACGGAGAAGCGGCTTTCCAAGCACTCCGAGGAGTTCGGCAAGGGCGCCATCGAGGGCGTCGCGGGACCGGAGGCCGCGAACAACGCGTCGGCGGCCGGCACCCTGGTGCCGATGCTGGCGATCGGCCTGCCCACCAACGCCACGGCGGCCGTGATGCTGGCGGCCTTCCAGTCGTACGGCATCCAGCCCGGCCCGCTGCTCTTCGAGCGCGAGGCGAGCCTGGTCTGGGTCCTGATCGCCAGCCTGTTCATCGGCAACCTGCTGCTGTTGCTGCTGAACCTGCCGCTGGCCCCGGCGTGGGCGAAGCTGCTGCAGATCCCGCGGCCGTATCTGTACGCGGGGATCCTGTTCTTCGCGTCGATGGGCGCCTACGCCGTCAACGCCCAGCCCCTGGACCTGTTCCTGCTGCTCAGCCTGGGCCTGCTCGGCTTCGCCATGCGCCGCTTCGGGCTGCCGGTCCTGCCGCTGATCGTCGGCGTGATCCTGGGCCCGCGTGCGGAGCTCCAGGGCCGGCGCTCCCTGCAGTTGTCCGGCGGTGAGCTGTCGGGGCTGCTGGGCGGCCCGGTGTCGTACACGGTCTACACGGTGGTCGCGCTGGTCCTGGTGTGGCCGCTGATCCGTCGCTTCGTCGTCAGCCCGCTGCGCGCGCGCAACGCCGCCGCCTGAGACATCTGGAGTCCGAGATGACCATCCTGGTCGGCTACGTCCCCTCACCGGAGGGGGAGGCGGCCCTGCGCGCGGCGATCGGCGAGGCCCGCCGCCGTGACGAGAAGCTGCTGGTGGTGAACACCACCCGGGGCGACGCGTATGTGGACCCGCGCTTCGCCCAGGAACCCGACCTGACCCATGTCCGCGAGGATCTCGCGGCCCTGGGCGTCGACTTCGACATCCGCCAGGTCCTCGGCGCCCGCGACGCCGGCGAGGAGATCATCGACCTGGCGGAGCAACTGGACGCCTCCCTGGTGGTGATCGGCCTCCGCCGGCGCAGCGCGGTCGGCAAGCTGATCATGGGCTCGGCGGCCCAGCAGATCCTGCTGGGCGTGAGCTGCCCGGTGCTCGCCGTGAAGGCGGAGGGCTGACGATGGTGCTGCGTACCTTCGGCTGGTCGTTCGCCGTCACGGCGGCCGGCCTGGCCTTCGCCGCGTGGCAGTGGGGCTGGGAGGCCTTCGGGATCGTCCTGATCCTCTCCATCCTGGAGATCTCCCTGTCCTTCGACAACGCGGTCGTCAACGCCGGGATCCTGAAGAAGATGAACGCCTTCTGGCAGCGCGTCTTCCTCACCCTGGGAATCCTGATCGCCGTGTTCGGCATGCGCCTGGTGTTCCCGGTCGTGATCGTCGCCATCAGCGCCAAGGTCGGGCCGATCGAAGCGGTCCAGCTCGCCCTCGACGAACCCGACCGCTACCAGGACCTGGTCACCGACGCCCACCCGGCGATCGCCGCCTTCGGCGGCATGTTCCTGCTGATGATCTTCCTGGACTTCATCCTGGAGGACCGCGACATCAAGTGGCTGACCTGGCTGGAACGCCCGCTCGCCAAGCTCGGCAAGATCGACATGCTGGCGGTCTGCCTGGCCCTCATCGCCCTGCTGGCCACCGCGCTGACCTTCGCCACGCACGCCCACGTCAGCACCGGCCACGCCGACAAGACCGCCACCGTCCTGCTCTCCGGAGTCGCCGGCCTGATCACCTACCTCGTGGTCGGCGGCCTCTCCGGCTACTTCGAGGACCGGCTGGAGGAAGAGGAGGAGCACGAACACGAGGAGGAGGAGAAGGCCAGGGCACAGGGCAAGCCGGTGTCCGCCCTCGCCCTCGCCGGGAAGGCCGCGTTCTTCCTCTTCCTCTACCTGGAGGTCCTGGACGCGTCCTTCTCCTTCGACGGCGTGATCGGCGCCTTCGCCATCACCAACCACATCTTCTGGATGGCGCTCGGCCTGGGCATCGGCGCGATGTACGTCCGCTCGCTCACCGTCTACCTGGTCCGCCAGGGCACCCTCGATGACTACGTCTACCTGGAACACGGCGCCCACTACGCCATCGGCGCCCTGGCCGCGATCCTGCTGATCACCATCCAGCACCAGATCAGCGAGATCATCACCGGCCTGATCGGCGTCGTCCTGATCGCCGCGTCCTTCCTGGCCTCGGTGCGGCGCAACAGGGCGCTGGAGGCGTCCGGGGCTTCCGGCGTCGAGGAGGTGAAACCCGAGGAGAAGGCTACGGCGCAGGCGTGATGTGAAACATACGTGGTGTGCGACATAGGTGTTTTCGCCCGGTTATGGCTAGCTGGATGTGCTTGCCTCGCGCACAGCGTCGCGTCATCCCACGCGCCGTCCACGTCGATCGCCCGCCCCGGGAGACCCATGCGCCTCCGCGTCCCCACCGCTCCAGCTCGCCGTATCACCGCACTCCCGCCCCTCGCTCTGGCCGGCGGCGCCCTCGCCGTCGGCTTCGGCGGTCTGTATCTCACCGGGCTGCTGGTCGCGGGCGGGGACATAGAGGACGGCACGACGGTGCGGGGCGTGGACATCGGGGGCCTGAGCCGCGCGGAGGCCGTCCGGAAGCTGCAGGACCGACTGGGACCGGTGAGCACCCGGGACCTCACGGTGACGGTCGGGGACCGCGAGGGCAAGGTCGATCCGCGGCAGGTCGGCATCACCTTCGACTACGACAAGACGGTGGACCGGGCCGGCCGCACCGACAGCGCCGACCCCTTCACCGCGATCGGCGGGCTCTTCAGCTCGGGCGGTCCGGTCGAGCCGGCCGTGCGGGTGGACGGGGACAAGGCCCGGGCGGGCCTGAAGAAGCTGGCCGGGTCACTGGACCGGAAGGCCCGCGAGGGAGCCGTCGACTTCGAGGACGGCCAGGTCCGCCCGATCACCCCGGTCAACGGCCACGCACTCGACACGGACGCCGCGCTCGCCCCCCTGAGCGCCGCCTTCCTCGAAGGCGACCGCGACGCCGTCACGGCCCTGCCCACCCGCGAGACCAAGCCGAAGGTCACCGAGCGTGAGCTGCGCCGGGCGGTGCGTGAGTTCGCGGAGCCGGCCATGTCGGCGCCGGTCACCCTCACCGCGGCCGACCGGCGCTTCACCATCGAGCAGCCCGTGCTGGGCGAGTACCTGACGATGCGCCCGGACGCCGCCGGCCGGCTCACCCCGAGGCTGGACGCCGAGGGCCTGCGCGCCGACCCCGAGGTGGCCCGCCCCCTGTCCGCCCTGCCCGCCAGGCCCCGCAACGCCGAGCTGCGCCTGGTCGGCAACCGGGTCGCGGTGGCCGAGGACGGCCGGGCCGGCCATGTGGTGACCGACAAGGCGCTGGGCAAGGCCGTACTGCCGCTGCTCACCCAGCGGGGCGCCGCACGCAGCGGCGAGATCGCCACGCTGGTGGCCGAGCCGCAGGTGTCCCGCGCGAACGTCCAGCGGCTGGGGCTGCGGGAGCAGATGTCGTCGTTCACCGTCAACTTCGAGCCGGCGCCCTACCGTTCGAGGAACATCGGCCGCGCGGTGGAGTTGATCAACGGTTCGGTCGTGATGCCGGGCAAGACGTGGAGCTTCAACCGGACCGTCGGCGAGCGCACCGCGGCCAACGGCTTCGTCGAGGGCGTGATCATCCTCAACGACGAGTTCACCAAGGCGCAGGGCGGCGGGGTCTCGGCCGTCGCCACCACCGTCTTCAACGCGATGTTCTTCGCCGGCGTCAAGCCCGTGGAGTACGGCGCCCACTCCTTCTACATCGAGCGCTACCCGGAGGGCCGCGAGGCGACGGTCGCCTGGGGCAGCCTGGACCTGAAGTTCAGAAACGACTCCGGCAACGCCATCTACATCCAGGCCCGGTCCACCGACTCCTCGGTCACCATCACGTTCCTCGGCACCCGCAAGTACGACGACATCGGCGCCCTCAAGGGCCCCCGTACCAACGTCAAGCAGCCGGAGCGGAAGGTGAACACGGACAAGCGGTGCGTTCCGCAGACTCCGCTGGAGGGCTTCGACGTGAGCGTGCAGCGGGTCTTCGTCAAGGACGGCGAGGTGGTGCGGCGGGAACCGTTCCGCACGCACTACGCGCCGCGGGACGAGATCGTGTGCGAGTCGCCCCGGTGACGGACCGGCTTGCCGTCCCCCGGGCCGAGCGCGCAGCCTGGGTGGTGTGACGGTCTCGCACGGCACGCTGGCGCACCGGCTCATCGCCGATCATCTGGTCGACGGTGCGATGGAGCCGGGCCGGGAGATCGGTCTGCGGATCGACCAGACCCTCACCCAGGACGCCACCGGCACGCTGGTGATGCAGGAGCTGGAGGCCCTCGGTCTGGACCGGGTCCGTACCGAGGTCAGCGTCCAGTACGTCGATCACAACCTGCTCCAGGCGGACGAGCGCAACGCCGAGGACCACGCCTTCCTGCGCTCCGCGTGCCGTCGCTTCGGCATCTGGTACTCCAAGCCCGGCAACGGCGTCTCCCACCCCACCCACATGCAGCGCTTCGGCATCCCCGGCAAGACGCTCGCCGGATCGGACTCGCACACCTGCGCCGCCGGCTCGCTCGGCATGCTCGCGCTCGGCACCGGCGGCCTGGAGGTCGCCCTCGCCATGGCCGGACGGCCCCTGCACGTGACGATGCCGGAGATCTGGGGGATCCGCCTGACCGGCCGGCTGCCGCAGTGGGTGAGCGCCAAGGACGTGATCCTCGAACTGCTGCGGCGGCACGGCGTCAAGGGCGCCGTCAACCGGATCCTGGAGTACCACGGCCCGGGCCTGGCGGGGCTGACGGCCATGGACCGGCACGTCATCGCCAACATGGGCGCCGAGCTGGGCGCCACCACCTCCGTCTTCCCCGCCGACGACGCCGTACGGCACTTCCTGCGCGCCGAGGAGCGCGAGGCCGACTTCCGTGAGCTGGCCGCCGAGCCGGACGCCGGCTACGACCTGACCGACGAGATCGACCTCTCCACCCTCGAACCCCTCATCGCCCGCCCCACCTCACCCGGCAACGTCGTCCCCGTGCGCGAGGTCGCCGGCGAACCCGTCGGGCAGGCCGTCATCGGCTCCTCCGCCAACCCCGGGCTGCGCGACTTCGCCGTCGCCGCCGGCATCGTCGCGGGCCGCCAGACCCACCCCGCCGTCAGCTTCGACATCAACCCCACCTCCCGCGAGATCCTCGCCGACCTGACGAAGACGGGCGCGACCTTCGACCTGATCGCCGCCGGGGCCCGGATCCACCAGGCCGGCTGCCTCGGCTGCATCGGCATGGGCCAGGCTCCGGCCGTGGGCCGCAACAGCCTGCGCACCTTCCCGCGCAACTTCCCCGGCCGCTCCGGCACCGAGGACGACGCGGTGTGGCTGTGCTCCCCGGAGACCGCCGCCGTCTCCGCCCTGACCGGTGCGATCACCGACCCGCGCGCGTGGGCCGCCGAGGAGAACGTGCCCTACCCTCAGCCGCGGCCGCCCGAGCACGCCTCGGTCAACCGCGCCATGTTCGAGCAGCCGCTGCCGCCCGAGGAGGCGGCCGGGGCCGAGCTGGAACGCGGCCCCAACATCTCCGCGCTGCCCGACCTCGACCCGCTGCCCGACGTGCTGGCGGGCCCGGTGCTGCTCAAGTGCGGCGACAACGTCTCCACGGACGAGATCTCCCCGGCCGGCGCGAAGGCGCTGCCGTACCGCTCGAACATCCCCAGGCTCGCCGAGTTCACCTTCACCCGGCTCGACCCCGACTACCCCCGGCGCGCCGCCGACCTGGCCACCGACGGCCGACCGGGCCGTCACTTCGTCGTCGGCGGGGAGAACTACGGCCAGGGCTCCTCCCGCGAGCACGCCGCCATCACCCCGCGCCACCTGGGGCTGCGCGCCGTCGTCGCCAAGTCCTACGCCCGCATCCACTGGCAGAACCTGACCAACTTCGGCGTCCTGCCGCTGGAGTTCGACGACCCGGCCGACTACGACCGCGTCGAGCCCGGCGACCGGCTGCGGCTCGAGAACCTGCACACCGCGCTGGCCCCCGGCGCCGAGCCCCGCCTGCGGCTGCGCAACACCACCAGGAACGAGACGTACACGGTCCGCCACCACCTCTCCGACGGCCGCCGGCGCACCGTACTCGCCGGAGGCACGATCGCGGCCCTCGCCCGCGACGGCTGACCGCGGATTGCCGCGGGCCAATGGTGGAACTCGGCAGTCATGCCACTCCCGCACCGAAACCGGTCCCCGGTGCCGCGCTCACGCTCCGGCTTCATCGGCCGGCGCTGGGAGCGCACGGGCACCGAGCCCATCACCGCCCGTAGCGCTCTGGGGCTGCGGCTGTTGCTGGCCGTGTGCTTCACGCCGCTCTTCGTGGCCGCGACGGTGCTGTTCGCCCTGTGGTCGGCGCGCGCAGGGCCGGACAGCAGCCCGACGGCCTCACAACTGGCGGTCGTCACCGGACTGTGCGCGGTCTTCGCCGTCTTCTCGGCGGTGGACCTGGCCGTGGTCCTGCGCCGCCGACGCAGGGAACGCCCTCGCTAGGCCCTGTACGCAGGCGGGATGGGCGCCGTGGATCTACGGTGGTCGAAGTGGCGCCGAGCAGCCGAACCGCCGTAGCGGAGGAGACCACGATGGAGGAGCGCTTCGTCTGGGTGACGACCCGTCGCATCAAGCCGGGCACGCTGGAGGACGTCGAGAGGGCCTGGCGGCCGGTCACCCATCCGCAGGGTATGCGCCGTGCCTTCGCGTACTGGTCCGAGGACGGACAGGAGATCACCGGGGTGTCGTTCTGGGACTCCAAGGAGGCCTGCGACTCCTGGCGGACGTCCGACCTGGAGGCACAGCGGCGCACCGGCCTGGCCCCGTACGTCGTGGAGGAACGGGAAGGCTTCTACCACGGCCGCGAGCTGGTCATCCCTTCGCGGTGACCGTGGCTGAGCGGCCCACGTGGGCCAGGGGGTTCAGCGGGGTGACGGCGTGGGTCCGGTCGAGGTGGCAGAAGGCGTCGTACCGCTGGGCCAGGACCGTCGGCACGTAGTTGGTCACATGCTCGTACGACGGCCGGTACACCACGCCGATCGCACGGTGGCCGTGCTCCTGGTGGAACCAGGCCGGGCTGACGGTGGCGGGCCGCTGGAGCTGCACGTGCGGGAAGACGAACGACGCCCGCGCACCGGGCAGCGCGCGGTGCAGCAGATCCTCCAGGCTGCCGGTGCGGGCGGGCGGGACCTCCATGGTCCGGGGTGCGTCGCCCCACGCGTCGGCGGCGAGCACCGTACCCGTGAAGGAGCCGAAGCCGACCAGCACCACGCCCTGCCCCATGTGGCGCTCCCGGACGAGCTGGCCGAGGTTCACCATGCCGGTGTCGGCCATGTCGGTGGCGCGGGCGTCGCCGATGTGGGTGTTGTGCGCCCACACCACGGTCTTGGCCCCGGGTCCGTGGTGTGCCATGAGCCGGTCCAGGGTGTCGGCCATGTGGTGGTCGCGAATGTTCCAGGACTCGGGTCCGCTGTCGAGCATCGTCCGGTAGTAGGCCTCGGCTCCGGCCAGGATCTCCGCGTTCTGCCGGGCGGCGAACTCCGTGAGGGATCCGGCGGAGGCGTCCGTCCGGGCCGCCCGCCGCCGCAGTTCGGTGAGCAGGGACAGTACCTGCGACTCGCAGCCCTCGGGGACGATCCGGGTGGCGAGGGCGTAGGAGTGCGGGTCCCCGGCGTACGGTTCGAGGCAGCGGTAGGCCTCCAGGGCGGGCCCGACCTGATCGGGGTCGTGCTCGCGGAGGTGGCCGAGGACGGCGTGCAGCGACTCCCAGAGGCTGTAGACGTCCAGGCCGAAGAAGCCGACGCGCAGGTCGGGCGGCCGGTGTTCGTTGTGCCGGCGCAGTCGGCGGGCGAACTCGGCGACATCGGTGTTCCCCCACATCCATGCGGGCCACCGCCGGAGGCCGGCCAGGACCTGGCCGGGGTCCTCGGGTGCGCCCGGCGCGGCGACGAGCGAGCGGTGCACCGCCTGGCAGTCGGGCCAGTCGCCCTCCACGGCCACGAACGAGAAGCCCTTCTCCTCGATCAGGCGGCGGGTGAGCAGATCCCGGACCTGGTAGTAGTCGGCCGTGCCGTGCGAGGCCTCGCCCAGCAGCACATAGTGGGCGTCACCGATGCGGTCGAGGAGCGGGTCCAGCGCGTCGGGGCCGGTCAGGGGCACGGCTTCGTCCCGGATGCGGGACTCGTGGGTGTCGGGCACGGCGCCCTCCCGGTTGTCAGAGTGTTGCGTTCACGGCCAGCTCTTTCCAGGTCGTCTCCGTCTCCTCGGCGACGGGAAGGGGCTGCCGGCAGGGCGTGGACTCGTCGATGTCCGGTGCGCGGCGGCGCAGCCGGTCGGCCGTGGCCTGCGCGTCGTCCCGCCTCGAGACGGCCAGGAGCCGGAAGGGAGCCGTGGGCCGCAGCTCGACGCACACCACGGGCCTGCCGGGGTGTATCGCCACGAAGTCCTGTCCGCCGGGGTGGCTCCGCGTGCCGACGCACAGCACGTCGGGGGTCCAGACCCCGTGCGAGGGCTCTCCGCGCAGGGCACGCCACCAGGCGGGCTCCACGGTCACCCGGCACACGGCCGACAGCGGCACGCGCACGCGTCCGCGATGGCGCCCGGCAGCCCGCTCACGCCAGGACAGCCGCACCACGAGGTCGTCGTCCCGCACGAGAATCCGCGCCACGCCGGCTCCCTCCCTCCTGCTCCGCCCTCACTCCGCTCCGGTTCGCCGGGTTCCCCGTTGGGGCGGTCTCATGTGCCGCCGCCGGCCCGCAGCCCGGCATCGGCCTGGCGCGTCACCCGATCAGCCGAGCCACCTCGGCCGCCGGCTGTGACCGGGTCCGGGCGGGGCTGGACAGGCCGAGGCGGGTGAGGAACCGCTCCAGGGTGAAGGCCGCCATGCCCAGGGACACGGCGTTGCCGGGGATCCGGGACAGCTCGACGGTGAGGCCGGGCAAGGAGCCCGGGAGCACATGGCGGGGGAGCTCGTCCCGCATGGCGGGGACGAGCCACCGGGCCAGTGCCTTGGGCACCCAGCCGGTGAGGGTCACCTTCGGGACGTTGAGCAGATTGACGAGGTCGCCGAGAGCCGCGGCGAGACAGCGGCCGGTGCGCCGGACGAATTCCCACAGCACCGGGTCCCCCGCGGCCAGGCCGAAGGCCAGGGTCTCGGCGAAGTCCCGCTGCCCGGGCTGTCCCAGCGCCGGATGGGACGGGTCGACCTCGGCCAGGGTCGCCCGCAGGCCGGGCGCCCCGACGTACGCCTCCACACAGCCGCGCCGGCCGCAGCGGCACAGGCGGCCGTCCAGCACCAGCAGGGTGTGTCCCCATTCGCCGGCGTTGTTGGTGTTGCCCCGGACCTCATGCTGTTCCGTCGGTCTGCGCCGGCTCATGAGGCCCTGAGTCGCGACGGCCACTCCCAGGAGCACGGCGCGAGCGTGGACTCGGCGTTCACATCGGCCGCGTACGGCACGGTGTACGGCCGCAGGTTCCAGGCCTGGACCGTGTCGCCAAGACTTGCCTCGCCTCCGGCGCGGCCTCGATCCGCCAGGGCCCCTCACTGTGTCGTGTCGGCGGAACCGGTACGGGCCAACGTGTCCAGCGGGCCCGCGAGGAAGGTCGAGAAGGCGAGTTCGGCGGCGCCGATGAGCACGGCGTCCTCGCCGAGTTCGCCGACCCGGAGCCGCAGGCCCTCGCGGGAGGCGGGAAGGGCATGGCTGTTGATGCGGCTGCGGATCTGGGCGGCCGATCCGAGGAACACCTCGCGGAGCGTTCCGCCGAAGACGACGGTGCGCGGATTGAGGATGTTGACCAGGTTGGCGACGCCGATGCCGAGCCAGTCGCCGACGTCGTGCAGAGCCGCGCGGGCGCTGATGTCGCCCCGGTCGGCCGCTTCGACCACGGCGCGTACGGCCTCCCGGCCGGTGGCCGACGGGTCGCGCCGTGCGGCCTCCAGCAGGGCGCGCTCGCCGGCCTCGGCCTCGAGGCAGCCTCGCGCACCGCACCCACAGGGTCTGCCGCCACGGGGGTTTACGAGCATGTGCCCGATCTCCCCGCTGTATCCGCAGTCACCGCCGAGCAGTTGGCCGCCGGAGACGACGCCGCCGCCTATGCCGATGTCGCCGTGCAGGTACACGAGGTCCTGGCAGCCGGACCCGGCACCACGCAGGTGCTCGGCGAGGGCGGCGAGGCTGGCTTCATTGCCGACCGCCGCAGGAAGGCCGAGCCCCAGCCGACGCGTGAGGTCCTCGCCGAACTCCTCGTCCTTCCAGTCGATGTAGTGGGCGGCGCGGACGACGCCGTCGGGTTGACGGACCATTCCGCGGACCGCGGCGCCCACGCCGACGCAGGAGGTTCCGCGCCGTGCGGTGCCCGTCATCTGCCGGGCGAAGTCGGCGAGGACTTCGGCCACCTCGCCGGCGCCGCGCCGGCCGGGGGGCATGGGGGTCTCCTCCCTCCGGTCGAGGAAGACCCCGCCCAGGCCGATGCGCGCGGCGGCCAGCCGGTCCACACCGACGTCGAAGGCCAGGACGTACACCTGGTCGGACTCCGGCCGTACGACCAGGGAGGGCCGGCCCGCCCTGCCGGTGTCGCCGGGCAGTTCCTCGCGGACCAGGCCGGCCGAGGCCAGCTCGCTGACCAGGCCCAGGATGGTGCTGCGGTTGAGGCCCATGCGGTCGGCCAGGACGGCCCGCGACATGGAGCCGTCGATGTGCACATGACGGAGCAGGGTGCCGAGATTGTGCCGGCGAATCTCCTCCTGCGAGGGACCGGCTTTCATGGCGCCCCAGACCTCATCGTTGTGCGGCCCGGCGACGAGACAGCGCATCGACGCCCGCGGCCACCAGCAGAACCGAACCCGTGACAGCGTACTTGACCCCCGAGCTGTAACCCATCAGGCCCATTCCGTTCTGGATGACGGCGACGACCATGCCGCCCAGCACGGCGTCGACGACCCTGCCGCGACCGCCGAACAGACTGGTTCCGCCGATCACCGCGGCGCCGACCGCCAGCAACAGCACGTTGCTGCCACCGGTGTTGGGGTCGACCGAGTTGCCCCGGGACGCGGCGATGATGCCGCCGACCGCGGCCAGGGACGAGCAGATGACGAACGCGGAGATACGGATGGTGGCCACGTTGATGCCGGCCCGCCGGGCCGCCTCGGCGTTGCCGCCCACCGCGTAGATGTGCAGGCCGAACGACGTGCGCTGGAGTACGAACGTCCCGGCGACGAGCAGGACGGCGATGACCGGCACCACGATCGGCACGCCCTTGAGCGAGTCGACGATGACGTTGCGGCTGCGCTCCTGGTTGAGCAGGTGGACGGCGACCGCGCCGAGCACCGCCAGGCCGCCGATCCTGACCGCGAGCAGGGCGGGCGGAGCGGTGGCGAGTCCGCGCCGGCCGCGGTTGCGGTTCTGCCGGAACTGTATGGCCGCGTAGGCCGCGACGCTGACGGCGAGCAGCACCCAACCGAGCGCGGGAGAGAGGTTGTCGTTCGCGACGGCCAGGATCGTCTCGTCCCGGATCGAGATGTTGGTGCCCTCCTTGAGGAGCATCAGCACGATGCCCTGGAAGCCGAGGAAGGCGGCCAGGGTGACCACGAAGGAGGGGATGCCGACCTTCGCCACCAGGACGCCGAGCAGCAGGCCGATGACCGTGCCGGTGAGGATGGCCGCGCCGACGGCGCCGTACCAGGGCCACCCGTGGTCGGTGAGCAGGATGGCCAGAACGGCGGCGCAGACCCCGCTGGCGTACCCGGCCGACAGGTCGATCTCGCCGAGGAGGAGGACGAAGACCAGGCCCATGGCGATGGCGATGCTGCCGGCGCCCTGGGTGAGCAGGTTGGCGAAGTTCAGCTCGGACAGGAAGACCGGGCGCAGCACGGCGAAGAAGACGCAGAGGACGATCAGGCCGAGAACGGCGGGGAGGGCGCCCAACTCGCCGCCGCGTACCCGCTCGACGTAGCTGCGGGCGACCGAGCGCAGACTCGCGGTACCGGTCGCCGCGTTCTTGCTCGGCGTGCCGGAGTCGTCCGGCATCTCTGGCTTCTCGGGGGCGACGGCGGCGGTCATGCGGTGGCTCCGTTGGTGGTGGCGAGGCCGAGGTCTCCGCTGCGGCCCGAGGTGATGAGTTCGACGACCTGCGCGTGCGTCACGTCCGACGCCTTGACCTGGGCGGCCATCCGTCCCAGGTAGAGGGCGGCGATCCGGTCGGACACCGCGAAGACGTCGTTCATGTTGTGCGAGATGAGGACCACGGCGAGGCCGTTGTCGGCCAGCCTCCGGACGAGTTCCAGGACCTGCGCCGTCTGTGCGACACCGAGCGCGGCGGTCGGCTCGTCGAGGATGACCACCTTGCTGTTCCACAGCACGGCCTTGGCGATGGCCACGGTCTGGCGCTGGCCGCCGGAGAGGCTGGAGACCTGCTGGCGGATGGACTTGACGGTGCGGACCGAAAGACTCTCCAGGGTCTTGGCGGCCATCTCCTCCATCGTCGAGTTGTCCAGGACGAGTCCCCGGCGCTTCTCGCGGCCGAGGAACATGTTCTGCACGATGTCGAGGTTGTCGCAGAGCGCCAGGTCCTGGTACACGATCTCGACGCCGAGGGCCGCCGCGTCGCGCGGGCTGTGCACCTGGACCTGCTCGCCCTCGAACCGGTACTCGCCGCCGTCGATCGGGTGAATCCCGCCGATGCACTTGACCAGCGTGGACTTGCCGGCGCCGTTGTCGCCGACGAGGGCGGTCACCTCGCCCGGGTGGATGTCGAAGGACACGTCGTGCAGTACCTGCACGGGGCCGAAGCTCTTGTCGATCCCGCGCAGTTGAAGGATCGGGGTCGCTGTCATGGAAGACGGCTCCTTACGGTCGTGAGGTCGCGGGCCCCAGGGGTGTCAGGCATCCCCCGGGGCCCGCGGTCGGCTGGTCGCTCCGGCGCCTGAGGTGCCCGGTCGGACCAGCCGGTTCGGAGAGCTAGTTGATGCCGGCCTCGGTGCACAGGGCGGCGTACTTGCCCGTGCACAGCTCTTCCTTGGTGACGAAGCCGTCGGCCACGACGTCCTTGACGTTGTCCTTGTAGATGGCCACCGGCGTCTCCAGCACGGCTTCCACGTCGCGCTTGCCCTCGGGGTCGTGGACGGTCGCGTTCGTCTCGCCCTTCTCTCCCTTGGCCAGCGAGATGGCGAGCTTGGCGGTGGCGTCCGCCTCCTTCTTGACCGCCTTGTAGACGGTCATGCACTGGTCGCCCGCCAGGATGTTCTGCAGGCCCTGCACGGTGGCGTCCTGGCCGGTGACCGGGACCTCGCCGTTGCGGTTCTGCTTGCGCAGGACGGCGATGGCCGCGTTGCCGAGACCGTCGTTGGCGGCGAGCACACCGCCGATCTTGGGCTCGCCGGTGAGCATCTGCTCGAAGATGGTGCCGGCCTGGGCGTTGTCCCAGTCCGGGACGGACTGGTCCGGCCCCTTGACGTACTCGCCCGACTTGTACTTCGGGTCGAGGACGCCGTTGTAGCCCTCGGCGAAGAGGGTGGCGTTGTTGTCGGTCGGGGAACCGTTGAGCGTGGCGACGATCGGCTTCTTCGCCTTCATGTCGCTCAGGCACTTGCTGAGGCCCTCGCCCTGCAGCTTGCCGACCGCGGTGTTGTCGAAGCTCACGTAGTACTGGGCGGATCCGCCGAGGGTGAGCCGGTCGTAGTCGATCGTGGCGACGCCCTGCGCCTTGGCCTTGTCGAGTACGGCCTTGCCGGTGCCGCTGTCGAGGTTCACGATCACCAGGACGTTGACGCCACTGGTGATCATCTGGTCGGCGATGGTCTGGAACTGCTGCTTGTCGCCCTGCGCGTTCTGGATGTCGTAGTCGACGCCCGCCGCCTTGAACGCCTCCGAGAGGTACTTGCGGTCCGCGGTCTCCCAGCGCGCCGACGACTTGCTGTCCGGGAGGATCACGCCGATCTTCGGCTTCTTGCCGTCGGAGCTGTCCGCACCGGACGAGGAGCCGCCGCAGGCGGTGAGCGAGCTGACCAGAGCCACCGAGGCAGCGCTGATGAGGAGTCCCTTGCGCATGGGCAGGGTCCTTTCTGGTGTTACGGCCGGACGACCGGACGCACGAGGGTGAGGAGCGAGACGAGAAAGGTGCTCTCGGGGGGATTTGCCGGGTCTTGGATGATCCGCCCCGACTGAATGTTGTGAGCGGGAACTTACGACTCCCCGGAGGTTGTGCGCCAGGTCCGCGGCAGGCAAATTTGTCATCCGCCATAACAATCAGGTGACGTCGCCGAAACGTGGTGCTCACGACCTGGGTCTTGTCCGCTCTCGGGTCCGAGGCCTGGGGGCGTGTGCGGTTTCAGCGGGCGCCTGGCCGCCACAGATCACTTGCTGCGGCTCGTCCACCGGCGTATCGCGATGACCGAGGGACGGCACGACACGGGCCCCCTGGCCCACGACCCGCCCACCGACTCAGCGACGTGGGCGTGCTCGGTGCCGCACCCAGGAGAGCGCCCTGTTCAGCGGGTCGATATGGTCCAACATCGCGCTCAGCCTTCGTCTCCGAGGGCGGGAGCGCCCTGTCCCGCGGTCAGCGACAGCGACTGGCCCTCGCACGAGCGATCGCCCACAACCCGGCGATCCTCCTGCTCGACGAGGCCACGAGTCACCTGGACGTCGAGACCGAGCAGAAAGTCACGGCGAACCTGCGCACCCTGGCCTGTACCCAGGTCATCATCGCGCACCGCCTGAGCACGATCCGCGACGCCGACACCCTCCTGGTACTCGACCAGGCTGTACCTTGGTGGTCACGAGTGTGTCCGATCTGTCTGTCTGGCGATGGATGTTGGCGTGCTCGGCAGACGCCCCCGGTTGGACCGCGGGGGCGTCGTCGTCTCAGGCGGCAGCACGCACGGAGGCCTCGGCCAGAGCCGCCCTGTCACCGATCACCCGCACAGAGGCATCGCTCTCCCACAGCGCCTTGCCGTGCTGCTCGAAGACCTCGGCCAGCAGCTTCCGGACGGTCTCCTCCCTGAGTTCGGGAGACAGGCCGGAGGGCACGCACACCCAGATCCTGCCGTCCGGGCCGCTGTCCCCGAGGGCGTGGCCCCTGGAGCGTGGGGCGAGGCGCTGGTCCTCGACGACCTTCGCCTTCATGCCCGCGGCGACCTCATCAAGGGGAGGCAGGACATGCGGGGTCGCGCATTCCTCCGCCCTTGCGATCAGTTCGCCCTGGCAGGGGGTGTCGGTTCAGGTTCTGTTCAATGGTCTCGGTGGCTTCTTTCTCCGCGCGGAGGCGAGCAACCGGCTCGACCACGGTCAGGACATCGGTCTGCTGCTGCCGCTGGGGTATGCCTCCCTCGTCGTAGCGGTCGTGCTGGTCTCCTGCGCCGCCCTGGCGCCGAAGCGGTACGGCTGGGTGCGAACCGTCGTGTCGTTTTCGAGGCGCTTGCAGTGGTGGGCGCGTTGGCCGGGATGTTCAGCACGGGCACCCTCTCCGTCCTCCTCGGCCTGGCACTCGCCGTAGCGATCGCTGACGGGCTCACCGGCGAGAGGCGGGAGTGGTTCGATCGCTGACCCGCCGCCGTGCGCGTATCAACAAAGGGCCCCAAACAGCCGGCCAGAGGCCGAAGGGGGCAAGTCGGCGCCGGCAAGCGCCTGACCGACGTTGTTCCACGACTCCTGCCGCTCGCCTCGCCGCATGTGGTATGTGAACCGACCACACGAGCCAGTCAGAGAATCCAGCGGTCTCGTGGCGTGCCTGGTTCGGGGCAAAATGTAACGCTCAACGACGCTACGACAAGGGGAATGTGACGGTGTATCTGACCGAGGCTGATCCACGCTGGGCTTCACACTCTGGTGGAGAGGGACACCACGACGCCGCAGACTGGGGACCCGAGGACTTGGAGCGCGCTGCGGTGTTCCTGGCTGAACTCGCGCCGCAGGCCCTGCAGGTGTTCAAGCACCTGCTGCGCAATCCCGGCCGGGAGATCCACTGCACGGAGCTGGTGGACAAGGCGCTGGGTGGGCCGAACGACGTCGATCCGGCGCGCCGCGTGGCAGGCGTGCTGTCCGGGATGAGCAAGGCACGTAGCAACAGTGGGCGGTGCTATCCGTTCTATTGGTGGGAGGCCGCTGAGGGGAGCGCGGGCGCAACGTACGCGGTCCGTCCCTCAGTGGCGGCCGTGTTCCTGGCCGCTCAGCTTGGGCAGTGACCCGGTGCGACCGAGACCGAATCACCACGTGGACGTTCGCCACCGCGCTGTGACCAACGGTGCGCCGCCCACGGTGGCCCGGACCGCGCCGTAACGGCGATGCCCCCGGCGGTGGCAGCGTCGGCGCCCTGACCTCCTCCTACCTTCGGGTGTTGGTGCCTTCGGCAGGGTGGGCAGTGGTCACGTAGGTCATCGCGCTTGTGGAGGACAGGCCGAACAGCCGCATGATGAAACAGGGTCGACGGTCTCGCGGGCTTCGTCCAGGACGCGGTCGACGCGCGGTTTGGTGGCGTGCACGCCACCAAACCGCTGCAGAAGGCAGTAACAGGTGGCCCTCGGTGATCGGCGGCTTGGGGCAGTCGGCAGGTCTGCCGGCTGAGCAGAAGGTGAGGGCTCGTCCCAGGGCTTCTTCCACGGAACGGGCCCGCCGCCGACTACAGCGATAGCGCGGTTGCGCAAGGAAATCATCGCAGGCGCCACACCGGGCCACGCTCCGGCCATGCAGATCCGCACGGACGTGTCCTGCAGCACGAGGCCGGAGAGCTGGACGTGACGGGCCTATTCATTGCGATCAGCCGCGTCCGGCAGAAGCCCAGCGCCCGGCAGGTACGGTCGATGTTGAACATCACCTGGTACGGCCCGCCTCCGCGCCGCATGGCCACCACGCACGGGTGGCACACTTTTCGATGCGCGGCACGCCCTGCTCCGGAGTCCCCCTCAGCTCGTTCAGCGCCCTCGTGCACACCGACGCCCCTCCCGGCTGCGCCACGGACTCTCTCCGGTCAACACCCTTGATGGGAAAAGACTTTCCTTGCTCCGCGGTACTGGTTAAGCTAACACCTCAGAGGACCTGAGCACCTGAGCAGTTCTGCACGCAGCCAAAGCAAGCGAACAGGACAGATGTTTCGATGAAAAACGGGCAACTCGGCTCCCTGGCCGACGTACATGCAGTCGATGAGACGTTCAACGCGACACCTGCGGTCCGGCTCGGCACTCGCACCGACGCAGCATCGACGCAGTTGCAGCGAAAATCCATGGCGCTGACGGAAAGCCAGCCGCAGGACCTACAGCGCGCTGACGGTCCCAGGAAACTGGCGCAGGTCGCGGTCGCGTGAACTCCGTGAATGGACAACATGGATTTTGAGAACGTCAAGGGACAAGGCTCTCTGCCTCTCCGCCCTTGGGCCGTCGTCACACATTCTCACGACGATTGAGCATGATCAAACTCATCCCGAAACCGCCGAGCTTCGGAGGACAGACATGTCTGCAGCACGGGCCCTGCTGTTCCAGCCGCAGAAGGCCGAGCTTCTCGACGCGACGCTGCGCGATGGTTCCTACGCCGTCGATTTTCAACTCGCCGAGAATTTCGTCATCGAACTCCTCGGCCGACTCAACGAGACACCGATCGGGAAGGTCGAGGTCGGGCACGGTCTCGGCTTCGAGGCGGAACGATCCGGCTTCAAGGCCTGCAACATCGATCTCAAGCACTGGTGCAGGATCGCGCAGTCGGAGCTGACGGCCACCTCGTGGGGCATGTTCGCGCAGCCTGAGTTCAGTCGGCTCTCCACCCTCGCCGAACTCTGCGACCAGGGCATGTCCTTCGTGCGCATCGGTATGGAGCCCGAGCGGGTCCCGGACCACCTTGACTACATCGAGCGCGCCACCGCGATTTGCGGACCACGGAAACCACCATCTGCAACTTTCTCAGCGACGCGTTGACCCCGGACGACTGCACCGACTCCGTGCCGCTCGGCTCAGTGGTGGGCGACTGCGGATGCGGCATCCTCCCGTTGCCGACGACGGGCGGGGACGATCTGAACGGAACGCAGGCAACACGTGGCGAGCTCGTCATCACCGGCGAAAGCGTCGGGCTCGGTTACCTGACCCCGCAAGGTCTGCAGCCCTTCGTCGACAGCGACGCGAACCGGTTCTACCGGACCGGCGACATCGTCGAGCGCCGCGACGGACAGCTGTTCTTCGTCGAGCGGTTGGACCGGCAGCTGAAAGTCCGCGGCTATCGCCTCGATCCGGGTGAAATCGAGAACGCGGCCTGTCGGCTCGACGGCGTCGTGGAGGCGGTGGTGACCGCCGAGTCGTACGAGAATGCGGACGACTCCGCCGCCGACGCTCTGGTCTGCTACTACCAGGGCGCCGTCACCTCTCGGGCCTTGCGGGCGCACCTGGAGGCGGTCCTCGACTCCTACAAGGTCCCCTCCGTGATCCAGCGGGTCGAGGCACTGCCCTACACGCGAAACGGCAAGGTCGATCGTGACGCCCTCCGGGCAAGCCGTCATTACGCACCGGACGCGGGCGAAACCGCCGTACCGGAAGAGCAGATCCTCGCCCTGGTGCGTCGGCTCACCGGTGTCAACGACGTCGGCCTCGACGACAACTTCTTCGACATCGGCGGCGATTCGGGCTCCACGGTGATCCTCGTCAACAAGCTGAAGGAACTCGGATGGATGGACGCCGGCGTCCGGGACGTACTCCGAGCGGAGAACCTGAGGGGCCTTGTCGACGAACTGCGTGACCGGGGTGTGTGATCGCGATGTGTGGCGTGTGCGGGACCTTTTCCCCGAACGGTGGGATTGATCGCAGCGTTGCCGCTGCCATGCACTTCCGGCTCGTCCACCGCGGGCCCGACGAGACCTACTCTCTGAACACCGAGACGATCTCCGTGAAGCTCGGTCGCCTCGGCTTCACGGGACTGGTCGACGACTGGCAGCCGGCGGAGGATCACACCGGTCGCTACGTGGCCATGACGAACGGCGAGGTGTTCAACGCCAGGGCCCTTCGCGACACGGTGGGCGCTGACCGGCAGAACAACGGCGTCGACGTATCCGTTGTCCCGGAACTCGTCGCGCAGTACGGGATCGAAGGGCTCCGCCTCATGGACGGGCAGTTCGCCACCGTGGTCTTCGATCGTGCCGAGAATTCACTGTTCCTGGCCCGGGACCGGTTCGGCATCTGCCCGATGTACTACACCGTGACGGGCTCGGACGTTCACTTCTGCTCCGAGATCAAGCCTCTGGTGCAGTGCGTCGATCGGTCCTGGAAGGTAGATATCGGTGCGGTCGACCAGTACTTCTCGATGGGCAACATCGTCGCACCGCGTACGCTCGTGAAGGAAGTCCAGGCCGTTCCTCCGGGCTGCGCCGTCAAGTTCGATGCCAACGACCAGGAAACTTTGCGCTATTGGCGTTACGGCGAGTTCTCGCCGACCACGGAACCCGTGTCCGACGAGATGCTTCGAGAAAATCTGAAGCAGTCGATCCGTGACCGCCTGCACGCCGATGTGGAGATCGGCGCCTACCTGAGCGGAAGCTTCGACTCGACCGCAATTCTGGTGGAAGCAACGGCTCTCACCGGCCGGCCCTTCCGGACGTTCTCGGTCGTCTTCGACGATCCGGGCCTGACGAGGGACGCTTCCAGCGTGAAGTGCCTGCTGCATTCCTCTGAATTCGCCTCGTGGTTGCACGAGGTACGAGGCTGAGTGCCAGCAATGCGCCACTTGAGGCATCGGGAGGCACCATGAGGTCCGACATCCTCTCGGCGTGCGTCGCCTTCACGGCGACCGCCGCTTTGATCACCATCACCCCTGGGCCGGACAGCGCCCTCGTGCTGCGCTCCGCGCTGCGCTGGGGGCGCCGCACTGCGTTCATGACCGGGCTCGGAGTGTCCGTGGGGCTCTTGGTCTGGGGACTCACCAGCGCGGTGGGCGTGGCAGCGCTGCTGGCCGCTTCCCCCACGGGCTTCAGGGTTCTGCAGACCGCCGGAGCGCTCTGGCTCGTCTGGCTCGGTGTGCGCGCCTTGGCCACCGCGCGCTCCCAAGCCACGTTGCAGGACGAAGAACAGACCGGGGCGGCGGAGGCGTCAACCCGCCGGAGCTTCGCCACGGGGCTGTCGACGAACCTGCTCAATCCCAAGGCCCTCATCTTCTACGTCAGCCTGCTGCCCCAGTTCATCCCGCCGCACGCCCCTGTCTTCCCCCTGACGCTGCTGTACGCCCTGGTGCACGCCGTGCTGAACATCGCGTGGTTCGGGCTGCTGTCGTGGTGGATCCCGGCCGCGCGCGGGCTGATGCGCCGCGGCTCCCTGCAGGCGTGGATCGAGCGGGTGACGGGCCTCGTCCTGGTGGGTTTCGGTCTGAAGCTCGCCTCCGTCGTCATATGACCGTGCCTCCGGCCGCCGGACACACAAAAGGGGATCAGATGCCGTCCAGGCACGAAACGTCGGTCCAGGGAACGGGCTCCGCGACTCCCCTTCCTGGTGAGGAGCCGGGTGGATCCCGGCTGATGCGACGCGTCGCCGTGGCGAGCTTCATCGGCACCGCCATCGAGTTCTACGACTTCTATATCTACGGCACCGCCGCCGCGCTCGTCATCGACGAGGCCTTCTTCCCCAACCTCTCCCGGTTCAACGGGGTACTAGCCGCCTTCTCCACGTACGCCGTGGCCTTCGTGGCCCGGCCCCTGGGTTCGGTCCTGTTCGGCCATTTCGGAGACAGGGTGGGCCGCAAGGCCGTCCTCGTGACCTCTCTGCTGCTCATGGGTGTCGACGGCGGCGGTCGGTTTTCTGCCGACGTACGGCACGTGGGGAGCCTGGGCTCCGGCGCTGCTGGTGCTGCTGCGCTTCCTGCAGGGCATCGGCCTCGGCGGGGAGTGGGGCGGCGCGGCCCTGCTGGCGGTGGAGCACGCACCGTCCGGCCGCAGAGGGCGGTACGCGGCCTACCCGCAGCTCGGACCGTCCGTCGGCTTCTTCGGTGCGACCGGTGTCTTTCTCGTGCTGTCCACCGCGGTGAGTGACAACGCCTTCCAGGGCTGGGCATGGCGGGTTCCGTTCCTGTTGTCCCTCGTCCTGGTTGCCGTGGGCCTGTTCGTCCGGCTTCAGATCAGCGAGACCCCGGCCTTCCGGAAGGTCATAGTGGACAAGCGGGCCAGTCGGGCCCCGTTCGCCGACGTCGTACGCCGCTGTCCCCGGGAGCTGCTGCTCGGCTCCGGCGCCATGATCGTGGCGTACGGCTTGTTCTACACGGCCACCACGTACTGCCTGTCGTACGGAACCAAGACGCTCGGTGTCGGCCGTACCACCATGTTGCTGGCCTCCATGGCCGCCGTTGTCTTCCTCGCTGCCGGAACATGGGTCGCTGCGACGAGGTCCGACCGGCTTGGCCGACGGCGCATGGCGCTGTCCGGCACGATCGCGGCAATTGTGTGGGGCCTGCTGCTCTTCCCGCTCCTGGACACTGCCTATCTGCCGCTGATCGTTCTCGGCCTCGGCGGCACTCTGCTGCTCATGGGTGTGATCTACGGGCCCATGGGGGCGTTCCTGCCGGAGTTGTTCCCGGCGGAACTGCGTTACTCCGGAGCCGGTCTCGCGTACAGCCTCGGCGGCGTGGCGGGAGGAGCCGTCGCGCCGCTGGTGGCGACACGCCTACAGGCCGAGTTCGGATCGGCGTCGGTCGGCTGGTACGTGAGCTTCATGGCCGTGCTGTCGCTCGTCTGCTTGCTGCGACTGCCGGAAACCCGCGACCGCGAGCTGGTGGAAGGCTGAGCCCAACCGTTTCGGATCGAGAATCAGTTGGCGGGAGCCCCGACGATGGGCTCCCGCCAACTGTCAGATCCCGGAGGCGTGAACTCCCAGCGCATCCCGATCAGTTGTCATGATGCGACGCAGGATGTCCACCACCTCGTCGATGTGCTGGTTCGTGAAGAAGTGGCCCCCTGGAAGCACATGAACTCGCAAGCTCGAGGACGTGTGCTGCTCCCATGCCTGTACGTCGGGGGCGTTGGTGAGGGGATCCGTGGCCCCCATGAGGGCGATGACGGGACAGTTGACCGCCGAGCCGGCTTCGGGGCGGTAGCGGCGGTGCGCCATCAGGTCACTGCGTATGACAGGCAGGAACATTCGGCGCAGCACCGGATGGTCCAGAAGGTCGGCGTCGGCGCCTCCCAGTGATTTGATCAGCTCGATCAGCGGCTCGTCGCTGTCCTCTGAATCATCGCTGACAGAGTCCAGGGCAGACAGCTCGAGGCGAGATGGGGCAGGATGCCCGGAGGCCACGAGAACGATGTGCCGCTGGTCCGGCGTGCGCCGGACGACCTCGTAGGCCACAGCCGCCCCCAGGCTGTGGCCGAAGAAGATCACCGGCGCGTTCTCGCGTGCCGCAGGGAGCGCTTCGGCCACCTGATCCGCCAGGACGTGGACATCGGTGAAGAGCGGCTCTCCCCCGCGTTCCGCGCGTCCCGGGTACTGGACGCAGGCCGTCCGTGCCATACCGGCCACCTGCGCCGCGAGATGCTGGTAGGAGCCTGCGGAACCGCCGGAGTGCGGGAAGAAGAGGACCGTCCAGGGTGTGGCGGGCGTTGTAGCGACGGGGAAGCGCCGTATCCACAGTTCGACATCGAGCATGGCTGCCAGTCTCTGAGAAGACGACAAGGTCATAGGGAGCGGAGCAGGGCGAGCGTCTGCGTGAGTTCGTCCCGCAGCGCGCGTCCGGCCGCCTCCGCGTCTGACCGCACGACGGCGTTCACCAGTACGGCGTGCCCTTCGTCGCCGTGGTTCGGGTTGTCGGAGCGCAGGTTGAGCAGCTCGACCAGATCGAGCAGCCGCTGTTTCAGCACCGGTACGAACTCGGTGAACAAGCCGGTGAGTACCGGGTTGTGCGCCGCGGCGACCACGGCCTCGTGCAGGGCGATGTCGGCCTCGACGAACTCTGCGTTGCCGGCGTTCGCGGCGTCACGGCGCCTGGCCAGGGCCCCATGGAGGGCGGCGATGTCGTCGTCGGTTCGGCGCTGCGCGGCCAACTGCGCGGCCTCGACTTCGACGAGCATGCGGACCTCGTAGACGTCGGTGATGGCCGCTTGGCGGAGCTGGGTGGACCAGTCCTCCTTGGGTTTGGTCGCAATGACGAAGACGCCGGACCCTTGGCGTGCCTGCACGAGCCCGGCGCCGGCCAGTGCGCGCAGGGCCTCACGGACGGTCGAGCGCCCCACACCGAGGGACTTGGCCAGAGCGGTCTCGCCGGGGAGCTTCATCCCCACGGCCCACTCACCGCCGGTGATCTGCTCACGCAGGCGCACAGTGGCCTGCTCGACCAAGGGGGACGGCCGCAAGGCACCTAGTGACATGTGACGTTCACCTTCCCACACCTCTCGGGTTGTCTGAGGAGCTGAGTTGTCGTTACTGTACCCCGCATGCTGCTGCACGAGCTTCTTCTCCTCGGCTGCCGCTGCGGGGCCTGACACGACCGGCACCCCGCAGCGGAGTATCGGGCTGCGCCGGTCACCGGATGGCCGACTGAAAGAAGTTCTGCACGATGGCTTCCCCCTTCCAGAGCACGGTGTTTCCCACCCTGCGCACTCCCTCCGGCGACATCCCGGCGGATGCGCCGCGCTGGAACCCTCAGCGCCCGAGCGCGATGCCGCATCACCGCTACCGGTCGGCGCACGAGCGGGTCCCCCTTCCCCTGACCGACCGCACCTGGCCCTCGCGCCGGATCGAGCAGGCCCCCCTGTGGGTGCCGGTCGACCTGCGCGACGGCAACCAGGCGCTGGCCGAGCCGATGGACACCGAGCGCAAGCGCCGGATGTTCGACCTCCTGGTCGCCATGGGCTTCAAGGAGATCGAGGTAGGTTACCCCTCCGCCAGCGAGACCGACTTCGACTTCGTGCGCCACCTGGCCGAGAGCGGCGCCGTCCCTGACGACGTGACCATCTCCGTGTTCACCGCCGCCCGACGGGACCTGATCGACCGGACCATCGCCTCCGTCGAGGGGCTTCCACGAACCCTCGTGCACCTCTACACCGCGACCGCGCCCACGTGGCGGGACGTGGTCCTGGGCCGCTCCCGTGCCGAGGTCCACGAGCTGATCCGAGACGCCGCCACCTACCTGATGCGCCGTGCCGAAGACCGGTCGGGTGCCGACATCCGGTTCGAGTTCTCCCCGGAGGTCTTCAACCTGACGGAGCCGGAATTCGTCCTGGAGGTGTGCAACGGCCTGACCGATCTGTGGGAGGCGAGCCCCGACCGGCCGGTCATCCACAATCTGCCGGCCACGGTGGAGATCGCCACTCCCAACGTGTACGCGGACCAGATCGAGTACATGGACCGCCACCTGGCGCGCCGCGAGTCCGTGATCCTGTCGGTCCACCCGCACAACGACCGTGGCACCGGCGTCGCCTGCGCCGAACTCGCCGTCCTGGCAGGGGCGCAGCGCGTGGAGGGCTGCCTGTTCGGCAACGGGGAGCGCACCGGGAACGTCGACCTGGTGACCCTGGCCCTGAACCTGTACGCGCAGGGCGTGAACCCGATGATCGACTTCTCCGACATCGACGCGGTACGCGAGGTGGTGGAGTACTGCAACCGGCTGCCGGTCCACCCCCGCCACCCCTACGGCGGCGACCTCGTGCACACGGCCTTTTCCGGCACCCATCAGGACGCCATCGCCAAGGGCATGGCCCACCACGCCAAGCAGGCCGCCGAGAAGGGCGTCCCCCTCGAAGAGGCTCCGTGGGCGGTGCCGTATCTGCCCATCGACCCGGGCGACATCGGCCGCACGTACGAGGAAGTCATCCGCATCAATTCCCAGTCCGGCAAGGGAGGCATTGCCCACCTCCTCCACACCCACCACGGCCTGGACCTCCCCCAGGCCATGCGCCCCGACTTCTCCCGTGCGGTGCAGCAGGTCACCGACGCCACCGGGCGGGAGCTGTCCCACAAGGAGCTGTGGGAGCTGTTCCGCACCACCTACATCACCCCCGCACTGGACGGCCCACTCACCCTGGCCTCCTGGAACACCACGGAACCCGCCCCCGGCGAACACCGGTTCACCTGCAAGCTGCACACCGACGGGCAGGAGCGCTCCTGCCAAGGCATCGGCAACGGACCGCTGTCCGCCCTCGCCGACGCCCTCCGTACCATCGGCATCACCGTCGACATCCTCAGCTACACCGAGCACTCCACCACCACCGGGCCGGGCAGCCCTGCCGTCGCCTACGCCGAGTGCCGCGTCAACGGCGTCGCTTGCTGGGGCGCGGGCTGGGACACATCTGTCCTGACCGCCTCGGTCCACGCGGTCGTGGCCGCCGTCAACCGCTCCGGGCGGACCTCCTCGTGAACGCAACCCCGGTACTCCGCGTGAAAGACGTGGATGTCGTCCGCGACGGCAACCCCATCCTGCGCGAGGTGTCGCTGACCGTACACGCCGGCGAGCACTGGGCGCTGCTCGGGGCCAACGGGGCGGGCAAGAGCACCCTGCTCAGTCTTCTCGGAGCACTCGCACACCCCACCCGGGGCACGGTCGAGGTGCTGGGCCACCAGCTGGGGCGGGTCGACATGCGGCAGTTGCGCTCCTACGTCGGTCATGTCAACCCGCGGCACGATCTGCGCTCCCCCCTGAAGGTCCAGGACGTCGTGCTGACCGGACTGACCAACACCATCGAGCGCGTTCCCCGATGGGAGCCCACGCCCGAGCAGGTCGCCATGGCCGGCCGTCTCATCGGCCTACTCGGCCTCAACGATCGTCTCGAGGCACGGTGGTCGACCCTGTCCCAGGGAGAACGGGGCCGTGCACTGATCGCCCGGGCGCTGATGCCCAGTCCGCGGCTGCTACTGCTCGACGAGCCCGCGACCGGTCTGGACGTCGCCGGCCGAGAGCAGCTCATCGAGCGGATCGACACGCTGCAGCACACCTACTCGGATCTCGCGTCCGTCCTGGTCACCCACCATCTGGAGGAACTTCCTCCTGGGACGACCCACGTGATGCTGCTGCGTGACGGTCGCTGTCTGGCCTCCGGTCCTGTCGACGAGGTCCTGACCAGCGACCAGGTCAGCAAGTGCTTCGACCATCCCATTCGCCTCACCCGCGTGGACGGACGTTGGAGCGTGCGGGCCAGCCGCCCGGTCGGACCACGAGTCGGCTGAGGTGGTGGTCGCGGTGGTGCGCCCCCACCGGCACGCACCACCGCGACCAGTCCCTCAGGCCAGCGACTTCTCGGCCTTCTCGACGGCGCCCTGGACCTGGTCCCAGTCCCCGCCGAAGTGATCCGCCAGGGCGTGCAGCCACCGTTCGATGCCGAAGCCGACGCAGCTGGTGGAAACCGGGCCGCCACTGGACAGCGAGATGGCGCACCGCTCGCCGAAGAAGGTGTGGTGGGTGTTCACGGAGGCGATCGCGATGCCCTTGTAGACGTACTCGTGCTTGACCGGGACGATCTGCTGGAAGGTGGCGCGCTCTCCGGACTGGTCGTAGAAGGGGTCGGAGGCCGCGCGGCGTGCCAGCGGCAGACCGATCTCGCCGGACAGAGCGTCCAGGAAGCGCGCCGAGTGATCGAGGTGGGCCGTGACCTGTTCCGGTGTTCCCAGCGCCACGACCTCGCGCATCCGGAACGCCTTGAGGCGACGGAGTCCGTCGGTTCCCGGCCGCGATCTGACCGGCTGCTGCGTGTACCGCACTTCGACGACCTCGATGCCCTACGCGCTGCCGCGCGTCCCGGGCGTCCAGGCGTCGTCATCGGAGGCGGACTTCTCGGCCTGGAGGCGGCGAACGCCCTGCGTCTTCTTGGCATGCGCCCCCACATCGTGGAAACCGGCCCTCACTTGATGCCGACGCAGCTGGATGCGGGCGCCGCGCGCGTGCTACTTCGCCATGTCACGGGGCTTGGCCTGCGTGTGCACTGCGGCACGGCCACGGCTTCGATCGGCGCCGGGACCGACGGCGAGGTGCGTGCTGTCACACTCTCGGACGGGACGATTCTGGAGGCCGACGTGGTGGTCTTCGCCGCAGGCATCCGACCACGGGACGAGCTGGCCGACGCCATGAACCTTGAGTGCGGAGAGCGCGGTGGCATCGTCGTCGACGATCTCTGCCGCACCGCTGATGAGCGGGTATGGGCCATCGGTGAATGCGCTGCCGTGAACGGACGCTGTTACGGCCTGGTCGCTCCCGGATACCGCATGGCCGACAGTGTGGCACGCCAGCTGATGGGGCATACCCCCGAGCCGTTCGACGGCACCGACGCCTCGACCACCCTGAAGCTTCTCGGCGTGAAGATCGCCACCTTCGGCGCTACCCGTCCCGACGACGGCCACGCGATCGAAGCTGTCTTCGCCGAAGGATCCGACCGCTACGCCAAGATCCTTCTGAGTCAGCACGGCGGTCACCTGCTGGGAGGAATCCTCGCAGGCGACACCGGCCACTGGACGACATTCCGCTCACTGGTCGGCCGCCGACCACCCGCAGACCTGGAGCAACTGCTCCTGCCCTGAATCCTCCCCTCCATCGCCACCGCAAAGGAACTTCGCGTTGAAGACGATCGGTTTCCTCGGCCTCGGCACCATGGGCAGCCCGATGGCTGTCAACCTGCGCAAAGCCGGATACACCGTGTACGGCTGGAACCGCAGCGACGGCAAGACCGGGCCTCTACTTGCAGCAGGCGGACGAGCCGCTGCCTCGATACGCGCAGCGGTCCGCGACGCCGAAGTGGTGATCACCATGCTTCCGGACGCACCCCAGGTCGAGGAGGTCGCCTACGGCCCTGCGGGAATTCTGGCCAACGCCCGGACAGGGTCGCTGCTCATCGACATGTCCACCATCGCTCCGCAGAGTTCGATCGAACTTGCCCGCAACGCCGGCGCACACGGAATCCGCGTCCTGGACGCTCCGGTCGCCGGCGGTGAGGCCGGTGCCATCGAAGGCATCCTGTCGATCATGGTCGGCGGTGAAGCCGACGACTTCGAGGAGGCAAGGCCCGTCTTCGAAGCCCTCGGCAAGACCATCACGCACTGCGATACCCATGGTCTCGGCCAGACGGTGAAAGCCGCCAACCAGTTGGTTCTCGCGATCAACACTCAGGCGTGCGCGGAAGCCGTGGTCTTCCTCGAAAAGTCAGGCGTGGATCTCGAAGCCGCCCTCGACGTACTGAGCAGCGGCCTCGCCGGCTCGAACGTCCTCACCCGCAAGAAGACCAACTTCCTGAATCGCGACTACACGTCCAGCTTCAGGATGGGCCTTCACCACAAAGACATGGGCATCGTCACCGACACCGCACGGGCCATCGGCGCCGCCATCCCCCTCGGCAGCGTCGCCGCGCAGCTCGTGGCGTCCGCCGTGGCCCGTGGAGACGCAGGGCTCGACCACTCCGCCCTGCTCCACGGCGTCGAGCTCCTCAGCGGATACGGCCGACCACAGGAGTAGCGACCTGCCGCCCCGGCTCGTCCACGGATCACTGCCCTGGCCCCGGCCGTCAGCTCTACAGGGGCCAGGGAAGCCGAGCACTGGCTGGCCCGGCGCGCGGACTTGCTGCGTGGCCGACATCCGGCCATTGACAGGCCCCTCGCTCCAGGTACCGCTCACTCGACGTCGAAGCCCTGACCATCCTCCACTTGGCGGATCGCCTTCGACACCCTGCGGGTGACCTCCTGGACATGCCAGGCAGTTCCCGCAAGACACCGCGGTCCCCGCTCCTGAGGCGGTGGCCGTGAAGCAGCCATAGACCGCCTCATCCGCCCGAGGACACCGACACGAGTTCATGACCGGTGTGGCGCGCTTGGCACTCGTCGCTGCGCAGGTCAGGCCCTGTCTCGCAGGACGACCTTGACCGGTACGCCGTAGGAAAGGCCATGCGCGGATCCGTCTACCGGCGCTGCGGCTGTCGCGGCCCCGGCACGAAGAAGCAGCTGGGCGCGGCTTGTCCCAAGCTCAAGCAGCGCAAGCACGGCGTCTGGTACTTGCGCCAGGAGCTGCCCCGGCACCGCGGACGGCGAACGCCGCGGCCAAGGGCAGTGGCGAAACAGACGTGCGCCGAGCAACGGACTTTCCGGGGCGCATTTCATCCCGGTATCAACTAGGTCGAGAATCGAACATAACGTAAAGTAGCGCGAAAGTCTGCAGGCCAGGCCCATGCCGACCACCAGTGACGCCTGACGGTCAGCCACGTACGCTTCGGACTCACATTCCGCGATCCGAGCAGCTTCGACCTCGCGGCGAAGCCTCCCGATCTCACAAAAGACCAGGTCAGACCCCATACGGTCGAGAACCGACACTGATCGAGCTCACTCGGGCAAAGTCCGCTGCTCAGCGGTCTCGCAGGTAAATTCGCAGGCCCGGCAGAATGAACGTTTCCGCAGGTCAGATGGCATTTCTTACCTGCGCCTGGTGGGGCGGGTGGGACTCGAACCCACGGCCGACGGATTATGAGTCTCCGGCAGTATGCATACGCTTGATTCCGCCTTGTGTTGCTCTCTATCGGGGCAGTTCGGATCGTGCAGGTCGAGGCCAGGATCCGACTCACCATCGACGCTCCGCCATGCCGCCTTCTATCGCCTTCTGTCGGGTACTTCCGGGGCGTTCGGTTGAGCACTGGCTGAGCAGAAAGGCCCCTGACCCGCAGGTCAGAGGCCTTGTCTCGTCCCTCAACGGTACGCCTTCACCGCCCCGTTGTCAGCGCCCGGCCGTACCGTAGGAGGCGTCCACATCCGCGTTGCTGGCTGCACGCTGCTGCTCGGACACGGAGGCCGGACCCGTCGACTCGGGCCGGCCTCATTCCGTCGGAGCGGGCTTCTTCAGCTTCCTGGCCCGCGGCACGATCGCCGCCGCCTTCTCGGCGATCTCCAAGTCGACTTCCTTCAGCAGACTCGTATAGGTGTTGCTCGTCAGCCGGATGTCGTCGTGCCGCAGCGTCTCCTTGATCGCATGCAGGTCTCCCCCGCCCGCATGGATCAGCGTCGCCGCACAGTGCCTGAGGTCCCGCAGGTTGATCGGGGGCAGTTCCGCCGCCCGGCAGATCCGGCGGAACTCGTCCGACACCTTCTCCGGGTGCAGCCACTTGCCGTCGGTGTCGACGAACACCTTGCCCATGTCGGCCCAGTCCGCGACGTCCTTGCCCTTGGCCCGTTCCTCCTGCGCGTGTCGGTTCCAGGCCTCCCGCTCCTCCGCCTGCCGCACCTTGTGCGCCCGCAGCACGGCCACGTTGAGGCTGTCGAGGGCGATGGTGGCAGCGCTGCTGTCCGTCTTCGGGACGCCCTCCTCCGGCGTCCACTGGCGGACGACGATGGACTTGGCGATCGTGATGGAGTGCCCATCGAGGTCGACCTCCCGCCAGTCCTGGCCGACGGCCTCACCGCGACGCAGGCCCCGGAAGGCGATCAGGTGGAAGAGGGCGTAGAGGCGGTTCTCCTCGGCCTCGTCGAGGAACGCGCCGATCTGCGCGGGCGTCCACACCATCACGGCTGACGGCTTCTCCCCCGTCTTCCGCCAGTGCTCGACATGCTGTGCGGTCCATAGCACAGCCTTGGGCCGCTTACCGGAGTCCAGTTCCACCCAGGACGCCGGGTTGAAGGTGATCAGCTGCCTGCGTATCGCCGCGTTGAGGGCCGAGCGGAGCGTCGCCCGTATCCGCTGCTTCGTCGCCGGGCCGGTGATGAGCCGGTACGGGGGCATCGCGGCGAGCTTCTCCCGCTCCACCGCCAGGCGCGCGGACTCGGCGGCCGGAGGCCGGGAGTTCTTGCCCCACTTGGCACGCGCCTCCTGCTCGCGGCGGGCGGCGTTCTCGGCGGCGATCGTCTCGTTGTCGTCGTCGATCCGGTCGAAGAACTCCTGGACGTGGGCGACGTTCAGCTTGTCGAGCCGCAGGTGGCCGAGGCCTGGCTTCAGGTGCACGCGGATGTGGGACTTGTAGCCGTCGGTGGTGGTGCCTTTGGTCTTCTTCGAGGCGACCCAGGTGTCGAGCCACTCAGCGACGGTCATCCGGCCGTCCAACGGCACGCCGACGCCCAACTTCCTGCTCACTTCGGTCGGCTCGGGGATGGGGTCACGCGTCTTCTGAAGCTCGGCGAGGAGGTCGCCGACCCGGCGTAGGCCGTCCTCGTCGTCGCCCGCCAGGTCGAGGATGGCGCGGATGCGGTCGAGGTCTTTCTGCGCTTCCTTGACGTCGGTGTAGCCGGTGCGCTGGAAGCGCCGGCGGCCGCCTTCGGCGTCCTCGGGCAGTTCCTGGCTGACGCGCGGCTTGCCGTGTGAGCGCTTCGACAGCTGCGGGCACTTCGACCCGAGCCGCTTCGCGTCGGGGCCGCGGCACTCACACCTCTTGCTGATGCCGCCGGCGCGGCGAGAAACTGGCATCAGAGACTCCTTTCGCCTCTACGCGACACATCTCACTACTCATCCGGCATCGGACTCCGATTCTCTCTCAGTCTCTTCTTTGAACTTCTCAATAAAGCTCTTCTTCAGGTCTCTCATAACCTCATCGGCAAGCCTGGAAAACTCTTCTGCACTTACCGTGTAAACAACCTTCTGCTCGGGCGTCTCTACCGATAGGCGACGCACCGTTTCCTTAGGACGTGGAGACGCCGGGACTGTCGGAAGGGTCTTCCTCTCATTCTCCTCGGATTCCCCAGCCCTGGCCCCGGATTCCGTGACGAAGGCAATATCATTTGGAAGAGCGGGCGGACGCAGGCCGCGCTCGCGCATGGCGTTACGGAAACTCGCGAGCCTCTCCCTGGCATCCGCAAGAGCCGCAGAACTTTCATGTGCCCGCGCCTCGGCTGCATCGAGCATCCTGGCCCTATGTCGAATCTCTTTATGCAGACGGTCTAGCGCGTTCCGTTCCTCCGCGAGGCGGGCCAATTCTTCAGAATCGACACCCTCAACCCTCGATGCCGAATCATATTTAGCGCTCGCAATATGGAATCGGGCTTCTACTTCATCAAGCGAAACTCGCCCCTCAGCAAGATGATGCCTATCGCGAATTACCCTCTCGAAAGAGATTTCCCTTTCACGCATTGCGGCACGCACGAGTGTGACAATATCGTCATGCTCGCGAACAAGACCGAGAGGAGAGTCAATCACCGCCCGCGATTCATCTTGGCTGAATGACACAATTCCCGCCAGCCAGTCCAAGCCGACAGTCGGCTCCTGCCATGCACCCGGCAGCACTTCGAACTCGTCCACATAACCGACAGGGAAAATCAGGACGCCCGGTGGCACACCCAATGCGCGGGCCAGAATGAGCACCTCAGCGACAGTCACGTTCTGTCGCTTTCCGTTCTCCAAGTTGGAGAGGACGACCCTCGGGATCGGCGCCCCGAGGTCTGCACAGCGGTCCGAGAGTTGCTGCGCACTCAGCCCTTGCTCCTGTCGATGACGTCGGATCTCGCCAGCGATGGACCTGCTGATCGCCGACATCCAGTCCCGTTGCTCCATAACCATCCAACATACGGAGCCACTTGAACTGTGTCGACCCGTGCCGTAGAGTCCCGGCCAATCGAACCGATGCGGTGCAATCAATGGCACCCACTGCACTGAAACGGTACAGCCTGACATTGATCGGCATCCGATGACATGAGCGCTGGTCAGTGGGTGTACCGCGAGAGACGGAGTCATGACCGCAACACCAATCGAGACTGCCGCGAGGCGCGGCATGCAGTACGAGGACGTCGTGGCCTTGCCGGTCGCGTTCGACCTCGAAACCGCGAACCGAGCCCTCGGCATCGGCCGGACCAAGGGCTTCGAGCTCGCCAAGCGCGGCGAGTACCCGGTCCCCGTCCGGAGGGACGGCCGCACCTACCGGGTCAACCGCGCGGACCTCCTCCGCGAACTCGGCATCGACCCCATGGGCGACGGCGCCGGGCCTGCCAGCCCGGCGCCGTCTGAGAACGCCCCTGTCACCACCAGCGATCACTAGTGAAAGAGCGGCGTCGGGGCTGCCACCCCGACGCCGCCCGGAAAGAGAACGTCCTCATGGCCATTATCACCACGGCCGGGGTGTCAACGTCGACGCCCGCCGCCCAGGACCAGCGCGACGACGCCGAGATCCTCGCCGCCATCACCCGCGAGTGCGAGCGCCACGGCCTCGCCCTCCAGACCGTCGACACCACGGACGACGGCCTCGCCGAGATGCAGGTCATCAACGGCCGCCGCACCCTCGTGGTGCCGCAGTCCGACGACCTGGCCGAGACCCTCGACGACTTCCTCCTCATCGGCCGCTGCGTCGACTGCCGCAAACCGGCGGACGACACCACGACCCCGTACTACCCCGGCTACGACCACATCGACGGCAGCCCGATCATGATCTGCCAGTCCTGCCGGGACAAACGGACCGCACGCGCCAACGCCCCGGACCGCCTGGCGGTCAGCCGGTGCTGGGACGCGATCGAGGCCGTGTTCCGGACGTCGGCGAACACCGAGATGACGCGGAAGGCGCTGCGGGAGTTCGTCGACATGACCGCCGACCAGGCGAAGCCGGGGGTGACGGCATGACGACCACCAGCACCCCGGTCCGTAAGCGGCTCACCGTCGAGCAAGCCGAACTCTCCCCCGGCATCGGAGTGATGTTCCGCGAGTTCGCGGACAGCATCCGCATGGCCTACGACCCGGCCCAGATGCCGCCCGTCGTCTACGACCGCGAGCAGGCCCGCAGCATGGCCGCCCGGCAGTTCCTCGGCATCTACGCCACGTACACCGAGGGCCCGGAGCTGGACGCCCTGCGGGAGACCTACAACAACGAGCCGGTGGGCAGCCCGCTGCGGGACGCGATCGGGCTCATGTTCGACGACATCGACCGCACCCTGGATCCGGCCGGCGTCGCCGAGCAGTACGTCGAACTCCTCGGCCAGGTCCATGCGGAGAAGGCGGGAGCGTCCTCGTGACGGACGCGACCACGACCGTGGCGGCCGGAGGCGAAACCTCCGGCCGCCCGGCCCGCACGACCGTCGAAGGCGTCCTGTTCGTCGACCTCGTCAAGATCCGCGCCCGCTACGACTGCTTCCGGCCCGGCTGCCCCCAACCCGTCGAAAGCCCAGCGCGCGGCGACGACCTCGAGGACTTCATCGGCGGCATCAAGACCGACCACCTGGCCCGTTTCCATGGGGAGCACCGTTGAACGACGCACAGCCCACCCCCGACCTCCGGGCTTCCGCCCGCGAGCTGCACGACTCCGGCCTGTGCGTCCTCCCCATCAAGGCGGACGGCAGTAAGGCGCCGGACGTCCGGTCCTGGACTCCGTACAAGGTCAACCGGAGCACCCCCGCCGATCACGACCAGTGGTTCGGCGGGGGCCGCCCCCACGGCATCGCCGTCGTCTACGGCGCCGTGTCCGGGGCCGTCGAGATGCTGGAGTTCGAGGGCCTCGCCATCCGCGAGGGCCTGCTCGACGAGGTCACCGAGATCATGCAGGCGTCCGGGCTCGGCGACGCCTGGGACGCCATCCTCAACGGCTGGGTGACCGAGTCGCCGAGCGGCGGCCGGCACTTCCGCGTCCGCCTCGACGGCGGCGCCGTCCCCCCGAACCGCAAGCTGGCCTCCCGGCCCGCCCGGGAAGACGAGTACACCCCCGAGGAACGGCAGCGCCTCGCCGAGAAGCCGAACACCAAGGTCGTCCGCGTCCTCATCGAGACGCGCGGAGAGGGGGGTTACGGCCTGGTCGAGCCGTCCGGCGGCTCGGTCCACGACACCGGGCTCCCCTACGTCCGCATCGCGGGCGGTCCCGACAGCATCCCCGTCCTCGACGCCGACACGATGGACGCCGTGCGGGACGTCTGCCGCATGGTCGACCAGATGCCCGCCCCGGAGGCGCCCAAGACCGCGCCCCGGGCCGCCCCGCCGCTCCCCGGCGGAGGCCTGCGCCCGGGCGAGGACTACAACCACCGAGCCGACTGGGCGGAGATCCTCTCCGGCATCTTCCGACCGATCATCACGCGCGGCCACACCACCTACTGGGGGTGGGCCGACGGCGCGAAGGGTGTGAAGGCGACCACCGGCCGGGACCCCGAGGCCGACCGGCTGTGGGTGTTCACAACGAGCTCCGAGTTCCAAGACGGCGTCCCGTACAGCAAGTTCGGCGCCTATGCGCACCTGCGCCACGGCGGGGACTTCAAGGCGGCCGCCGCCGACCTGCGCCGCCAGGGGTACGGCTCGGAGCCGCCCCGTCGGCGCCTGAACCTCGTCTCGTCGCAGCACTTCAGCGACGGCTCATCCGCGCTCGACCCCGATAACGCCCCGGGCGCGCAGGAGGATTCCGAGGCGGGCCCGGACCTGCGGGTCGTCGCCTCGAAGCCCGAGCTGGACGTCACCAACGAGGCCGACGCCATCGACGGCATCCTGCGCCTGATGGGACGCGGCGAACTGCCCGACCTCTACACGCGATCCGGTGGCCCCTGCTGGGTGTACCGCGACGACAACGACGACCCGGCCGTGCAGCAGCTCGGCGCCGACAACCTGCGCGCGTACCTCAACGACCACGTCACCACGTACACCGTGAAGAGGGACCAGGACGGCGTCCTCAACGAGGAACGCGAGCTGGTCATGCCGAAGACGTGCGCGACCATCCTCGGCCGGAAGGACTGGCCCCTGCCCCCGCTGCGAGGAATCGTCACGTCGCCCGTCATCCGGCCCGACGGGACCCTGCTCGACTCGGTCGGCTACGACCCGGCAACCGGCCTGTACTTGGAGCCGCGCGTGCCGCTGCGTCGCCTTCAGGCGCAGGTTACGCAGGAGAGCCTCGCCCGGGCCAAGGACATCGTCCTGGACCAGGTGCTGGCTGACTTCCCCTGGGTGGCGGCCAGCGACCGGGCGCACTATCTGGGAGCGCTGCTGACCCCGGTTCTGCGCCCGTACTTCCACGGTCCCACACCGATGATCGTGATCACGGCGACGGCCGCTGGATCCGGCAAGTCGCTGCTGAAGGACATCTTCAAGGCCGCCTATGGCATCGCGGGAACGGCGTGGCCCGAGAACGACACCGAGCTGCGCAAGAGCATCACGACGCAGCTCTACTCCACCGGAGCGCCGGTCGTCGTCCTCGACAATCTGCCGAACGGCTACGTGATCAAGTCGCCCGTCCTGTCCGCGCTGCTCACCGATGAGCACTGGGGCGACCGCATCCTGGGTGCCACCAACAAGGTCACGATGCCCAACGACCGGCTCTGGATCGTCACCGGCAACGCCCTGCGCACCGGCGGGGACAACGGGCGCCGCGCCATGTGGGTGCGGCTCGACCCCAACTGCCCGGACCCCGACCAGCGTGACGGGTTCAGGGTCGGCGACCTGCGGCCGTGGCTGCGCGCCAAGGCGTCCACCCTCGTCGCCGCGCTCGTCACCCTCGTCCGCTCGTGGTTCGCCGCCGGCGCCCCGCTCGTGCGGGTCCGTAAGGGCGACTACAGCGAGTGGGCCAGCATCATCGCGGGCGTCCTCGGCTTCCTTGGCGTCGACGGCTGGATGGCCGACCGCGACGAAGTCCGGGACCAGGACGACGAGCTGCTGGAGTGGTCGGCCTTCCTGGAGATGTGGCGCGAGAGGTTCGGCGCCCAGACCGTCCCGACTGGCACGGTCATCGCGGCCCTCCCTGAACACGTCCCGCGTCACCCGAAGACTGGCGAGCTCCCGACGCCGAACCTGCTCGGCGGGTGGCTCAAGACCCGGGCGGGCCGCTACTACGGCACCCACAAGCTGGTCCGCGTCTACGACAGCCACCGCCGCCAGAACGTGTGGCGCGTCGACGTCCACGCGGACCGCGGCACCGGGCGGCACGAGCCGTGACCGCCACCCGCACGGATGCAGGGAGCGCAGGGACCTGGCAGGGACCTGTGCGGGGACTCCCGCGGCTCCCTGCACGCCACCTGACCAGCACTGAAGCAGGGACGCAGGGAGTTGCGGGGGCCTGCCTCCACTCCTCCTATTGCACGCGCGTCCTACACGCACCGCGCATCACACATGCGATGCGCAGTCACGACAAGCCCGGCGACTCCCTCACTGCGAAGACCTGAGGCCAACTCCCTGCAGCTCCCTGCCTCCCTGCAAAACCGCAGATCAACGCCGCATCGGACAGCCGCGGGAGTCCCTGCAGATCTCCCGCCAGGTCCCTGCACTCCCTGCAAAGCCGCAGCACCCGGAATCGAGGTGACCCATGACCGCATCCTTTGCACCGCGCCCGTACCAGGCGGACGCCATCAAGGCTCTGACCGCTGGCTGGGCCGCGGGCCCGAACAACCGGCTCGCCGTCGTTCTGCCGACCGGCGCCGGGAAGACCGTCGTCTTCGCCAACCTCGTCCACCAGCTCCTCGACAGCCTCGACGGCCGCGCCCTGGTCGTCGCCCACCGCGAGGAGTTGATCGAGCAGGCCGCCGCCAAGCTCCGCGCGGTCGACCCCACCCTGCGGGTCGGCATCGTCAAGGCCGAGCGCGACGAGCACCACGACGTGGACGTCGTCGTCGCCAGCATCCAGACCTTGGCCGTCGAGAAGCGCCGTCAGGCCATCCGCGACATCGGGCTGATCATCGTGGACGAGTGCCACCACGCCGCCGCGAGGACGTACATGGAGGTACTCGACCACTTCGGCGCCTGGCGCGGCGTCCCGACGGCGGGCTTCACCGCGACGATGACCCGCACTGACGGAGGTCTCGCCGACGTCTGGCAGGACGTCGTGTTCACCCTCGACATCCTCGACATGATCACCGATGGCTACCTGTGCGACGTCCGCGGCAAGCGGATCACCGTCGACAGTCTCGACCTCGACAGCGTCCGTACCCGCAACGGTGACCTCGTCGAGGGACAGCTCGGTCAGGCCCTCGAGGACTCCGGTGCCCTGGACGCCATCGCCAAGGCCTACCGCGACCACGCACCGGACCGGCCGGGTGTCGTCTTCACACCGACCGTGGACACCGCCCAGCAGGCCGCCGAAGCGCTGTGTGCGGCCGGTATCACCGCGGCGCCCGTCTGGGGCGAGATGAGCCGCGACGACCGGCGCGCCACCCTCGCCCGTTATGAGGCCGGAGAGGTGCAGGTGCTCACCAACTGCATGGTTTTGACGGAAGGTTTCGACGCCCCGCACACCAGTTGCATCGTCATCGCCCGCCCGACCAAGAGCCCCGGCCTGTACGTGCAGATGGCCGGCCGAGGCCTGCGCCCCGCGCCAGGGAAGGCGGACGCCCTGCTGCTCGACGTCATGGGCGCCTCGACCCGCCACAAGCTCGCGTCGATGGTCGACCTGACCGCGCGAGACATCGGCCAGGCCGAGGACGGCAAGACGCTCCGGCAGGTCGCCGAGGAGGTCGAGGCCGCCGAGAAGCGCCGGATCCTGGCTGCGCGGGTCGAGGCCGAGGAGATCAACCTGTTCGGCCAGTCCGCGATCCGGTGGCTGCGCACGCCCTCGGGCATCTGGTTCATCCGTCTGACGTCCGAGATGTTCTTGTTCCTCGTCCGGGATCCAGGGACGCGCCTGTACCGGATGCGTCGCTGGATGGCCTACGAGGGCGTGCAGCCTCCCCGCGATGACGTTGCGCGGCCTCTGCCGGACGCGTTGGCGTGGCTGGAGCAGCAGGCCCGAGTCCTGGCCCCGGGCGCGTTCGTGAGCCGTCAGGCCCGGTGGCGCAACCAGGCACCGAGCGCGAAGCAGTTGGGCCTGTGCCGACGCCTCGGCGTCAAGGTGCCCAAGGGCAGCACCGCGGGGGAGGTCGCCGACCTGATCGACACGAACCGCGTCGGCTCGGTGCTCAGCTCTCTGATCCTCCCCGCCGCCGCGTAACGGGCCGGGCCTGTCCCTATCAGGCCCGGCCCCTCACCCAGCACACCACAGAAGGAGCCCTCCATGGCAGGCGAGACCGTGATCACCATCGTCGGCAACCTCGTCGACGACCCCGAACTCCGCTTCACTCCGTCCGGCGCTGCCGTCGCCAAGTTCCGCGTCGCCTCGACGCCGCGCATCTACGACAAGCAGACCAACGAGTGGAAGGACGGCGACAGCCTGTTCCTCACCTGCTCGGTGTGGCGGCAGGCCGCCGAGAACGTCGCCGAGTCCCTCGCCAAGGGCGTGCGTGTCATCGTCCAGGGCCGCCTCAAGCAGCGCTCCTACGAGGACCGGGAGGGCGTGAAGCGGACCGTGTACGAGCTGGACGTCGACGAGGTCGGGCCGAGCCTCGCCCGGGCCACGGCCAAGGTCGAGAAGAACCGGCCGAACGGCGGAAACCGTGGGGGATCGCCCACGGACGACCCGTGGTCCACCAGCACGCCCGCCAACGGCCAGCCCCAGGGCGGCGGCTGGGGCGGCAGCCAGCAGCCCGCCGCGCAGGGCCGCGGCGGTTACTCCGACGAACCCCCCTTCTAGGCCTGGGAGATCGCCATGACCGACCACGAGATCCAACTGCTCGCCCTCGGCGGCGCGCTCGGCTCATACCTCACACTGCTCGGCCACATGCTCGTCATCGCCGTCACCGAAGGCCGCCGCCTCTCGCGGAACCTCGCCCGGGCGGAACGCGCCCTCGCCAAGAACAAGGCCACCAACGACTGGCGCCAGGCCCTCGCCGGCCGCCGCGCCGAGCCGCACCCGGCCGAGTTGCTCGAAGCGTCCGTCCGCGGCTTCGAGCTGAACCTGTACGACGCCATCGACCACGTGGAGGACGCCATGCGCAAGGACGGCCTGCTGTGACCGCGTTCTGCGGCCTGTGCGAGCGCGACCTCGAGCACGGCTACCTCTGCCCCGGCTGCACGCTCGGCACTGCCAGGCGCCTCGACCGCATGCCCCGGCTGTACGAGGCCCTCGCCGCGTTCCTCCATCCGTCCGGCCGTCGCCCCGAGTTGGGCCGCTCCCGGCCCGCCGAGGCGCCCCTGCCGCTCGCCGAGCCCGCATTCAACCTGCGCGGGCCCGGCGGCATCGTCGGCGTCCTGGAGGACTGGCGGTCCGCCATGCAGGCCGACCGCGGCTGGGGCCAGCCGGCCACCGCGGGGGACGTCGAGCGACGCATCACCGTCGCCGCCCGCGCCTTGTCGATCAACTTGGAGTGGATCTCGGCGGAGTGGCCGATGGCGGGCGCGTTCGCCGAGGAGATCCGCGGCCTGGAGCGCGACGTGGCGTCGATCGTGAACCCGGCCGAGCCGACGCTGCGGCTCGGCACCTGCCCGGCGGAGTTCGAGGACGGTCAGGTGTGCGGGGCGGTGCTGCGGGTGCCGGCGGGCACAGCGGAGGTCGTCTGCCGCTGGTGCGGGTGCGAGTACCCGCCCGACACGTGGCTGGCGCTCAGGTCGCTGCAGGCCGAGAGTGCGGCGTGAACACCTTGACGGGGATAAGCACCCCTGCTTATGTTTGTGGTCAGGCAGTCGCCTCCGGTACGAGGAGGGACGTGACTACATGGAGAGCACGGCACGACGAAGCCGTCCGTAAGCAGGCAGCCGCCCTCAAGGCCTACCAAGACGCCACCGATGAACGGGCCCTCGCCCTCATTGACGGCGTCGAAGAACTCGGAAGCCAGGCCGCCGTCGCCAGAGAACTCGGCGTCAAGACTCCCAGCGTCAACCAGGCCATCCGCGCCTACCAGAAGAAGACCGAGTAGCTCCCACAACTGAAGCGGCCCAAGGCCGGCGCGCCAACGCCAGCCAAGGGCCTGACCGAAACGCCTTCCTGACTAGACCAGGAGGAGATCCGGCTATGGCCGATCTTTCCATGCCCGCATGCACGGGCAACACCACCATCCCGGCTGCTGAGCCCAGCGACCTCGCTGTCGCCATCAGCGTCGCCCAACAGCTCATCGACAGCGACCAGGTCCTCTCCTTGCGGGAGCCCCTCCGCCTCCTGCTGCGCGCCCTCGACGCCGAGCCGACGAACACGCCGCCCAAGTCTGTCCCCGAGCCCGTCCGCGACCTGCTCACCGCGATCAGCGAGGTCCTCACCCTGCCCAACCCGGGCGGCGACCGCATGGACATGGTCCGCTACGAGTCCTGCGTCTCCGAGCGCATCCACCTCGTCCAGCTCGCCATCCGCGACACCATCGCGGGCAAGGCCAAGAACGGCCTGGAGTGGGAGGCCGCGTACCTGCGCCAGCAGATCGAGCGGCGCCCGCCCCGCTACCGCACCTCCGAGCAGGAGATCGCTGACCTTCGCCGGATCGCCAGCGGGGGTGAGGGCCAGTGAGCACCGAGCCCCGCACCGCGGTCGTGAACATCTTCGTTCACAAGCCCCTGGAGATCGACGAACCCGACTGGTGCACCGGCACCCACGACCCGCGCGCCCAGTACAAGGTCGACATCTCCCACGACGGGCCCGAACACGTCATCGCCCCCGGCGGGCAGGAGCTGTTCCGGGCGTTCCTGACGCAGGCCCCGTTCTCCAGCGTCGACCGTACGATCGGCCTGTACATCGAGCCCAGCATCGAGCCGCACACCTGCACCCCGGACGAGGTCGAGCAGCTCGCCGCCGACCTCGAAGCCGCCGCCGATCGCCTGCGCGAGCTCGGCCGCGAACTCGCTGCGGTCCTCGCCGGAGGTGGCCGGTGAACACCCGCCGTCTCCTCAACCGCTTGTTCCGCCGCACTCCACCCACGAGCCGCCGTCCGGCTGCCCCGCTGTGGGTGCGCGGCCTCACCGCCGGCGGGCGGCCCGTCGTCCTCGGCGTCGCCCTGCTCATGTGCGCCCCGGGCGAGTACCACCTTGCCCGCAACGCAGGCTGGCGCGACCCCTTCACCTACGGCATGCCGGTCGTCCTGTCCGCCTATGCGGGCATCGCCGCGGCCGTCGCCTCCACACGGCGTCCCGGCGACCGAGGCCGCTGGTCCGCCATCATCGGCGCCTGCCTCGCCCTCGGCCTCGCCATGGCCGCCCAGGTCGTCTCCCACCTCATCGACACCGGGCACGTCATCGCGAACCAGCCGTTCCTGATCGCAGTCACCTCGCTGGTACCCCCGGCCGTCGTCGGACACCTCCTGCACCTCGCGGCCACCCCGCCAGACACCCAGGACGCCGAGGACGCCCCCGCGTCCGTGACCGTCCCCAGCGTCCGGCCCGCCTCCGAAGTGGTGCCCGCCGGAACCCGGCTCCTGCCGATCGTCGCCCGCCCCGCGCCCACCGTGACCCTCGAACGCGAGGACACCCAGGACGCCGAACGGCCGCGCGAGTTGGAGCCCGGGACAGGCGAGGACACCGAGGAGGGGCCGCCGCCTGAGCCGCCCCTGATGACGTCCGCACAGGTCGCCGACCACTACGGCATCCAGCCGTCCACCGTCCGCAACTGGGTGGCCGCCGGACGCATCCCCGTCCACTCCAAGGACGCCTCGGGACGCAACCTGTTCCACCCGGACGAGCTGCCCAACTTCCACGTGGGGGTGCCGGTATGAAGGCACTCCTGTTCGGCGCCGTCCTCGGGATCCTGCTGCTCTGGCCGACCGCGCTGTCGCTCACCGCCGACCTGGCCAGACAGCCCACCGTCATCACCTTCGCCCTCGGCGTTCTGGCCCGCCCGGCCATCACCCGCCGCATCGGGAGGTGGACGGCATGAGCGACGCCCTCGACAAGGCCGAGGCCGCCGCCCGGGAGGCCGCAGTGGACACGGCGGCCGTGCAGATCGCGCTCGCCGCCGTCGAGCTGGCCAAGGCGGCACAGGCGCAGCCTGCCCCGCAGCCGCATCAGTGCGACCACCACAAGCAGCGCCGCGGCGTGGGCGAGTGGCTCGGCGTCGCCTGCGCCGTGTGCGTGGGCGGTGTCGGGATCGCGTTCGCATCGCTCGCGCTGGCCATCCTCGGCGGCGTCGCCGCGATCGTCGTCCTCGTCCTGCGCTCCATGTGGCGCGACTACCAGAACGGGAAGTGACCCATGGCCGACGACCTCAACTTCTCCGACTTCACGCCCGGCGAGAAGGTGCGCATCGCCGCCCTGACCGCCCGCATGACCACCCCGCGCGCCGACCTCGGCAAGCTCCGCCGCAAGGTCGAGCGCATCGAGCAGGACGCCCTCCGCCGCAAGAACGGCAAGTAGCAACGCCCCGGGGACGGGCGTCCACGGCCAGGCTTCGAGCCGTCCCCGGGCCCAACCGTTCCATTTGGAACAGTAGGAGCCCTCAGCATGACCGTCGCCCTGATCAAGACGCCAGAGGACGCACCCGAGCAGGCGGCGTCCGTCACCCGTCCCGAGCGCCGCCGCGCCCGCTACCGGCGCATCGCCAAGGCCGCGCTCGCCGACGAACGCGTCCGCACCACAGGACGCCTCGCCGTCCGCCACGCCTCCTACATCGCAGGCGGCACCAAAGTCATCGGACGCCGCGTCTGGGACAGCCGCAGCAGCTCCCGATACGAACGCATGATCCGCGCCGCCGAAGCCGCCGGACTCCTCGAAGAGGTCAAGGAATGGGAGGCCCGCGCGCAGTCGTACCGGGCCGCCCGGCACCGCCGCCGCCTCGACATGCTCCAACTGATGATCCAGGCCCCCAAGGCCATCGCCTTCGCCACCACAGGCGCCGCCGGCCTCCTCCTCATGGTCGGCATCCTGCTCGCCTGGGGAAGCGGCAACGTCCGCGACGTCCTCACCCCCATCGAGACCGTCATCGACCTGGTACAGATGCTCGCCTTCCTCGGCGGTGTCATCTGGGACCCGTTCCTGTTCGCCGCCCCCTGGATCGGCCTCGCCGCCATGTGGGCCGTCGGCCGCCACCAGCACACCGCACCCCAGTGGGCCCTACCCGCCAGCGCCCGCACCTACGGCGACGCCATCACCCCGCACATCGTGGTCGTCGCCTTCCGCGACCTGGGCATCTCACCCCTGCGCAAGGCCATCGAGAACATGGGCGACATCGGCGCCGCCATGCTCTCCCCCATCAAGATCGCAGGCTGCGGGGTCGAGGTCGACGTCACCCTGCCCTCCGGCGTGAGCACCGAGGAGATCCAGCAGCGCCGCCGCAAACTCGCCGAGAACCTCAACCGCCACGAACACGAGGTGTTCATCACCATCCCCCCGCAGCCGCGCACCGTGCGCCTGTGGATCGCCGACAGCGGCGCCCTCGACGAGCCCATCGGCCCCTCGCCACTGGAGACCGACCCCGACATCCGCGCCCACTACAAGGACGCCCGCGCCCCGTGGGGCGAGTCCCTGCGCGGCGACGCCGTCTCCCTCAGCGTCTACCAGCGCCACCTGCTCATCACCGGCCTGTCCAACCAGGGCAAGACCGCCTCGCTGCGCGCCATCGCCCTCTGGCTCGCCTTCGACAAGTCCGTCGAGTTCTGGATCGGCGACCTCAAGGGCGTAGGCGACTGGGGCATGTTCGAGGGCATCGCCCGCATCCTCATCCAGGGCCCCACCGACGAACACGCCTGCGCCGTCACCGAGATGGTCGAGGCCGGCGTCACCGAGATGGAACGCCGCCTCCAGGCCCCGCCCGGTACCGTCCACGACCCGCTCGTCATCATCGTCGACGAGGCCCAGGTCGCCTTCATGAACCCGCTCAAGAGCGACGACGGACGCCCCTACGGCGGCAAGAAAGCCACCAGCCGCTACTTCATGGCATGCCGCCGCATCCACAACCAGGGCCGCGCCGTCTCCGTCACCCTGTGGCAGGGCACGCAGGACCCCACCGACGAGAACCTTCCCAAGCTCGTCCGCGAGGGCGCCCACATCCGGGCCTCCCTTGTCGTCGGCACCGAATCGCAGGCAAAGATGGCGCTCGGCGACAAGGCCGTCAACGGCGGAGCCGCCCCTCACCTGCTGCGCCAGGGCCTCGACAAGGGCACCGTCGTCGTCGCCGGGGACGGCATCAAGGTCCCGGCCGGGGAGCCGTCCATCACCGTGCGCACGCACTTCATCGACACCGACCCGGCCAAGGAGATCGCCGACCGGGCCCGCGCACTCCGCGACGGCGTCGCCACCGTCCACCAACTGGAGATCGCACAGACCGTCGACCACCTGGCCGACCTCGACCGCGTCGTCGGCAGGACCGAGCAGCGGGTCAAGACCGTCGAGGTGATCCACCGGCTCAAGGAGCTCAACCACGCCGTCTACGAGCACTGGACCCCCCAGCGCCTGAAGGCGTTCCTGGCCGAGTACGACGAGGAACCGGGGACGTACAACGGCTACCCCGTGGTGCGCCGCGACAGCGTCGACAGGGCCCTCGGGAGGCGGGCCGAGGAACCGGTGGAGGCTCAGTGACCTTGCGGTGGGCAGTGACTTCCCACTGAACGGGTCACTAGATCATCCCACCAGTGTTGATCAGTAGAAACGGCGATCTAGTGACTCAGTGAGGCCGTTTGTGAGGGTCAGCTTGACCCCCGCAAACGGCCTCACCAACGACCACCACAAGGTCACTCACTGCGTGGCGGAACTACGGGGCCGATGTCAGACCCCCTCCGTACTCTTGAGTGGAAGCCGCGAGGGCGCGGCCGACAACTGAAAAACAACTGAAGATCGGATGTGGCCATGACTGAGCCCGTCGAGCAGAAGCGCACCATCGCCAAGGCAGGCAAGTGGGTCGCCCGCACAGTCCTCCGCGCCGCCGTAAAGCGCGCCGTGGAATACGTCACAAGCGGGCAGAACATGGACCTCGTTAAGGAGGTCCTGCGTGGGTTCGGCATCGACCTGTGAGCGGCACCGTCGTCGCCTGCGGCACGATGGGCCAGTGGAATCTCAGATGATCCGCCCCGGCCACCTCACCGCCCACCAGACCGCCCGCATGCTCGGCATCGGCCTCGACGGCGTCCGCAAGCTCGTCCAACGCGGCCAGCTCCAGCGGTCTGGAGGAAGCCCCCGACAGCCCTGGTACGCCGTCCGAGACGTCGCCGCCCTCGCCGCCCACCGCGCCGAGCGCAACGCCGCTTGACCGCAGGTCAGCGCCGTGTCACGATCCGGGTGTACAACTGTGCCCTCAACCGGCACCACAGACACACGACGAAGCCCCGGCCCGGTCCCCCCGGCTGGGGCTTCGTCGTGCAAGAGGTCGCCCTCTACAGGCTGTCGAGGATCTTCGTCCGGCGGTCCCGGTACTCCTCGTCCGTGATCGCGCCAGCCGCACGCAGCTGGTCCAGCGTCTGCAGCCGCGATGCAACGTCCTGAGCCGCCGGCGCCGCCTGGGCTGCTGGAGCCGGGGCGGCAGGCGCACCACCAACGACGATCTTCTGACGCAGCAGATCCGCCAAGGTCTTCCCCTGGTCCTTCGGCACCTGCTTGATCTCGGCCTTGTTGCCCGACGCGAACACCGTGAGCGTCCCCATCAGCATGCCGCCAGACCACTGCACCGAGCTGATCCGGTTGTACGGGAAGTCCTCGACCTTCTGGGACATCACCCCGTGGAAGTAGAACACCAGCCGCTGGTTCGTCATCGCCAGTAGGCCGTTGCCCTTGCCGTACACGCCAGTGGCGAGCATCTCGACCGTCTCGCCCTCCCACAGCACCTCGGGCAGCTTCTGGATCTCGCGCTTCGCCCCGAACGAACTGGACAGCTTCTCTGCTGCAGTGTCGATGTCCGGCCGCACGTTGAACGCCACCATGGCGGTCCCCCCATCTCGATGGTGCTCGGATCGTACCGAGCACGATGAGGCTGGAGGAGGTGAATGTGGCCACCGACCGGGGCGAACTCACCAGCTACGAGTACCGGCAGCTACGCGCCCGCATCCTCGCCGCATCCGACGTGTGCATCGTCTGCGGCCACGGCGCATCCGACGCCACCGACCACGTCATCCCCGTCAGCAAGGGCGGCGCACGCCTCGACCCCGACAACCTCGCACCCATCCACGGCGTCAAGGGCTGCCCCACCTGCCTCCGCAGGTGCAACTCGGAGAAGGGCGACCGGCCGCTGTCCGACGTGGTGCAGCTGGTGACGAGCGTCGACTGGTTCGCCGGACCGTAGAGAGGACGCCATGCACGAACCGCTCACCGTTGCGTTCGAGATCCGCCGCCCTTGGCCCAAGCCGGACAAGTGGAAGACCGAGCATTCTGCCCGGACCAAGTCCCGCTGGCAGTTCAACGGTGCCTTCTGGGTGGTCGCAGGACGCGGCCTCTACTGGCCCTGCCTGATCACCGTCTGGCACCGCGACCCATCCGGCTACGACGACACCACTTGCCGTGGCATGCGGTGGCAGTGGCACGTCCACCACTGGAAGATCCAGGTCGCCCCGCTCCAACATCTGCGCCGACGACTCCTCACCCGCTGCACCTGGTGCGGAGGGCACTCACGTAAGGGCGACGCAGTCAACATCTCCCATCAGTGGGACGGCCCACGCGGGCGATGGTGGCAGGGCGAGAAGGGGCTGTTCCATCGCGACTGCTCGTTGATCAAGACTGCGCACACCACCTGCGTGTGCGAACTGCCAGTGTTGGACCACGACAGCTACGGGACGTGCGCCCGCTGCACGCGGCACCGATCCTTCGGCCAGAGCGCGGAGTGGCTCACCCGGGCACGCGAGTTGACCGCTATTCCGCAGGGCGAGCGAGCCACGAAGTAGCCAGCCCCGGACCGTAGAGAGGAAGCCATGACCCAGCAGGAAGCAGAGAGCCCACATGCCGCCTGGCTGCCCGAAGCGCACCGCACCGCGCAGACCAGCGCCATGGTGTGGGCACAGCGCGCTGATGAGGCATACGAGCTGGCGCAGCGCTACGAGGACCGCGCACAGTCCTGGACTCCGAACGCTGCTCACGCCGAGGTGATCGCCAGCGAGCGTGCTACATCCCGTGAGCACGCCACCCGCTACGCCGACGCACGGCAGTTGGCCGAGATGTGGGCGCGGGTCGCGGCCGTCCTGGTGCCCGCGCCCGAACCGCTGGAGCTGATCACCGCCGAGGTGGCGACGACCGATGACTGAGCAGCAGGGGAACGAGGACGTCGCGACCCCCTACGGCCCGCGCGAGGCCGTGGCCGACTGGCTGCGAGCCAACGCCGTCGACCCGAACGACGTGCCGATCAACGGGCCGATCACCATCGAACGTGACCCGCTGGAGGGGCGGAGCATCCGCTACGCGTCCATGGTGCGCAGCGACGACGGAGACATCCTGCGCGACCCGCGAGTCGACGGGCCGAAGACCGAAGAGCGCACGGCACCGCTGAAGGTCGAGCCGCCCACAAACGTGCAGGTCATGGACTGGAAGTGAGCTGATCGGCTCGGGATCTCGGGGGATTTTTTAGAAATCGGACATATCGCAACCCCGCGCCCAGCTTTTATTTTTCTCCCCCCGGGCCGATGACAGCCGGATGATCATGGAAGGGGGGCGACATGGGCCCCGTCGAGGACGCCGTGCGCAGCGACATCGAGCAGCTCGGCGACCTGGTCGGAGTCGAGCCGTCTCTGTCCGAGCTGGCGTACACGCTGGCCGGCCGGATCGACGCTGCGGCGACTGCCCAGTGCGAGACGTGCGGAGAGCCGGTGAGCCAGGAGGACCGGCTGCTTCCCCAGTTGATCCGCGAGCTCCGACAGACGCTCGCCCAGCTGTTGGAGGGGCGGGCCGCTGACGATGACGACGACCTCGGAGACCTGGGCTCCCCCGAGTAGCTTCGCCGAGGATCTCTACGAGCGGTACGGGCTCACGTGCCCGCCGCGCTGGGGGACGCCGCGCCACCCTGACCGGCCGTCGCTCGGGCCGAAGCTGTGGAAGGTCATGGCCAAGCTCGGCGCCCCGCCGATGCCCTGGCAGAAGTACGTGTCCGACGTCGCCCTGGAGATCGACCCGGACACTGGTCTGTTCGTCCACCGTGAGGTCGGCACCAGCGTCTCCCGGCAGCAGGGCAAGACCGAACTGTGTCTCGGCGCGCAGGTGCACCGTGCACTGGCGTGGCCGCGGCAGAACATCGTATACGCGGCGCAGACCCGAGGTATGGCGCGGCAGCGCTGGGAAGACGAGTTCTGGGAGAAGATCGTCGCCTCCGCGATGGCGCGACTGGCCCGCATCCGGAAGTCGAACGGCAACGAGGCGATCCTGTGGGGGCGCACCCGCTCGCGCATGGGCATCACCGCGAACACGGAGAAGGCCGGCCACGGTCCGCCGCTCGACCTCGGGTTCATCGACGAGGCGTTCGCGCACGAAGACGACCGGCTGGAGCAGGCGTTCAGCCCGGCCATGACGACGCGGCCCATGGCTCAGTTGTGGTGGGCGTCGGCCGGCGGCACGACCAAGTCGGCGTGGCTGAACAAGAAGCGAGACCGCGGACGCGCGCTGATCGAGGCACTGTTCGCCGCGCTCGCCGAGGACCCTGCGGCGCCCCGGCCGCGCGTGGCGTACTTCGAGTGGTTCGCCCCCGAGGACATGGACCGCTCCGACCCGGCGACCTGGCGGGCGACGCTGCCCGCGCTGGGGCACACGGTGACCGAGGCCATCATTCAGGCCGAGCTGGAGAAGATGGACCCGGCGGAGTTCGACCGGGCGTACCTGAACCGGACGCGGAAGCCGACCCCGCCGAGCGACCCGAACGTGCCGAAGGCGGTGTGGGCCGGGCTGGTCGACAAGGCCAGCAAGCCCGTGGCGTCGAGCGTCGCCCTGGCGCTTGATGTGTCGCAGGACCGGAAGCGGGCGGCGATCGCCGCGGCGTCGCTGCGCGAGGACGGCAAGGTGCACCTGGAGGTCGTGGCGCACCGTCCCGGTACCGACTGGGTGGTTCCCGCCATGGCAAGGCTGCACGGACTGTGGAAGCCCGTAGCCGTGGCGGTTGCGTCCGCGGGTGCCCCGGCCGGATCGCTGATCGACGACCTGATCGCGGCGGGCATCGATGTGCCCAAGGACAAGGAGCACCCCGAGCGCGGCGACCTGGCCGTTATGCGGTCCGGGGACATCACCGAGGCGTGCGGCCAGATGGCCGATGCCATGAACCAAGGCACCGTGCAGCACCTGGACCAGGGCCCACTGACGGGCGCCGTGAACGGGGCGCGCACGCGCCGCAACGGTGACGCGTGGACGCTGGACCGCACGTCGTCGCTGGTGGACATCTCCCCGCTGTGTGCGGCGACGTTCGCACGGTGGGCGCTGCTCATCCGCGGTCCCCACGTCCTCGAGGACTACGACCCACTTGACTCGATCTACTGAAGGAGGGGGCGTAGTGCGCGAGCGGATGACGACCGCGCTCGACACCGTCGGCCTGCTGCTCGTCGCGGCCGGTGCGGGCGCCGGGGCGCACCGGTGGCTGGGGTGGGCGTCGCTCGCCGTAAGCGGCGTGGTGATCCTCGCCGGTTCCCTGCTGGCCGCGGGCGGCGGGAAGGGCGGCAAGACGTGAGCCTGTTCCGACGCCGTGACTATCCGGGTCAGACTGCCGACCAGTTGATCCCGCCGCGCCCGCAGCAGCCCGCAGGGTCCGCCGTGGTCACGAATGAGACAGCGCTGCGGCACAGCGCGGTGTGGGCGTGCCTGAGACTGCGCGCCAACCTCATCTCGACGATGCCGGTGGACGTGTACCGGAAGGTCGGAGGGATCCAGGTCGAGGTGCCCAAGCCGCCTGTCCTGGTCACTCCCGGGGGCGGTGAGGTGGAGATGCCGGAGTGGATGTACTCCAGCCAGTTCGACCTCGACCGGGCGGGCAACGCGGTGGGTCTGATCACCGCCCGCGACGGGCTCGGCCTCCCCGCTCGCATCGAGCTGCAGCCAACCAGCGAAGTCACTGTGCGGATGCGCAAGGGCAAGCTGACCTACAAGATCGCGGGCACCGTGTACGAGCCGCACGAGGTGTGGCACGAGAAGCAGTACACCGTGTCCGGTCTGCACGTCGGGCTGTCGCCGGTGGCGTATGCGGCGTGGTCGATCGGCGAGTACCTGTCGATCCAGCAGTTCGCCTTGGACTGGTTCTCCAACGGGGCTGTGCCGTCGGCGCACTTGAAGAACACGGCGAAGACGATCACTCCGGACAAGGCCGACGAGGCGAAGCAGCGCTTCAAAGCAGCGGTCGCGAACCGGGATCTGTTCGTCACCGGCCTGGACTGGGACTACAACATGATCCAGGCCGAGCAGGCGGGCGCCGACTGGATCGCAGCGAAGAACTTCGGGATTGGCGACATCGCCCGATTCTTCGACTGCCCGTCCGACCTCATCGACGCCGCCGTGTCGGGCAGCTCGATCACCTACGCCAACATGACGCAGCGCAACCTGCAGTTCCTGGTCATGAGCCTTGGGCCGGCCGTGAAGCGGCGGGAGGACGCGCTGAGCCGCCTCACCTCCAGGCCCAGGTTCGTGAAGCTGAACACCGACGCCCTGCTGCGGATGGACCCGCACACCCGCGCCCAGGTCATCAAGACGCGCATCGACTCGCGCACCCTCGCACCGTCGGAGGCACGGGCCCTCGACGACCTGCCGCCGTTCACCGACGCCCAGCTCGCCGAGTTCGACCGGCTGTTCGGCAAGGGCGCCCAGGCCCAGCCCACGACCGCGACCCCGCAAGGAGGGGCTCCCTCATGACCGACATCGCGACCCTGCGGCAGCAGGCTGCCCAGGCCCGCGCCGGCGCCGCTGGCTCCACACCGATGGCTGTCCCCCGCGACCGGCCCGAGTCACCGGAAATCCGGTTCACGTCGCAGCTGCGTGCGAAGAAGGTCACGCGCGACGACGGCATGGACTGGTACGAAGTCGAGGGCTACGCGTCGGCGTTCGAGGCCGGCTACGAGATGTGGGACATGTTCGGGCCCTACACGGAGATCGTCTCCAAGGGTGCGGCGGACAAGACACTCGGCGCTGACCCCGAGGTGGTGTTCCGCTTCAACCACGCGGGCACGCCGATGGCCAGCACCAGGAACGACCGGCTGAAGCTGTGGGCCGACGACCACGGCCTCGGCCAACGTGCGTGGCTGAACCCGAAGCGGTCGGACGTGCAGCTGCTCGTCCAGGCCATCGAGGACGAGGACGTCAGGGAACAGAGCTTCATGTTCCGCATCACCTCGGGCCAGTGGTCCCCGGACTACACCGAGTACCGCATCCAGGAGTTCGACCTGGAGCGCGGCGACGTCGGTCCCGTCACCTACGGCGCCAACCCGCACACCTCCATCGCCGCCCGCTCTGGCGAGTTCCTCGACCTCATCCCCAACCTTCCAGCGCTGGTGGCCCGTGAGGCCTACTCCCGGCTCGCCCAGCGCTCCGACCTGACCACCGCCCCGGTGCCCGCGCCGCAGACGCCGGCGCCAGCACGCGCGGCGGCCCCCGCCGCCAAGGGGCGGTCCATCTCCATGCTCCGCACTCAGCTGCTCGTCGAGGCCGACGAGGACTGAGCACACCAGACACAGCCCGCTCTCCGGCAGACGCCCGGAGGCAGGCCCTGTGCCGCCCGGCAGATGACCCGGGTGGGCCGTGGCCCCGCTGTTGCTGCACCCACCTCGATCCATCTGTACGGAGGGAACACACTCATGCCCGGAACCATCGACGACCTGATCGCATCGATCGAGGTCGAGCTCGAGGCCGCACACAAGCGGCAGAAGAAGTGCGGCGCCGAAATCCAGCTCATCCTGGACAAGGCCCAGCAGGACGGCCGCTCGAACCTGAGCGCCGAGGAAGACCAGCGGGTGGCCGAGCTGTTCGCCACGCGCGACCAGGCCAAGAACGACATCACCGGCATCGAGAACAAGCTGGCGAACGCCAACAAGATCAAGGCCGAGGAGATGGAGCGGGAGGCGAAGCAGAAGGAGTCCCGGGCGACCGAGACCCGCAAGCCCGCCTACGACAAGGTCGCCCGCGTCGGGCAGGAGGAGCGCACCTACCGCAAGGACACCGACCGGCACGGCAAGCAGTTCCTGATGGACGTCTCCCGGCAGTTCCTGTTCCAGGACGTCGAGGCCTCCGCGCGACTGGCCCGGCACATGGCCGAGGAGCGTGTCGAGCGGGCCGAGTACATGCAGCGCGCGGTCGGTACGGGCGCGTTCGCGGGCCTGACGGTGCCGCAATACCTGACCGACATGTACGCCCCGGCCACCGCGGCCCTGAGGCCGTTCGCGGACGTCTGCAACCGGCACCCGCTGCCGGAGTCGGGTATGTCGGTGGAGATCTCCCGGATCACCACCTCGTCGAGTGCGGACATCCAGGCATCGCAGAACACCCCGGTGGCCGAGCAGAACATGGACGACACGCTGCTGACGGTGCCGGTGCAGACTGCGGCGGGCCAGCAGACGGTGTCCCGCCAGGCGATCGACCGGGGCAGCGGCATCGAGGACGTCACGATGCAGGACCTGTTCAACCGGGTCGCGACCCGGATCGACAACACGCTGATCAACCAGGCCACCACCGGCCTGACCAACGTGGCGCAGGCCACCACCTACACCGACGCCTCCCCGTCCGGCGCGGAGCTGTACCCGAAGATCCTCGGGGCGGCGGCCGGGGTGGAGGCGAACCTGCTGGCGATGGGCCGGCCGACGCACGCGGTGATGCACTCGCGGCGCTGGTACTGGCTGTCCAGCCAGATGTCCTCTACCTGGCCGATGATCAACTGGACGGGCCAGCCGGTACAGGCGGCCGGCACCGCGGACTCCTCCAGCATGTACGCCTCGGGCCCGCGCGGTGTGCTGCCCTGCGGCCTGGAGGTCATCGTCGACAACAACATCGCCACGAACCTGGGTGCGGGCACCGATGAGGACGAGCTGTACGTCGTTCCCGCGAGCGAGTGCCATCTGTGGGAGGACGACAACGCGCCGCTGTTCATCCGTGCCGAGCAGCCGCACGCGGCCAGCCTCGGTGTGCTGCTGGTGGCGTACTCGTACTTCGCCTACACCTTCGGTCGCTACACCAACGGCACGCAGAAGGTCTCCGGCACCGGCCTGGTCCAGCCGACGTTCTGACCCAGCCGCGCGCAGCCCCGGGCAATGCTCCGGGGCTGCGCGTCCGAACCAGGAGATCACTGTGAACCTGAAGCCTGTCCTCGGCGGCACCGCGCTGCCCTCCGTCGCGAGAGGTGGCGGCACCTTCACCAGCGGGCCGGCAGCGGCCGCAGGGGTGGCGTCCGAGGTGCTGATGGCGGTGCACTGCACGGCCATCTCCGGGACCACCCCGACGCTGGATGCGTCGTTGGAGCAGTCCGACGACGGCGAGTCCTGGTCGGCGGTGGCCGCGAGCGCCATCACCCAGTTGACCGCCGCGGGCGCCCGGACGGTGGCGGCCGCCGTCACCGCGAACTATGTCCGCGTCACATCGACAGTCGGTGGGACGTCGCCGAGCGCGACGTACTCCGTCGGCCTGTGGATCCGGTGAGGTGAGTCATGCCCACGATCCAGGCGCTGGGCGGCGACCGGCTGCCCAACCTCGCCGCGCTGTCGGACGCGCAGGCCGGCAACGGGGCCTCCACGAACATCGTCGACCGGGGCGCGGCCACCGAACGTCCGGCGCTGCTGACCATCACCACCACGGTCGGCGCCACCCCCACCTGTACCTATGCGATCGAGGGCTCGGCCGACGGCGTCGCCTGGTTCCCCGTCGCGTATGCCGAGACGGCCAGCCCGGACATCCCGACCGTGGCCACCTTCGACATCACCACGGCCGGGACCACCCACAAGATCGTGCGTGCGAATGAGCCGTGGCGGTACCTGCGGCTGACCTATTCGGCCAACACCAACGTCACCAACACCGCCGACATCTGGATCTTCTGAGAAGGGATCACATCGATGGCACCCGACGACCACATGATTGCCGCACTGAAGCGGGAGCGCGCCGGCTACGTGGCGCGCGGCGACAAGGACCGGGTCGCCCAGGTCGACGAGCAGCTGCGCATCCACGGCCACACCGAGGGCGAAGCCGCCGAGGGCACCGAGCCCAAGGGCCGCACCGCTGCGCCGCAGCAGACGGCGGACGCTGACCCGGGCCCCGGCACCGGCACCGGCACCGGAGACGGAACGGCGAAGCAGACCACCCCGGCGAAGAAGACGGCCGCGAAGAAGACCGCGACCACGCCCCCGGCTGAGTGATGTTCGGTGGCCAACGAGTACGCCGATCTGCCCACGCTGAAGGAACAGCTCGGCATCGAGGCAGACGACACCAGCCGCGACACGCTGCTGAACAAGGCGCTGGCGTCCGCCTCCCGAAGTATCGACAAGACCACCGGCCGCCGGTTCTGGCTCGACCCCGCGCCCGTAGCCCGCACCTACAACCCACGCGGCCGAGTGGTGTGCGACGACGACGGCGAAACGCTGCTCGTCGACGACATCGGCAGCACCGCCGGGCTCGTCGTCGAGACCGGGCCGGCCGCGGGTCCGTGGACGGCCGTCACCGGCTACGAGACGACACCGGACAACGCCATCGCCGACGGCCGCGCCATCACCGGGCTGCTGCGCCCGAACAGCACCTGGGCATGGCAGCGCGGCGCCACCACACGCGTGCGGGTGACTGCCCAGTTCGGCTGGCCCGCGGTCCCGGACGACATCGCCGAGGCCGCGCTGATCCAGGCCTCGCGCCTGTACAAGCGCAAGGACTCCCCTGAGGGCATCATCGGCAGCGCGGAGTGGGGCGTGCGGAACCTGTCCCGCCGGGACCCGGACGTGTGGAACCTGATCGAGCCATTCATCCTGCCGGGCTTCGGATAGGGGGCTCGCTGTGCAGATCTCTCCGATTCGCGATGCCATCGCGGACGCGGCCCGCACGGTCGTCCTGCCTGCCGGCATCGGCAAGCTGACATGCACCGGGTACGTACCTGACTCTGTGGTTGCCCCGTGTTTCTTCGTCGGCGAGGTCGACGTCAGCTACGACCGGGCCATGGGCCGCGGCATGGACGAGCTGATGTTCACCTGCCGCGTGCTGGCCGGCCGCGCCGACGACCGGTCCTCTCAGCGCATCCTCGACGCGATGCTGTCCGGTGCGGGCACGGCATCTCTGAAGCAGGCCATCGAGGCGGCCCGCGGCGCCCCGGGCGAGATGGCCCTGGGCGGCCTGGCCGATGACCTGCGCATCGAACGCGTGCAGGGCTACCGCTGGTACGAGCACCAGGGATCCAGCTTCGTCGGCGCCGAGCTCGCCATCAAGGTCATCGGAAGTGGGAGCACCTGATGAGACTGCGCATCCTGCAACGGGCCCCCGAAGGCGCCCTCCTGTGCGGGCAGCCGTGGCCTGCCGAGGGCGAAGAGATCGACCTGCCGACGGCGCAGGCCGCTCATCTGGTTGCCTCCGGCGTCGCCCAGGAAGTCGTCGACGAGCCACCCAGGCGTGGCCGCAAGACCCGGCAGCCGAGGGGAGGCGACGATGGCTAAGACCGTCCTGACCAACGTGCGCTGCTTCGCCGTCGGAGTCGACCTCACCGGCAACAGCAACAAGATCGAGCTGTCCTCCGAGGCCGATGCCAAGGACACCACCAACTACGGCTCGGAAGGCTGGAAGGAGGTCGTGGGCGGACTCGCGTCCGCAGAGATCTCCGGCGAAGGGCAGTGGGAGGCCGGCGACCCGTCGAAGGTCGACGACGCGTCCTGGTCCCAGCTCGGCGGCGTGGGCCCGTGGTCGGTCAGCGCCAACAACAGTGCCGTAGTTGGTGGTCTGGCGTACTTCACCCGAGCCCTGCGCGCCGACTACAAGCTGTTCGCCGAGGTCGGCGAGGTCGCCCCATGGACCAGCATGGCCAAGAGCAGCTGGCCGCTGGTGCGCGGGCAGTTCGCCCACCCGCCCGGCACCGCGCGCACCGCCTCCGGCACCGGCACGGCGCTCGAGGTCGGCGCCGTCGCCGCGGACAAGCGGCTGTACGCGGCGCTGCATGTGCTGTCGGTGTCCGGCACCACCCCGTCCCTCACCGCGCGTGTGGAGTCCAGCGTGGACGACACGTTCGCCAGCCCAACGACCCGGCTCACGTTCGCGGCCGCCACCGCCGTCGGCGGCGAGGCCCTGCGCACGGACGGCACCCCCATCACCGACACCTGGTGGCGCATCGCCTGGACGATCTCCGGCACGACGCCGTCGTTCATGTTCGCCGCCTCGCTCGGCATCCAGTAGCGCTCGCTCATCACCGGCCCGCCCGCGGGCTCTTCGTCATGCCCTGAAAGGGGGGCCTCGTCATGCCCAAGATGGTTCTGCTCGCCGAGTACCTGAGCATCAACGCCAACGTCCTGAACGAGTACACCAAGAAGGCGGAGCTCGCTATCGAGGTGGAGGCCAAGGACGTCACCAACTACGCCAGCATGGGCTGGAAGGAAGTGACCGGTGGCCTGAAGTCCGGTGAGCTCGGGTGCGAGTTTCTCCAGGATTTCGCCGCCACGGAACTCGACTCGATCATGTGGCCGCTGCTGGGTACGGTCGTGCCGTTCGAGGTGCGCGCCGACCAGGCTGCGGTCGGCGCGTCCAACCCGTCGTACAGCGGGAGCATCCTCATCAAGGGGTGGAACCCGATCACCGGGTCGGTCGGTGACGAGGCCACCGTGTCCCTGACGTTCCCCACCTCGGGGGCGGTTGCGCGGGCGACGGCCTGATGGCCGGCGGACCGCCGTTCTCCCTCGGCGTGGAGACGCACACGGGCATGGCCGCCCTGGTACGCGCCATCCGCGCCGAGGAGGACGGCAAGCAGCTGCGCAAGGATCTCGCGAAGAACATGCGCGAGGCTCTCAAACCGGCGGCTGCCGAGGCGAAGAGCAGCATCATGGCGATGCCGTCGTTGGGGATCATGCCGACCGCGCCCGCGCTGCGCACGGCCATCGCCAGGAAGATCCGGCCCGAGGTGAAGCTGGGCGGCCGCTGGTCTGGCGCCCGCGTGAAGGCGTTCAAGACGAAGAACGTGCGCGGCTTCCCCAACGCCCCCAAGCGCACGAACCGGGCGGGCGGCTGGCGGCACCCCGTATTCGGCAACCGCGAGAACTGGGTCACCCAGCAAGGAAAGATCGACTGGTTCGACGACTCCTTCAAGGGCCGCGAGGGCCTCTACAAGCAGGCCGTTGAACAGGCCATGGAAGACATGGCCCGGCGCATCGCCGACCGGGCCCGATAAGGGGGGACACCCGTGTACCTGGTCTACAAGCCCGGGGGCAGTGAAGAGCCGAAGCGGTGGAAGTACAACCCGCGCAAGCTCATGTCCGCCGAGCGGGAAAAGCTCGAGCGGCTCACCGACCGCAACTACAGCGAGTTCACCAAGGACGTCGTGGCGGGCAACAGCCTGTGCCGCCGCGCCCTGCTGTTCGTCTACCTCAAGCGGGATCACCCCACGACGCGCTTCGAGGATGTCGACTTCGCCTGGGACGAGCTGACCCTGGAGTACTCCAAGGGCGAGCTGGTGGAGATCCGCGCGCAGGTCGCCGAGACCGTCACCGGGGAGAAAGCCGCGACCGTGCTCGCCAAGCTGGACGAGCAGATCGCCGAAGCCTACGAGGACCCGGACGACGAGGGAAAAGCGAAGCTGCCCGTCGCCGACTGAAGCGCCTGGGCGACGCCGCCCACCTCGTGGGCATCCGGCCCTGGGAGTGGGACCTGATGACCGTCGAGCAGGAGGACCGGATCCTCGCGTGGCTCGACGCCTACGAGGAAGCCCAGACCAAGGCCGCAGAGAAGTTGAAGGCGGGGCGCTGAACAGCCCCTGAGTGAAGGGGCTGTTCATGAGCGACACGTCGCTGGTCTTCAACCTGGTCGCCCGGGACAACACCGAGGCCGGCCTGTCCAGCGCGCAGGAGCGGTTCGACACCGCGGCGGCCGGCATCGGCGCCGGTGTGGCGGCCGCACTCGGCGTGGGCGTCGCCGCCAACTTGGACATGGAGGCCGCGAACTCCAAGCTCGCCGCACAGCTCGGGGTTGGGCCGGCCGAGGCGGCCGAGCTGTCGAAGGTGTCCGCCGAGGTCTACACGAACGCGTGGGGCGACTCGGTGCAGACCGTCAACGAGGCGATCCGCGGCGTCTACAACAACATCGGCGACGTCAGCCAGGCTGAGGGCGGCCTGGAGGGCGTCACCACCAAGGCCCTCGCGTTGGCCGAGACGTTCGACCAGGAGGTCGGACCGACCACCGCCGCCGTGGGTCAGCTGATCCGTACCGGCCTTGCAGACGACGCCACCGAGGCGTTCGACATCCTGACCGCCGGATTCCAGTCCGCGGCGAACAAGAGCGACGACTTCCTCGACACGATCAACGAGTACTCCACTCAGTTCCGGCGCATCGGCCTCGACGGGCAGACCGCCACCGCCCTGCTCGCCCAAGGCCTTGAGGCGGGCGCCCGTGACGCCGACCAGATCGCTGACGCCATCGGCCAATTCGGCGAGCTCACCCTGTCCAACAGCACCACCGTCCAGGACGCCTTCAAGTCCATCGGACTGGACGCCGACACGATGGCCGCGAAGATCGGCCAGGGCGGCAAATCCGGGCAGGAAGCACTCCAGATGACCCTGGACGCCCTGCGCGGAACGAAGGACGAGACGGTCAAGCTCAATGCGGCCACCGCCCTGTTCGGCGATCCGGGCACCGTCATGGGCGACGCGCTGTTCGCCCTCGACCCGGCGGGCGCCGCGGCCGCCACCGGCATCGACAAGGCTGCGGGATCCACGGATGAACTCGTGAAGACAGTGGGCGACAACCCGGCGGCGGCACTGGAATCCTTCAAGCGGGACGCAGTGCAGAAGCTGGCCGAGGTCTCCGGCACGTTCATCCAGTTCGCCACCGACAACCAGGCGGTGTTCGAACCACTCGCCTATGTACTGTCGGGCCTCGCCGTCACCGTGCTGATCGTCAAGGGCGCAATGATGGCCTACACGGCCATCGCCTCCATCGTCGCGGGCGCCAACGCGATCATCTCCGCGTCCGCGTGGGGCGTGATCGGCAACTGGCTGCGCATGATGGGCATCGGTCTGATGGCCTACCTGCGTATCGCCGCTGGCGCCATGGCGTCCGCGCTGACGACGGCGGCCGCATGGACCGGCTCAGCGCTGGTCAGCATCGGCACGTGGATCGCCGCAGTCGTGCGCGCGGCGATCGTGTCCAGTGCCCAGTTCCTGCTCATGGCCGGCCGCGCCGTCGTATGGGCGGCGACCATGGCCGCCCAGTGGTTCATCGCCATGGGCCCGATCGGCTGGGTGATCGGCATCATCGTCGGACTGGTCGCGCTGATCATCGCGAACTGGGACACCGTCACGGAGTGGACCGGCATCGCCTGGGACTGGGTGGGGCAGAAGATCCAGTCGGTTGTCGGGTGGATCCTGGAAGCGGTCGGTTGGCTGTCAGACATCCCTGGACGGGTCGGCCGCTGGTTCGGCGATATGAAGGACCGTGCCGTCCGCAAGGCCCTGGATCTGGCGACGTGGATGGGCGGCCTGCCCGGGCGCCTCGTCGGCGCGCTCAGCGGCCAGATGTGGCGCTTGTACAACGTGGGCGTCGACTTCGTCGTGGGCATCTGGGACGGCATCTCTTCGGCCGGTGGCTGGCTGTGGGACAGGGTGTCCGGCTTCGCGAAGGACTTCGTCGTCGACCCGATCAAGGGCTTCCTGAACATTGGATCTCCGTCGAAGACGGCCGCGGACGAGATCGGCCAGTGGATCCCGGCCGGTATCGCCATGGGCGCGGAGGACAACGCCTCCGTCCTCGACAAGGCCATGCGCGGCCTGATCAACCCGGCCGCCTACCAGCCAACCGGCCCCATCAGCACGGGCCTGAGCCACGCCACCGGCGCGGCCGCCACTCTCGGCGCGGCGCGTGGCCAACAGCCCGTGGTGCTCCAGATCAACGGGAGCGACCGAGGGTTCCGGGAGTGGTTCCAAGGGATGGTCCGCACGCAAGCGGGCGGCGACGTGATCAAGTTCGCGGAGGGGTGACATGCCGAACCTTCCCCCGCCGGTGTGGGGCGAGCTGTTCTACAGCGGCGCCTGGAACGACGTCACGGACGACGTCCGGGTCGCCACGTCGCCCGTGACCATCACCCGGGGCCTGTCGTCGGAGTCGGCGTTCGCGGCGGAGCCAACGACGTGCGCCTGCGACCTCGACAGCCGCGACGACCGGTACGCGCCGCGCAACCCGACCTCGCCTCTGTACGGGCTGATCGGCCGCAACACGCCGTTCCGGGCGGGCTACAACGTGGGCTCGCCGTGGGCACACGTGCCAGGAACCGCAGGCAGCAAACTGACTACCCCGGACAGTGCTGCTCTGGCGGTCGGCGACCTGGACCTGCGGATCGAGGCCGCCTTGGAGGACTGGACCGCCCAGTCAGAGCTGGGTGCCCGGTACCAGATCAGCGGGGACAACCGGAGCTGGGCGCTGCTCGTGGCGGGCACGGGGCAGCTTCAGTTCCTGTGGTCGCCGGACGGGACTCTGGCCAGCCGGATAGCCGAGTTCTCCACCGTCAGCCTGAAGGCGTACAACGGCCAGCGTCTGGCCCTGCGCGTCACTCTCGACGTGGACAACGGGGCCGGCGGGTACGAGCTGCGCTTCTATACCGGGCGGACCGTGGACGAAGAGGAGTGGCACCTGCTCGGCGACCCGATCGTCGGCGGGGCGACGACCGCGGTGTTCGACGGGAACGCAGGTATCGAGCTGGGGGACATCGCGAACCTTACGGACAACGTCATGAACGGGAAGCTCTATGCCTTCAAGCTGCTCAACGGCATCGCCGGGACCACGGTCGTGGCCATGGCGGTGGCCGCGGGAACGGTCGGGGGCACGTCGTTTGCGGGCAGCACCGGCGAGACGTGGACTGTGGAGGGCGACGCCGCGCTCACGAACAAGCACGTCCGTATGTCCGGTGAGGTGCCCGCTTGGCCGCCGACCCGGGACATCTCGCTGAAGGACAACTACGTCAGCATCAACCCGTCCGGGGTGACGCGGCGCATGGACGCAGGCAACAAGCCCGTCGACTCCGCGCTGCTCAGGTTCATCCGGGCCAACAGCCCGATCGAGTGCTGGCCGCTCACCGACGGCATCGAGGCCACCGGCGGCGCCTCCCTGGTCGGCGGCCGGGATATGACCCACTACCTCACGCTCGGCACCGAGAGCCCGGTCTGGCAGGGCGGCAAGCTCCAGGACTGGATCGAGAACGTCATCACGTTCAAGGCGGAGACGGCCGGGCAGATCGCCGGGGGCGTGCCCAACAGCGCCTCGGCGGCGGCCGCGTGGTCGGTCGACTTCTTCGTCGGCGGAGGCGGGGACGGCACGGCCGCAACGGTGGAGATCAACGACCGGGGCGCGGGCACCGACGCTGACAACCGCTACCAGATGTCTCTCTCCCTCGACGCCGTCGACAACGACATCACCATCTTCCGCAGCGCCTACGGGGAGACGTCGTCGTCGGGTGTCCTGCTCACCAGCATCACCAACGTGGGCATCTACGACGGTCGCGCCCACCACATCCGGGTCAGCATCGACCCGCTCGCCACGACCACCGACTGGGCGGTCTACGTCGACGGCGTGCAGCGGGCCAGCGGCAACCTGTCCGGGATCGTGTTCAAGGCCGTCCGCGACATCCGCTTCAACTGGTCGCTGGTGTCCGGCGGCGGCATCGGCACCGCCGACCAGCAGCTCGGCTATGTCACCTACTGGGACGGCGCCGGGCCCTCGGCCGGGGACATGTACGACGCGTTCACGGGCTTCCAGGGCGAGCGGTCTGGGGACCGCATCGTGCGCCTGGCGACCGAGGCCGGGTACACGGCGACGGTCGCCGGGGAGACGGTGTTCCAGCGGCGTATGGGCGTGCAGGGGTCGAAGAAGCTGCTGGGGCTGATGAACGAGGCCGCGCGCACGGACTTCGGCTACCTCCTCGATGCGAGGGACCGGGCCGAGGTCATCCACCGAGGGCAGTCCACGCTGTGGAACCAGCCCCCGGCGCTGACGCTGGACTTCTCCGCCGGGCTGATCTCGCCGCCGTTCAAGCCGGTCGACGACGACAAGCTCACCGAGAACGACATCTCGGTGCAGCGCGAGTTCGGCTCCGTGCCCGCCCGCGAGGTGCTGGAAGAGGGCGCGCTGTCCGTCCAGGCCCCCGAGCAGGGCGGGGTGGGCCGCTACGACAAGGCGTACACCTACAGCGTCGAGACCGACAGCCAGGCCCGCCAGGTCGCCGGGATGCGGCTGCACCTGGGCACCTACGCCGGGGTGCGTTACACCCGGCTCACGCTGAACCTGGCCAACGAGCGCGTGTTCGCGCTCATCGACGACATCCTCCGTATCGACGTCGGCGACAAGATCCGGCTGACGGACCTGCCCGCCGACCACGGCCCGGACGATGTCGACGTCCTGGTCGCCGGATACACCGAGGAAGCCGGGCCCGACGCGTGGCTGATCACCTTCAACTGCGTGCCCGGCCAGCCGTGGACGGCCGGCGTCGTTGGCTCCACGGTGTACGGGCGGGCGGACACGGCCGGCTGTGATCTCGCCGAGGCCCTCGGTTCCTCCGAGACCGACGTGGACGTGTTCACCACCGCCGTCGCGCGGTGGATCGACTCGCCCACCTACAGCTCGGAGTTCCCGTTCGATGTCCGCACCGGAGGTGAGGTGATGCGGGTGACCGCCTGCACCAGCTCCGTGTCGGACGCGTTCGGACGGTCCGTCTCGGACTCGTGGGGCACCGCTGACGTGGGCGGCACCTGGACCACCACGGGCGGCTCGAGCACCGACTACGACGTCAACGGCAGCGCCGGCACGCACACCATGACGTCGACCAACGCCTCCCGCTACTGCGTGCTGCCGTCCCTGTCGGCGGACGTGGACGTGATGGTGTCTGCGGCGACGTCGGTCCTGGCGACCGGAGGCCCGCACTATGTGGGCCCGGTGGCCCGCTGGCTGGACTTCAGCAACAGCTACTATGCGCGGCTGGCGTTCGACACCGACCAGACGCTCACGCTGGTCCTGCAGAAGCGGGTGGGCGGCTCACAGTCGGATCTGACGTCGGTGACCGTGCCGGGCACGCACGCCGCGGATACGTTCTTCAGCATCCGTCTTCAGGTGATCGGCTCCACGCTGCGCGCCAAGGCGTGGCCGGTGTCCGAGCCGGAGCCGGTGGCGTGGCAGACGTCGACCACCGACACAGATCTGACGGCCGCCGGGTCGGTCGGGGTGCGCTCGATCCTGTCGTCGGCGAACACGAACGCGCTGCCGGTGACGATGTCCTACGACAACTTCGCCCTGCTCAACCCGCAGCGCTTCACCGTGACCCGCTCGGTGAACGGCGTCAGCAAGACCCATTCCAGCGGTCAGGCGATCAGCCTGGCCCATCCCGTCTACGTGGCGATGTAGGAGGCGACTGTGACACTGTGGCTCTCCGGCATGATCATGACTGCCGATCGGCTCAACGACTACTCCCTCGACGCGGAGACGACGTCCGGTCTGGTGCCCGCCACGGACTTCACGGTGAACAACTTCTGGGCCAACCGCCGGGCCGGGACGGTGGAGCTGAACATCTACCTCCAGTACACCGGAGCAGGCATCAGCATCATCTCCGGCGGCAACATCGGCGACACCCAGTGCTGCACCGTCCCCGCAGGATGGCGCCCGAACTCGGCATCCACCATCAACGGGCACTGGGACGACGGCACCGCCTCGGGCGGATTCGTGATCGGCACGGACGGCATCTGCACCCTGCGCACGTCGAACGGATCGGCCATCGCCACCGGCCGCAACCTGCGCCTGCACATCGTCTTCAACCAGGAGCCCTGACCAGGGCCTCACCCGCACACCCCGCAAGCCCCGCGCCGATGGCCGGGGCCTTCGTCATGTCTGGAGGTACCCATGGCCACCGCACCGAGCGCATCCACGTTCGCCGCGCTGCTGCGCGCCGAAGGCCTCGCTGTCGTCGAGGTCGGCGACTGGGAGTCCCACAACCGCAACCACAAGGGCCCCTGGGGCCCAGTGCACGGCGTGATGATCCACCACACCGTCACCAAGGGCACCGACGCCTCGGTGAGGATCTGCCGCGACGGCTACTCCGGGCTTCCCGGCCCGCTGTGCCACGGCGTCATCGACAAACAGGGCGTCGTCCATCTCGTCGGCTACGGCCGCGCCAACCACGCCGGCCTCGGCGACGACGACGTCCTGCGCGCGGTCATCGCCGAACGGGCGCTCCCCGCAGACAACGAGGCGACGACGGACGGCAACCGCCACCTCTACGGCTTCGAGTGCATCAACCTCGGCGACGGCAAAGACCCATGGCCCGAAGCCCAACTGCTCGCGATCGAGCGAGTGTCAGCGGCGATCTGCCGCCACCACGGCTGGACGGAACGATCCGTCATCGGCCACCTGGAGTGGCAGCCGGGGAAGGTCGACCCGCGCGGCTTCACGATGGACAGCATGCGGAGCCGGATCGGCAAGCGCCTCGGCTCGAAGAATCCGGCCGCACCGCTGCCGACACCGAAGCGGCCGGTCGTCGACCTGTCCCGGCTGCGCGGCGCGGCCCGCCAGGACCCGCCCAAGCGTGGCACGCCCGTCTCATACAGCGGGGTGCGGACGGTGGAGGCCGCGCTCGTCGACGAGGGCCTCCTCTCCAAGCGGTACGACGACGGCCACTTCGGCTCGGCCACGGTGTCCGCCTACGCGGCGTGGCAGCGGCGTCTCGGCTACCGCGGGCGGGACGCGGACGGCATCCCCGGCAAGACGTCGCTGACCAAGCTCGGCAAGCGGCACGGCTTCGACGTGAAGGACTGACCCATGAGCAGCAGACAGCAGGCCGCGTGGTCCGTGGTCGCCATCTTCGGCATCTCGGTGGCGGGGTTCGTGGCGCTGGCGATCGCGGGCGAAGCGACGGTGGAGTACGTCGCTCTGGTGGGCCCGATCCTGGCGGCGGGATACGTCGCGCCGAAGCTGGGGCAGATCGAGCACAACACGAACGGGGCGCTCAAACAGCGGATCAAGGACGCTGTCGCCGAGGCCCTCGCCGAACGCGACACCCGCTGAACCACGACAAGCACAAGTCACCCCCTGCACGAGCCCGCGTACGGGCTCGTGCAGGGGGCTTCCTGCGTGCTCGGGCTCCCCGGCGTGAAAGTCATCCAGTCGGCCCTACCGGCCGGCTCTCTCTCGTGATTGACTCAGATTGCGTAGAACGCCGCTGGTTGTGGGCCGGGCCTGCGCCTCCGTTCAGGAGTTCGCATGACGACCGCCCAGATCATCGCTCTCTACTGCGCTGACGCCGAGTTGGCCGCCGCCACCCTCTACTTGCTTGCGGCGATCCTCGCTTTCCGAGGGCGCTGACCGCTGCCCCCTGTGCAGCCCGCCATGGGTTGTGCAGGGGGCGCTTCGTCGTGTCCGGGGGCGACGTAGCCACTCCCAGTGGGTCACCCGCATGGCCGTCACAACGCGTCGTTGCGACCTGCGCCGTGCTCGAATGAGGGGTGTCCTCCATGCCCAGCCGGAGGGAGTCGGCAATGCACGAAATGTGGTGCGGCCCAGATGCCTCAGGGACACCCGTATGGCATGTCCTGGCCGCTGACAAGAGCAGCACGCTGTGCGGGGTGGAGAAGCGGGAAAAGCCCCGTCCGCGGAACCCGACGGACGCGCACTGTCATCCCTGCATGAGAACGCTCCAGGACGTCGTGGCATCCCCCTGAACAACGCGCCCCCTGCACGGTTCCCCACGGCCGTGCAGGGGGCGACTCGTCATGCCCACAGGTCAGCGGCACTGCTCGTATCCGGCGGCCACATCAATGGGGATACAGGGACGACCCGACCCGGCTAGAGCTGATCAGACCCCAAGCAGGCAGGAAAGCCAGCGACATGACAGCCGCTGTGCGACCACGAAACTTCAGCCTCATCTCCATTGCGACCACCCGACCCTTCTTCAGGCGCTTCGTCAGGTTGCACAAGGCACTGACGGACATGGAAGACAGTGCGCAGAGCGCAACGACACTCAGCAGGATCAAGACTGGGCCATCCCTGTACGTTCGTGTGCCGCAAGTATGGCAAGGCATGCGGTGTCCATACTGCAATTTGCTCAATGCAGCGCCTCGATGGCCTTCAGGATCAGGGCACGCGCCTCCGCCCCGTACACGGCCAGTTCCGCGAGCCGCGCGAACGCCCGCAGGTAGATATCCAACTCGCCCGGGGCGGTGACGGTCACCTTTGCGGCAAGCAGCTCCACGTGGATCCGTGCATCGTCGAAGACCGTGAACTGCTCAAGCGGCCACATGACGCCCTCCCGGGCGGCCGCGGCCGGGATGATGCCCAGCGACATGGACGGCAGGGTCATCGCGGCGAGCAGGTTGCCGAGTTGGCTGGCCATCACTTCCTGGTCGCCGATTCGGTGGTTGAGGACGTCCTCTTCGATGAGCGTGGCGAAGCGGTGGTCGCCTTCGTGGATGACCCGGGCACGGCGCATACGGACCGCGACCGCCTCGCTCACGTCGTCCGGGGTACCGCGGAAGCCCGCGATCGTGCCCATGAGTGCGGTCGCGTAGCCGGGCGTCTGGAGGTAGCCGGGCATGACGTGAGAGGCGTACACGCGGAACAGGCGCGTGCGCTCGTACAGCTTGGCGGACGTCTCCGCGAGCTGCTTCATGCCCGTGCGTTGCAGGCGCTTCCATTGGAGGTACATGGCGTCGGCCTGCCGATTGGCAGCGATGAGGTCGGCCGCCTGGTCCGCGGCGCCGCAGGCCGTGCACCAAGCGCGGATGTCCGCGTCCGATGGGGCAGTGACGGCGTTCTCGATTCTGGAGGACTTGGCCACGGACCAGTCGCACAGCCCAGCCAGTTGCTTGCCCGTGATGCCCGCGTCCAGGCGCAGCTCTCGCAGGCGGCCTGCGAGAGCTGCGCGCGCTTCCTGCACGCTGGACGTGGGGAACGTGGACATGGCTGGCTACTTGACCTCGTACTGGTCGTGCGGGATGGCCCGCTCCCAGACCCGCTCGAACGCGCCTGCGTGCTGCCCGACCACGGCGGGATCGTCGCAGAGTTCCTTGCTGATCCACTCGCCGTCACCGGAGAAATGGTGGACGCGCATCAGCCGCCCGTCGAAGATCCACAGATCGGTGCCCGGCAGCAGCAGGTCCCATGCCCGATGGCGGGGAAGCCAGCGTACGAGCTCACCGGCCTCGACATTGGCGCGGGTCTGGTAGTGCTCCCATGCGATGTAGTCGGTGACCGGCTCGGACACGATGCGGGCCCGTCGCACGATTACACCGCGGGCTACGGCGTCCGCGATGTCCTGGTGGAACGGGCGCCACCAGGAAGCCCGGTCGTCCCAGTCGACGCGCTCGCCGTCCGCCCACGCTTCGAAGCGCGGGTTCGTGAAGTAGGCGTCCCGCATCTCCAGATGGACAGCCGACGTGGTGGTGTCGGCGAGGAGTTCAGCGAACTCCGGGATCGAGCTCATCGCACGCCTTCCTGATGATCGGGATCATTCGCTTCGGGACCCTGATGACGGTCTCGCCCGGCGGGATCGGCGCCCTCGCCGGAGACAGCGCATCACACGTCGCGGTCGTCTGGTCGTCGGCCTGGTAGCTCTGGATCAGCAGGTCCTCCGCTCCTGTATCCACCCAGACTGTGGGGCATCCGTCCTCGTCTGTCTCGGGGTCGATCCCGACGAAGTGAATGGTCATGGTGGCTGGCCTCCCGCGCTAGGTCGGTTGCAGCGATTTACACCACAGTCGTACTCATAGGGCACAGGGTCAAGAGCGCATGTCGGCCATGACCAGTGGTCTAAAAGTGCCGTGTAATTCGGTGCAACTTCGTAGCTGAGACGGCGAGCGGCTTCCTAGCGTCGGCGGGTACGGAAAGACCCCGGCGAGGTGGGGCCTCCCGGGGCGCGGCCACAGCTACGAAGGAGCTGCAACATGGCTACAAGTACCACGCACCCGCCGACCACGGCAGAGCAGGGCCAGGCGCCGCCGGACATCGAGACGATGCGGGAGACCACGCGCCGTGTTCTCGGCCCGGACGATGCACCCGACCTCCTCCCGCCGGCCGCCGAGGTGGACACGCTCGCCGCTGCGCTGCGCGGGCACCTGGAGCTGCTCATCCCCGAGGTCGCGGAGACGGCAGGCCCCCGCCCGTACAGCGTGCAGACGTACTGTGCGCTCGCGTGCGTCGGCGAGGCACGCAGGAAGCTGAGCGTCGCACCGGGGCCCACGCTGGAGGCCCGCGTCGTCCACGCCCGGAAGCTGGCCCGCGTCCTCGATTCGCTCTGCGACCATCACGAGCGGCTCGGCGAGACGGCGTCATGACCGTGACCGAGGCGCCGCCCCTGTCCGCCGAGTGCACCTTGGCTCGCCAGCCTGGCTACAGCAACGTGCATCAGCAGTGCCGCCGGACCGAGGACATCCCGCTGCCCCATAGCCGCGGCATCCTCCTACAACGCCGCTGCGGCTGCACCTGCCACCGCTGGAACAGGCGCATGTCGTGACCGCGCTGCACGTGTGCCGTCACTGCGACGGCCTGATCACCGACCCCGAAGACGCCGTGTTCCTGTGGCACGAGCCAGCCATGTCCGGCCCCGGCTGGGACGTCTACGCACACCGCGAGCACGCCCACCTCGTCAAGCCCGACGACACCGCCGAGCGCCTCCTGGCCCGCATCCTGATCACCCGCGCCCTGTCCGGCGACTGACCCCGCCCATCCCAGACGCCCGTCCCGCCGGTGTTGCCGGAAGCGCCCAGCGGGGCGGGTTCGACGGCCCCGGCCGCTCCGTCCTCCCCCGTGACGACGGCCGGGGCCTCTCCATGTCAATCCGAACGCTACGAGCGGCTCATCACGCCTGCGCCAATCGCTGTGCTCGTTGCTCCGTGTATATCGCGTACTCGTCCTGGTTCAGGATGCGGACCGGCAGCCGCCTGATAACAGGCGAGACGCCATCCGCCACGATCGTGACGACAAAGGCAGCACCACCAGGGACGAGCTCTCGAACACCAGCAAGATCAAGTGGGGGCAGCACACGCGACCAGTTGCCGTGAACGATGCTGTCGGCTCCACCGTCCCATTGAATCGCAGAGACCCCAACAGAGGTGGTGAAGGCCACCTGCTCCCAACCATCCTGTCCGCCGAATCCCCCCAGCCCCTCAAGCTCAATTCGGACGCCTGGGTTCTTGGCGGCATACCTACTTGCGTTCCTCAGCCCCACCGTTGCCCATGTCTGCTTGAAGCCCGCGATCAGGCGCCCTTCCAAGGTGTCGTCCTCGTCGCTCTCGGCCACGAAGACGGGTTCGTTCGGAGAGCTGAAGTTGAAGGTGATCTCAATGTCCAGCTCCGGGCGCCCGGTAGCGGCCCTGTATGCCAACAACGCCACAACCGCGGCTGCGGCTGTGAGGAGACAGGTGTAGATCACTAGGGCCGTATTCACGATGACAGCTCGATCATCGGTCCGGAGCCCCAACGTCCAGCCCGAGAAGATGGTGCCAAGCACCAACGTCATGCCTGCCGCGATGATCGCGAGCGTCGCAATGGTGGTCAGGGTCCGGAGGTCACTCAGGCGCTTCACAGCGGAGAGTGTCCCAGGGCGAGCCGAGCGCCGGGAGCTACATGCCTTGATCGTCTGCACTTCGGTTGAGCATCGACTGAGCTAACGATCATCGGAGACGACGAAAGCCCCTCCTCAAAGGAGGGGCCGACACTGCGCCCCAGGTGAAAACGTTCCTGCGCCACGATGCGAGAGTGGGGCGGGTGGGACTCGAACCCACGGCCGACGGATTATGAGTCCGCTGCTCTAACCGGCTGAGCTACCGCCCCATAGCGGCGTGTCGCGTACAAGTGTGCGCGCCGTCTGCCGCAGCATAGCCGCTCATACGATCTCCTGCTTCGTATGGTCGACTTCGCATGCCCTGAAGGACACCGCCACGACCTGCACGGTTCCCACGACACGTGATCGGGCATGAAAAAGGACCCCTGAGGGGTCCTCGTTCAGCATGCTCCCCCGACTGGACTCGAACCAGTAACCTGCCGGTTAACAGCCGGCTGCTCTGCCAATTGAGCTACGGAGGACCGAGCTCCCCCGACTGGACTCGAACCAGTAACCTGCCGGTTAACAGCCGGCTGCTCTGCCAATTGAGCTACGGAGGAATGCCTCGTTGCTTCGAACGTACCTACCTGGGTAATCGCCAGGGGGCGTGCGCTCGCTGCGACACATACATTAGCGCAAGCAGGGGGGTGCTCCGCCAATCGGTTCCCCCACACCAAGGGAAGGGTGGCCGCCATGCGCTACCGGCTCACGTTCGTCATCGGACTCGCCGTCGGTTACGTGCTCGGCACGCGCGCCGGACGCGAGCGCTACGAGCAGCTCAAGAAGACGGCCCGGGAGATCTCCCAGAACCCCGCCGTCCGCAACACCGCCGAGTCGGCCGCCCAGCAGGGCCGCCACTTCGCGGGCAAGGCGTACCACACGGTCAGCGAGAGGGTCGGCGACCGAGTCCCCGAGACGGTGGCCCAACGAGTCCGCAACCTCCGCGAACGAAGTGCCCACAACGGCGGCGCGGAGGACGACTGGGGAACCAGCAATACGTAGCAGCACCTGTGGGCGCCGGGGACGGCAACGCCGCCAAGGGGCGCGGGGAACTGCGCGACCAGCCACGACGCACCCGCACCCGGAACACAACCCACACCCCAACGGCGCCCACGGCCCAAGCCGGCGCAGCGCCACGGCACAATTGGGGCCATGGGGATAGTCGCCGGGCTGGACAGTTCGCCCGATTTCACTCGCATCGTCGTCTGCGACACGGACTCAGGCGCCGTGCTCAGGCAGGGGTACGCCCCGCACCCGGTGGAATCGCCGGAAGGCACCGCGCGCCCCTCCGACGTCGACCCGCAGGCCTGGCTGCTGTCCCTCGGTGAGGCGGCCGGCGGCGGGCTGCTCGAAGGTGTGCAGGCCATCGGCGTGTCCGCGCAGCAGAACGCGGTGGTCCCGCTGGACGCGCAGGGCGGCACCGTGCGCCCGGCGATGGTCGGCGGCGACAAGCGCGCGCAGGTCGCGGCGGCCGATCTGATCGACGCGCTGGGCGGGCGCGAGGCGTGGGCGCAGGCCGTGGGGTGTGTGCCGCAGGCCGCGCAGCCGGTGACCAAGCTGCGCTGGCTCGCCAAGACCGAGCCGGAGAACGCCGTACGCGCCACCGTTCTGATGCAGGCGCACGACTGGCTGGTGTGGCAGTTGCTGGGCCGGCCCGTGAGAAGGACCACAGATCGGGGTGGGGCCTCCGGGACGGGTTACTGGTCGGCGGCCACCGGCGCCTACCGTTCCGATCTCGTCGAGCTGGCGCTCGGCCACCAGGCGATGCTGCCCGAGGTGATCGGTCCCGCGGAGGCGGCCGGTACGACCCCCGAAGGGCTCCTCATCTCCGCGGGGACCGGCGAGACCATGGCCGCCGCCTTCGGTCTCGGCATCGGCCTTGGCGACGCCGTCGTGTCGCTCGGTGCCTCCGGGTCGGTGATGGCCGTGCACCCCGAGGCGCTGGTCGACAGCAGCGGGATGATCACCTCCCTGGCCGACGCGACCGGCATGCATCTGCCGGTCGTCACCACCCTCAACGCCGTACGCACCCTGCGCGGCACCGCCGAACTCCTCGGTGTGCCGGACCTGGAGGGACTGTCCGACCTGGCGATGAAGTCGACGCCGGGGGCTCATGGGCTGGTGCTGCTGCCCTATCTGGAAGGTGAGCGGACGCCGCATCTGCCGCACACGGCGGGCACGCTGGCGGGGCTGCGACGGGAGTCGATGAAGCCGGAGCATCTGGCGCGGGCCGCGTTCGAGGGCATGCTGTGCGGGCTCGCGGACGCGCTCGACGTGCTGCGCGGCCGGGGGGTCGAGGTACGGCGGGTCTTCCTGCTCGGGGCGGTCGCCGAGCTGCCGGCCGTGCAGGCCGCGGCGCCCTCGCTGTTCGGGACGCAGGTCGTCGTACCGCAGCCCGCGGACTACGCGGCGATCGGCGCCGCCCGGCAGGCCGCCTGGGCGCTCGGGGTGTCGCAGGGGACGCTCGATCCGCGCACGCCGCCGATGTGGCAGGGCGCCGCCGCGCAGGTCCTGGAGCCGGGTGAGGAGCTGGCGGTGGGGCAGGCGGTGCGGCAGCAGTTCGTGTCGGTGCGGGATCAGACGCATCCCGGGGCGTTCCGGCCATAGCGCTCGTCCTTCCCCGGCCGAGCGGAAGGTAAGAGACCGGTAGTAAGCGCACCCGGAAAGCCGTACGAAGCCCCGCCGACGGCTTAATCGGTTGAGGTAACGCGGGTGGAGTGTTCGACGATAGGGGCCAAGGGCAACCAATCGCCCCGTCGCCGACTCGTCCACTCCGAGAGAAGCAGCGTGCTCATACGACTTCTGCGGGCCCACCTCGGTCCGTACCGAAAACCCATCGCCTGGCTGGTGCTGCTGCAGTTCCTGCAGACCTGCGCCACGCTCTACCTGCCCACGCTGAACGCGGACATCATCGACAACGGTGTCGTCAACGGCGACACCGGCTACATCCTCTCCTACGGCGCCCTGATGATCGGCATCTCGCTGGCGCAGGTCGTGTGCAACATCGGTGCCGTCTACTACGGCGCCCGCACCGCCGCGGCGCTCGGCCGGGACGTACGGGCCGCCGTCTTCGACCGGGTGCAGTCGTTCTCGGCGCGTGAGGTCGGCCACTTCGGGGCGCCCTCGCTGATCACCCGGACGACCAATGACGTCCAGCAGGTGCAGATGCTGGTGCTGATGACGTTCACGCTGATGGTGTCGGCGCCCATCATGTGCGTCGGCGGCATCGTGCTGGCGCTCGGCCTGGACGTGCCGCTGTCGGGAGTGCTGGTGGCCGTGGTGCCCACCCTCGGCATCAGCGTGTACCTCATCGTGCGACGGCTGCGGCCGCTGTTCCGGACCATGCAGGAGCGCCTCGACACCGTGAACCGGGTGCTGCGCGAGCAGATCACCGGCAACCGGGTGATCCGCGCCTTCGTGCGCGACGAGTACGAGCAGCGGCGGTTCGAGAAAGCCAACACCGGGCTCACCGCGATGGCGCTGGGCACCGGCAATCTGCTGGCGCTGATGTTCCCGATCGTCATGACCGTGGTGAACCTGTCGTCCATCGCGGTGGTGTGGTTCGGCGCCCATCGCATCGACAGCGGCGGCATGCAGATCGGTGATCTGACCGCGTTCCTCGCGTATCTCATGCAGATCGTGATGTCCGTGATGATGGCCACCTTCATGTTCATGATGGTGCCGCGCGCGGAGGTGTGCGCCGAGCGCATCCAGGAGGTCCTGGACACCGAGTCCAGTGTCGTGCCGCCGACCAGCCCCGTGCGGGAGCTGCGCCGGCACGGTCATCTGGAGATCCGGGGCGCGGGCTTCCGCTATCCGGGTGCCGAGGAGCCGGTGCTGAGGTCGGTCGACCTGGTCGCCCGGCCCGGTGAGGTGACCGCCGTGATCGGCTCGACCGGCAGCGGCAAGTCGACCCTGCTGGGGCTGGTCCCCCGGCTGTTCGACGCCACCGACGGCCGGGTCCTCGTGGACGGCGAGGACGTGGCGGACGTCGATCCCCGGCTGCTGGCGAAGACCGTGAGCCTCGTGCCGCAGAAGCCGTATCTGTTCGCCGGGACGGTGGCGACCAACCTGCGCTACGGCAACCCGGACGCGACGGACGAGGAGCTGTGGCACGCGCTGGAGGTGGCGCAGGCCAAGGAGTTCGTGCAGCGGCTGGAGAACGGGCTCGACTCCCCCATCGCGCAGGGCGGCACGAACGTCTCCGGCGGTCAGCGGCAGCGGCTGGCGATCGCGCGAACGCTCGTGCAGCGCCCGGAGATCTACCTCTTCGACGACTCCTTCTCCGCCCTCGACTACGCCACCGACGCCGCGCTGCGTGCCGCGCTGGCGCGCGAGACCTCCGAGGCGACCGTCGTCATCGTCGCCCAGCGGGTGGCGACCATCCGGGACGCGGACCGGATCGTCGTCCTCGACGAGGGACGGGTCGTCGGCACGGGCCGGCACCACGAGCTGATGGCGGACAACGAGACGTACCGGGAGATCGTGCTCTCCCAGCTCACGGAAGCGGAGGCCGCCTGATGGCCGGGCCCATGGGACGGATGATGGCCGGCGGCGGTCCCGATCAGCGCTCGCTGAACTTCAAGGAGTCGGGCAAGCGGCTCATCGGCCAGTTCAAGCCGGAGCGGCTCACCCTCTACGTGCTGCTGCTCTGCGTGGTCGTGAGCGTGGGCCTGTCGGTCGCCGGGCCGAAGATCCTCGGTGCGGCCACCGACCTGGTCTTCGCGGGCATCGTCGGGCGGCGGTTCGAGTCCGGGACGACCAAGGAGCAGGTCCTCGCGGCGATGCGCGAGCGCGGCGACGGCGAGATCGCCGACATGCTGCGCGGCACCGACTTCACCCCCGGCCAGGGCATCGACTTCGCGGCCGTGGGGAACGTACTGCTCTTCGCGCTCGGCGTGTTCGTCGTCGCCGGTCTGCTGATGGCGGTGGCGACGCGGCTGGTGAACCGGGCCGTGAACCGCACGATGTACCGGATGCGTGAGCATGTTCAAGCGAAGCTGTCGCGGCTGCCGCTGTCGTACTTCGACAAGCGGCAGCGCGGTGAGGTGCTGTCGCGGGCGACGAACGACATCGACAACATCGGGCAGACGCTCCAGCAGTCGATGGGGCAGCTCATCAACTCGGTGCTGACCATCATCGGGGTGCTGGTGATGATGTTCTGGGTGTCGTGGCTGCTGGCGCTGGTCGCGCTGGTGACGGTGCCGCTGTCGTTCTTCGTCGCCACGCGCGTGGGCAAGCGTTCGCAGCCGCACTTCGTGCAGCAGTGGCGCTCGACCGGCAAGCTCAACGCGCATGTCGAGGAGATGTACACCGGGCACACCCTGGTGAAGGTGTTCGGCCGGCAGGAGGAGTCGGCGCAGCAGTTCGCCGAGCAGAACGAGGCGCTGTACGAGGCGGGCTTCAAGGCGCAGTTCAACAGCGGGATCATGCAGCCGCTGATGCTGTTCGTGTCGAACATCAACTATGTGCTGGTCGCGGTCGTCGGCGGGCTGCGCGTCGCGTCGGGGTCCTTGTCCATCGGTGACGTACAGGCCTTCATCCAGTACTCACGGCAGTTCTCGATGCCGCTGACGCAGGTCGCGTCGATGGCGAACCTCGTGCAGTCGGGTGTCGCCTCGGCGGAACGGATCTTCGAGCTGCTGGACGCGGAGGAGCAGGAGGCGGATCCGGTGCCGGGGGTGCGGCCGGAGGAGCTGCGCGGGCGGGTGGCGCTGGAGGGGGTGTCCTTCCGGTACGACCCCGAGAAGCCGCTGATCGAGGACCTGTCGCTGGCGGTGGAGCCGGGGCACACGGTGGCGATCGTCGGTCCGACGGGCGCCGGCAAGACGACGCTGGTGAATCTGCTGATGCGGTTCTACGAGGTCTCCGGCGGGCGGATCACCCTGGACGGGGTCGACATCTCCCGGATGTCCCGGGACGAGCTGCGCGCCGGGATCGGGATGGTGCTGCAGGACACGTGGCTGTTCGGCGGGACGATCGCGGAGAACATCGCGTATGGGGCGTCCCGGGAGGTCACGCGGGGCGAGATCGAGGAGGCCGCGCGCGCCGCCCACGCCGACCGGTTCATCCGTACGCTGCCCGACGGGTACGACACGGTGATCGACGACGAGGGCAGCGGGGTCAGCGCGGGCGAGAAGCAGCTCATCACGATCGCGCGGGCGTTCCTGTCCGACCCGGTGATCCTGGTGCTGGACGAGGCGACGTCGTCGGTCGACACCCGTACCGAGGTGCTGATCCAGAAGGCGATGGCGAAACTGGCGCACGGGCGTACGTCGTTCGTGATCGCGCACCGGTTGTCCACCATCCGGGACGCGGACACGATCCTCGTCATGGAGAACGGCTCGATCGTGGAACAGGGGGCGCACGGGGAGCTGCTGGCGGCGGACGGGGCCTATGCGCGGTTGTACAAGGCGCAGTTCGCGCAGGCGGTGGCTGAGGTGGACTGAGCGGGTTTCCCGGCATCGGGGTGCCGCTGCGACAGCGGCACCCTGCGCTCAGTCCAGGTAGCCCCTCAGCTGGTCCGCGAACGCGTGGTCCCGCAGCTTGTTCAGGGTCTTCGACTCGATCTGCCTGATTCGCTCCCGCGTCACCCCGAATATGCGGCCTATCTCCTCCAGCGTGCGCGGGCGGCCGTCCGCCAGGCCGTACCTGAGTTGTACGACCTTCCGCTCCCGCTCCCCCAGGGTCGACAGGACCGCTTCCAGGTGTTCCCGCAGGAGGAGGAACGCTGCCGACTCGACCGGCGATGTCGCGTCGCCGTCCTCGATGAGGTCGCCGAGCGCCACGTCGTCCTCCTCGCCCACCGGCGCGTGCAGCGACACCGGTTCCTGGGCCAGGCGCAGGACCTCGCTGACGCGCTCGGGCAGGAGGTCGAGGTGGGCGGCGACCTCTTCGGGCGTGGGTTCGTAGCCGCGTTCCTGGAGCATGCGGCGCTGGACGCGGACCACCCGGTTGATCAGCTCGACGACATGGACCGGCACCCGGATGGTGCGGGCCTGGTCGGCGAGGGCGCGGGACATGGCCTGGCGGATCCACCAGGTGGCGTACGTCGAGAACTTGTAGCCGCGGGCGTAGTCGAACTTCTCCACCGCCCGGATCAGGCCGAGGTTTCCCTCCTGGACCAGGTCGAGCATGGTCAGGCCGCGGCCGACGTACCGCTTGGCGACGGACACCACGAGCCGCAGGTTCGCCTCGATCAGGCGGCGCTTGGCCATCCGGCCCATGACGACCAGCCGGTCCAGGTCCAGCGCCAACTGGCTGTCCAGGTCGGGGGTGTTGCTCAGCTTCTCCTCGGCGAACAGCCCGGCCTCGACGCGGCGGGCGAGTTCGACCTCCTCGGCCGCCGTCAGCAGCGGGATGCGGCCGATCTCCCGCAGGTACTGGCGGAAGAGGTCGGAGGAGGGGCCGCCGGTGTCGGCGCGGGCGCGCGGGGGCAGCGGCGCCTCGACCGGTTCGGCGGCTTCCAGCGCCTCGGCCGGCGGCTCCGCCGGCTCGGGCGCGGTATCGGATTCCGCCTCGGGATGGTGCGCGACACGGCTCTGCGGCGGCACCGCGACGAGGACGTCCGTCTCCGCGTCCGGCTCCGTGGCGTCCGTACTGGTCTGACTGAGGGTCTGGGTCTGCACGGGGGCGACCTCCAGGATGATCGCTGCCGAGTCATACGGCAGCGCTGCTTCGAGGGCGGAGTCGGCGGCCTCGCCGCTGTCCGTCCCGTACGCGATGAGCGGAACCGCGGGGGTGTGGGACCCGTGAGGAACGGATCGGCCGCGCTCCGAGGACTCAGGCACCGGAACCCAGTGTGGAGTACGACACATCGCCGCCACGAGGGGCGTGCGGTGACTTTTTGCGTCCGGTCCGTGACCGCGCGCTCAGAGGGCGGCCGGGCCCTGCGCTTGCAGCGCCTGGTCGTACTGCTGCAGGACCCACAGCTCGTTCTGTACGGCGGCCAGTTGGGCGGGGTCGCCGTGCTGGCCCAGCCGCGTCAGGGTGACGTGGATCTCGGCGACCCGCCGCTCGACGGCTCGGCGGCGGACGGTGACCAACTGGGCACCGGCATACGGCTCGTCGACGGTCTTGCGTCTGATCGGTTCCACGGCGAGTTCGGTGACCATCGCCTTCACCGCGTCGTTCGGCGCCGCCTCCCGGACCTGGTGCAGATACTCCTGGGGATCCTGCAGGCCGTACTCCGCGCCGCCCGCGTCGAGGATGGCCTGGCGCACGGCCGCGTACGGTTCGGCGGTGAACTCGTCGACCCCGAAGGCGTCGAAGATCGGTGACACCAACTCGGGGCGCTGCAGGGCCAGTTTGAGCAGCTCCCGTTCGGTGATGTAGACGGGGTTGCGCAGGGTGAGGGACGGGCCGGAGACGGCTTGGCGCGGGGCCGCCGCCTCCTCGAAGCGCCGCATGCCGCGCGACGGCGCCGAGCGCTGCCGCCCGCCGTTCCGGCGGCTGGTGTGACCGACGCGGTCCACGACGTACTCCTCGTCGCGGATGCCGACGAGACCGGCCAGCTGCACCGCGACCTCGCGCCGCTGTGTGAACTCCTTGATCTTGGCCACCACCGGGACCGCCTCGTCCAGTGCGGCCGCCCGCCCGCCGGGCGTGTCGAGGTCGTAGCGCTCGACGATCTTCCGCAGCGCGAACTCGAACAGCGGGGTGCGCGGTTCGGCCAGGTCGGCCACCGCGTCGTCGCCCTTCGCCAGGCGCAGTTCGCAGGGGTCCATGCCGTCCGGGGCGATGGCGATGTAGGTCTCGGCGGCGAACTTCTGGTCGTCCTCGAAGGCGCGCAGCGCCGCCTTCTGGCCGGCCGCGTCGCCGTCGAAGGTGAAGATGACGCGGGCCGAGCCGTTGTCCATGAGCAGTCGGCGCAGGATCCGGATGTGCTCGCCGCCGAAAGCCGTGCCGCAGGTCGCGATGGCCGTGGTGACGCCGGCGAGGTGGCAGGCCATGACGTCCGTGTAGCCCTCGACGACGACGGCCCGGCTGCTCTTGGCGATGTGCTGCTTGGCGAGGTCGATGCCGTAGAGGACCTGGGACTTCTTGTAGATCGCCGTGTCGGGCGTGTTGAGGTACTTCGGGCCGTTGTCCGCCTCGTAGAGCTTGCGGGCGCCGAAGCCGACGACGTCGCCGGCGATGTCCCGGATGGGCCACATGAGCCGTCCCCGGAAGCGGTCGATCGGGCCGCGGCGGCCCTCCTGCGACAGCCCGGAGAGGATCAGTTCCTTGTCGCTGAAGCCCTTGCCGCGCAGGTAGCGGGTGAGGTGGTCCCAGCCCTGGGGGCTGTAGCCGACGCCGAAGTGGACGGCCGCGGCCTGGTCGAAGCCGCGCTCGGCGAGGAAGACCCGGCCGGTGTCCGCCTCGGGGCCGGACGCCAGCTGCTCGGCGTACCATTCGGCGGCGATCTTGTGGGCCTCGACCAGGCGGATGCGTTCGCCGCGCTGGTGGGCGGGGTTGTACCCGCCCTCCTCGTAGCGCAGGGTGATGCCCGCCTGGCCGGCGAGCCGCTCGACCGCCTCCGAGAAGGAGAGGTGGTCGACCTTCATCACGAACGTGATGGTGTCGCCGCCCTCCTGGCAGCCGAAGCAGTGGAAGAGTCCCTTGCTCGGGCTGACCTGGAAGGACGGCGACTTCTCGTCGTGGAACGGGCAGAGCCCCTTGAGGTTGCCCCCGCCCGCGCTGCGCAGCTGGAGGTACTCGGACACCACGGCGTCGATCGGGACCGCGTCCCGTACCGCCTTCACGTCCTCGTCGTTGATCCGTCCAGCCACGCGTGAATTCTACGGGGGCGCTCTGACAGCTAACGGACGAGGTTTTCGAGCGGAACGTGCGGGTCCGCCAGGGTCTGGGTGTTCACCTGTGCCTTCGAGCGGATCAGCCGCTGGATGGGATCTGTGACGTCCCACACATTCACATTCATCCCGGCGAGCACCCGGTTCTCCCGCACCCAGAACGCGATGAACTCCCGCTTCCCGGCGTCCCCGCGGATCACCACTTCGTCGTACGTCCCCGGGGGCGCCCACCCGCTGTACTCCATCCCCAGGTCGTACTGGTCGGAGAAGAAGTAGGGCACGCGGTCGTAGGTGATGTCCTGTCCGAGCATCGCCCGCGCCGCCGCCGGGCCGCCGTTGAGCGCGTTGGCCCAGTGCTCCACGCGCAGCCGGGTGTCGAAGAGGGCGTGCGGGAAGGAGGCGACGTCGCCGGCCGCGTAGATGTCGGGGTCGGAGGTGCGCAGTTGTTCGTCCACCACGACCCCACGGCCGTGCGCGCGCTCGGCGATCTCCAGCCCCGCCGCCTCCGCGAGGCCGATGCGCGGGGCCGCGCCGATCGCCGCCAGCACATCGTGTGCCGGGTGCTCCTCGCCGTCGTCGGTGCGCGCGGCCAGCACCATGCCGTCCTGGCCGACGATCTCCGTCAGCCGCCGCCCGAAGTGGAAGCGCACGCCGTGCTCCCGGTGCAGCTCCCCGAAGAGCCCGCCCAGCTCCGGGCCCAGCACACCGTGCAGCGGCGTCGGCTCCGGCTCGACGACGGTGACCTCGGCGCCGTACTCCCGCGCCGCCGCCGCGACCTCCAGGCCGATCCAGCCGGCGCCGGCGATCACGATGTGCCCGTTGTCCCGGCCGAGCGAGGTCAGGACGCCCTTGAGGCGCTCGGCGTGCGCGAGCCGGCGCAGATGGTGGACGCCGGCCAGGTCGGTGCCCGGGATGTCCAGGCGGCGCGGCTCTGCGCCGGTGGCCAGCAGGAGCTTGTCGTAGTGGACGACGGTGCCGTCCTCGCCGAACCGGACCGTCTTCGCCGTACGGTCGATCGCGTCGACGGTCTGGCCGAGGTGCAGCTCGATGTCGTTGCGCGCGTACCAGGCGGGCTCGTGCACGAAGATGCTGTCGCGCTCCTCCTTGCCGAGGAGGTAGCCCTTGGAGAGGGGCGGCCGCTCGTAGGGGTGGTCGCGTTCGTCGCAGATCAGTATCACCCGCCCGGTGAAGCCCTCCGCGCGGAGCGTCTCGGCCGCCTTTGCGCCGGCGAGTCCTCCTCCGACGATGACGAATGTCTGATCCGCGTCGACCACTTGATGCCTCCTCGTAAGGGTGCCGCCACCTGAGCCTCCCGCACGCAGCGTGATGCGGGAAGAGGGGGTGACCCGATCAGGCCACGCAGGGTCACTTTCGAGTGCCCGTTCGCCTCTTGGGCCTCACCCGTCGCGCATGGGTGAGCACGGTGGGCGCTACGTCCTACGCGTGAGCCGCACGTGCAGAGAACGCGCCGACGCGTCCGTCAGGGAGGCGATCTGGTCGACGATCACACGTTTGCGGGCCCGGTCGTCGGCAGCCTCGTCGAACAGGGCCCGGAACTGCGGGTCCAGCCCTTCGGGGGCGCGGGCGGTGAGCGCGTCGGCCAGTTCGGCGACCACGATCCGCTGGTCGGCGCGGAGCCGTTCCTGCTCGGCGCGCTGCATGACGTACCGGTCGGCGACCGCCTTGAGGACCGCGCACTCCAGGCGGGTCTCGCGCGGTACGACCAGTTCGGCGCCGTAGCGGGTGAGCCGGCCGGCGCCGTACGCCGCGCGCGTGGCGGCCTCGGCGGCCAGGCAGAACCGGCCGATGAGCTGGCTGGTGGCGTCCTTGAGGCGGGCCTGGGCGACGGCCGAACCGTCGTAGCCGTGCGGCCACCACTCCTCGTCCTGGAGCCGGTCGAGGGCGGCGGCGAGTTCGGCCGGGTCGGTGTCCTCGGGGACGTACCGTCCGACGGCCACCGCGAACACGGCCTCGCGTTCCGGTTCGGCGTGCAGGAGGTTGGGGTCGACGTGGCCGGCGTGCAGGCCGTCCTCGACGTCGTGCACCGAGTACGCCACGTCGTCGGACCAGTCCATGACCTGGGCCTCGAAGGTGGTGCGGCTGCCGGGGGCGTCCTTGCGGACCCAGTCGAAGACGGGGCGGTCGTCCTCGTAGACGCCGAACTTCGGGGATTTCGGGGCGGTGGGGTGGGCGCCTCGGGGCCAGGGGTACTTGGTGGCGGCGTCGAGGGTGGCGCGGGTGAGGTTGAGGCCGACGGAGCCCTCCGGGGTGAACCGTTTCGGTTCGATGCGGGTGAGGAGTCTCAGGGACTGGGCGTTGCCCTCGAAGCCGCCGCAGTCCTCGGCGAACTCGTTCAGCGCGACTTCGCCGTTGTGGCCGAAGGGTGGGTGGCCGAGGTCGTGGGAGAGGCAGGCGGCTTCCACGAGGTCGGGGTCGCAGCCGAGGGCTGCGCCTAGTTCGCGGCCGACCTGGGCGCATTCCAGGGAGTGGGTCAGGCGGGTTCTGGGACTGGGGTCCCAGGCCTGGCTGTGGGTTCCCGGTGTCACTACTTGTGTCTTGCCGGCGAGCCTTCTCAGGGCAGCGGAGTGCAGTACGCGGGCGCGATCGCGTTGGAAGGCCGTGCGGCCTGGGCGTTTGTCGGGTTCGGGGGCCCAGCGTTCGACTGCCGACTCGTCGTAGTACATGCACCGACAGTAAGGGCAGACACTGACAAACGGAGGGCTGTGTTGCGCCTAGTCGTCTGCCGGGATTTGTTCGGTTGCGGGTGCGGGTTGTGTGTGGCTGGTCGCGCGGTTCCCCGCGCCCCTGGGTTGGCCACCCCTCCCGGCGTTCTAAGCCGACGCCAACTCCCGAGCTGCCGTGACCGGCGTCCCCGCCATCTGGTCGTAGCGGTGCAAGAGCAGGCGGGCCATCGCCCGGTGCGTTCCCAGCGGCGCCGACGCCATCCACGGTGCCGCCTCCGCGCACTCCGTCGCGAAGCGGCCGGGGGCCGTGAAATAGGAGGCGATCGCGGTCCTTGTGCGACCCCTTGCCGCCAGCGCGGCCAGCGCGTCCGGGACCGTCGGGGCCGCCGTCGTCGCGTAGGCGGGGATGACCGGGACGCCCAGGCGGTTGGCCAGGAGGTGGGCCGTGTGGGCGGTGTCCAGTTTGGACTCGGGGTCGCGGGAGCCCGCCGCCGCGAGGACCACCGCGCTCTTGCGGCGTGTCGGCTCGTCCATGCGAGTGCGCCAGCCTGCCTCCACGAGACGGGCGTAGAGGGCCTCCACCAGCAGGGGGTGCGGGCCGAGGGCAGGAGCCACGCGGGCGCGCACGTCGGACTCGGCGGCCATCTCGGGGATGTCCCGCTTGACGTGGTAGCCGCGGCTGAGGAGCAGCGGGACCAGGATCGCCTCCCGGTCGCCGAGGGCCGCGAGGGTGTCGGAGAGCAGGGGCTCGTTGAGCTCGATGTGGCCGAGGTGGACCGGCAGGCCGGGGCGCAGCTCGCGGACCTTGTCGAGGAGCGCGCGTACGGTGCTCAGGGCGCGCGGGTCGCGGCTGCCGTGGGCGACGACGACGAGCGCGGGCGGCTCGGGGCGGCGCCGGCCGTCGCGGGTGACGAGGCTGAGCTGGCTGGCGAGCTGGCTGCTGATCCGGTTCATGAGGTGCGCCGTACTGTCGAGGTGGGCCGTCGTGGACTCGTCGTGAAGAGGGTTCGACGCCGTCATGAACCGATGGTGGCGGCGGCACGTTGCCTTCCCGTTTCGCGGGAATGACGGGTTCTTACGCCGGGTTCACGGCGCGGGGAGAGGGGTGTGTGAGGCGGTGTGACCAGCGGATTCGTGGGGGTGAGTGAAGCTGGTCACGTCGGGTGGAGTGAACCGGGGAGGGCTGCCCGGCGTCCCTGAGGGGCGAGGGCGGGGCGTGAGCCGCCCCGGGGAGGGACCGTCCGATGCGACTGCCGAAGCCGCGCCGGCCACGGCTGCCGCGCACCCGTGCCGGGCAGCGGCGGCTGGTGCAGGCCGTGATGGCCGGGTGCGTGCTGGCGCTGCTGCCGGCCACCTGGATGTACGTCGTCGCCGGTGACCGGCTGCGCACGACGGCGGACGCGCCGCGCACCGACGTCGCCGTCGTCTTCGGCGCCGGGCTGTGGGACGGCGAGCCGTCGCCGTATCTCGCCCACCGTCTGGACGCGGCGGCCGAGCTGTACCGCGCGGGGCGGATCGAGGTGGTCCTCGTCACGGGTGACAACAGCCGGGAGGAGTACGACGAGCCCGATGCCATGCGCGCCTATCTGACCAGGCACGGTGTGCCCGACTCGCGGATCGTCAGCGACTACGCCGGCTTCGACACCTGGGACTCCTGTGTCCGGGCCAAGAAGATCTTCGGCGTCGACGAGGCGGTGCTGATCAGCCAGGGCTTCCACATCCGGCGGGCGGTCGCGCTGTGCCAGGAGGCGGGGGTGGCGTCGTACGGCGTGGGGGTCGACGCCAAGCACGACGCCACCTGGTACTACGGCGGCACGCGGGAGCTCTTCGCGGCCGGCAAGGCGGCCCTGGACGCCGTCTTCGAGCCGGACCCCCGGTTCCTCGGGCGGCAGGAACCGGGGGTCCGGGAGGCGCTGGCTAGCGCCCGGTGAAGCGCGGCCGGCGTTTCTCCAGGAACGCCGTCATGCCCTCCTTCTGGTCGTCGGTGGCGAACAGGGCGTGGAACACCCGGCGTTCGAAGACGATGCCGTCGCGGAGCCCGGTTTCGAGGGCCCGGTCGACGCACTCGCGGGCCGCCGTGACCGCCGCGCGACCGTACGAGGCGATGGTCGCCGCCGCCTCCAGGGCGTCCGGCAGGACCCGGTCGTCCGGGACCACCCGGGAGACGAGACCGCAGCTTCCAGCCTCCCGTGCGTCCATCGTGCGGCCGGTCAGGATCAGGTCCATCGCCTTGGCCCGGCCGACCAGGCGGGTCAGGCGCTGGGTGCCGCCGATGCCCGGGATGACGCCGAGTTTGATCTCCGGCTGGCCGAAGACCGCCGACTCTCCCGCGATGATCAGGTCGCACATCATCGCAAGCTCGCAGCCGCCGCCCAGCGCATAGCCGTTGACGGCCGCGATCTTCGGGGTGCGGAGGGCTGTGAAGCCCTCCCAGGCGGCGAAGTAGTCCTCGGCCGCCATCTCCGCTGCCGTCTTCCCCGCCATCTCCTTGATGTCGGCGCCCGCCGCGAACACCTTCTCCGAGCCGGTGACGACGAAGCAGCCCACCTCGGGGTCGGCGTCCAACGGGCGCAGGGCGTCCAGGAGTTCGGTCAGCAGGTCGCCGCTGAGGGCGTTGAGCACATGCGGGCGGTGCAGGCGCACGGTCACCACCGCGCCGTCGCGCTCGATCTTCAGGTTGTCCATGCGTGCCTCCAGATTGCTGCGGTCTACGAGTCCCAGATCGCGCCGTACGCCGGAATCCCGCGCCGCTCCAGTCCGTGCACCACCTGCCAGGTGAGCTTCTTGTTGGAGATGCAGATGACGGCCTCGGCCCCGAAGTCCCGGTACGCCTCGTAGGCGAGCCGCACCATGTCCGGCTTGCCGTGCCGGGAGGTGTCCCAGACCAGCGCGTGCGGCTGGGCGGCAAGGATCTCGTCGACCAGGGCGTCGCCGTAGGTCGTGCGAGGGTCCCGGGTGGCCCAGACCAGGCGGGCGGGGACCTCGGCGGCCAGCAGATGGGGCAGGCAGGGGCCGATGCCGCTGCCGGTGGCGACGTAGATCACCTTCTTGAACAGGGCCTCGATGTTGGCGACGCCCGCCGTGGTGATGCCCTTGACCCACACCCGGGAGGGCAGGTCGTCGATGAAGGCGCCCGTCCAGTCCCCGGCGCGCGAGATGGTGAGCCGGAAGCCGGGCTCGCCGGGGGCCGGGACGTTGGCGAAGGAGTGCCACTCCTTCAGCGGGCTGCGGCTGATCGCCGTGGAGGAGCCCGCGAAGGGGGTCTCGCCGTGGTCGAAGCGGGCCAGGACGACGTGCGGGGAGGGCCGTTCGAGGCGGACGTCGACCTTGCGCAGCCGTAGCCAGGGCAGGGCGACGCTGAAGGTGACGACCGCGAGGACACCTACCTCCACCGGGCCCGGGGTGGACAGGAGCGTGTGGGTCCAGAAGAGGGCGAGGGCGCTCCAGCCGCCGAAGCGGTGGATCTTCTCGAAGTGGTCGTGGTGGCGGGACCGGAACGGCGGGAGGGCGGTGGCGACGATCACGGCGAGGAGGGCGATCAGGGTCCAGCTCACCACGGCCAGCGCTCCGCCGGGCCCGGTGAGGGTCAGCGCCAGGAACCAGGCGGCTCCCGCCAGTGCCCCGCCGATGTGCAGGCCGCCGAAGTGGTACACCTTGCCCAGCGTCCAGCGGATCTTCAGCGGCCAGGTGGGCGGCGCCCAGGTGGCCAGCCGGAAGAAGAGGTTGATGACGTACTGCTGGCGGACGACGACGGCGAGCGCGAGGTTGGCGAGGGCCGCGTGGCCCATGGTCTGCGGGGACGGGGGCCAACTCGCCCACAGGAAGACCAGGTTGGCTGTCAGGACCAGCGCCGCCAGCCGGTTGTGGTGCATCAGGCGGGGGTGCTTGAGCAGGCGGCGCGGCAGCGAGGTGAGCGGGGGCAGGTCGACGGCCCCGCGGCGCAGCGACGTGGTCATCGGGCCACCGCCTTGCGCTCCTCGACCATCCGCAGCAGCGCCTGTTTGTCGATCTTGCCGCGGTCGGTCTCGGGTAAGAATGGCAGGGGCATGACATGTTCGGGCACGCAGTAGTACGGCAGCGCGTCCGCCACCGCGCGCCGGGCCGCGTCGGGGTCGACGTCCGCCGGGCAGACGAAGGAGACGAGGGTGCGGGCGTCCCGCTTCAGGGTCACCGCGCGCAGGCAGCCCTCGACCCGCTCCAGCACGGAGGAGACGCAGTCCAGCTCGACCCGGAAGCCGCGCACCTTGACCTGGTCGTCGGTGCGGCCGAGGTGTTCGAGCGCGCCGTCGGCGGTCCAGCGGCCGAGGTCGCGGGTGCGGAACATCCGGTGACCGGCGCCGAGGAAGGGGTCCGGGGCGTAGCGCTCGGCGTTGAGGGCGTCGTTGTCCAGATAGCCGGCCGACACGCAGTCGCCGCCCGCCCACATCTCCCCCACCTCGCCGATGGGCAGCGGGCGGCGGTCGGCGTCGAGGACGTAGACCGTGTTGTTGGGGGTGGGGCGGCCGATGCTGAGCAGCGGGTCGGACGGGCGATGGCGGTGCATGGTGTTGACGATGGTCGTCTCGGTCGGGCCGCAGCAGTTGTGGAAGGCGGCGGTACGGGCCCACCGGTCGGCGAGCGGGCGCGGGCAGGGCTCCCCCGCGACGGCGACCGTACGGACGCCCGGACAGGCCGCCGGGTCGATGCCGGACAGCACGGTCGGGGTCGCGACGATGACGTCGGCCGTGCGGGCCGCCGCCGCGATGTCCTTGCCGCGGATGACGAGGGTGCCGCCGTGGGTGAGACAGCCCAGGATCTCCCAGGCGGCCATGTCGAAGGCGACGTTGAGGAGCTGGGCGACCCGGTTGCCGGGGCGGATGCCGAGGCCGCCGGGTTCGGTGAGCAGGATGTTGGCGACGTTGCGGTGGGTGACCTTCACGCCGTTGGGGCGGCCGGTGGTGCCGGAGGTGAACAGGACGTAGCAGCCGTCGTCGGGGCGGACCGGGCGGACGGGGGTGCGGGGTTTCGGGGCGTACGGCTGTGGCGTGTCCAGCGTGATCGTCAGGTGGCTGTCGGGCAGCGGCACGCGGTGGGCGTGCTCGGCGACCGTGAGGACGACGCGGGTGCGGGCGGTGCGGATGACGTGGGCGAGCTGGGCCGGGGGCGTGAGGCCGATGTCCTGGGGGACGTAGGCGGCGCCCGCCTTCAGGATGCCGAGCAGGCCGACGAGCATCGGGATCGAGCGGCGTACGAAGAGGCCGACGTGGTCACCCGGGCGTACGCCCTCGCGGGCGAGCCGGGCGGCGAGGGCGTCGGCGTGCCGGTCGAGCTCGCCGTAGGTGATCCGGTCGGTCCGGTCGGTCCCTTCGGTTCGGTCAGTTCGGTCGCCCAGGTGCTCGGCGGCGACGGCGTGCGGGGCGGCCGCGGCCTGCCGTTCGACGGCGCGGTGGACGAGCGGGTCGGGGACGGGGACGGTGGGGCCGCGGCCGTACTGCCAGAAGAGGCGCTGGTCGCGGGGCGTGAGATGGCCCAGCGGGCCGGAAGTGCGCGGGAGCATGACGTGGGGACCTCCTGGCTGTTTCGCATGTCGAATCTCGAATGTCGAATGCCGTGCGGAGTCCATGCCTCGTACAGCGCTAGCGCAGTGCTGGACGTGCGCACGACTGTAGCTCCGGCTCTTCAACACTCAACAAGGTGTGACCGGCCAACTACGGTACGGAATGAGCCACATGTGGTCTCTTTCACACCGACGGCAACTTCCGTACCGCCCGGCGGCGACTCACCGCGGGGCGCCCACGCGCCTCACGGCGGCCGGGCGGCGACGGGGAGGTCACCGTCCCGGCCGCGTAACAGGGATCCGCCGCGCACGTAACACGCCCGACTCACGCTGGACGGTATGCCGAACTCCGTGACGCCCACGCACTGCCCGTACTGCGCCCTGCAGTGCGGAATGAACCTCACGCCCTTGCAGGACGGGGGTGTCACGGTGGTCGAGCGCCCGGACTTCCCGGTGAACCGGGGAGCGCTGTGCGGCAAGGGCCGTACGGCTCCCGCGGTGCTGGCGTCGGGCGTCCGCCTCACCTCACCGCTGGTGCGGTCGGGCGGCACGCTCGCGCCGGCCACCTGGGACGAGGCGCTGGACCGGATCGCCGAGGGCCTCGGGCGCACGCGTGCGGAACATGGCCCAGACGCGTGCGGGGTCTTCGGCGGGGGCGGCCTGACGAACGAGAAGGCGTACAGCCTCGGCAAGTTCGCGCGGATCGTGCTCGGCACCTCGCAGATCGACTACAACGGCCGCTTCTGCATGTCGTCGGCGGCCGCGGCCGGGATCAAGGCGTTCGGGCTGGACCGGGGCCTGCCGTTCCCGCTCGAGGACATCCCGAGGACGGGCTGCGTCATCCTCGTCGGCTCCAACCTCGCCGAGACGATGCCGCCGTCGCTGCGCTTCTTCAACGAGCTGAAGGAGAACGGCGGCACGCTCATCGTCGTCGACCCGCGCCGCACCAAGACCGCCGAGCACGCGGACCTGCACCTGATGCCCCGGCCCGGGACCGATCTGGCCCTCGCCCTCGGCCTGCTGCACCTGGTCGTCGCCGAGGGGCGGGTGGACGAGGAGTACGTCCAGGAGCGCACGACCGGCTGGGAGGAGGCGCGGGCCGCGGCGATGGCGCACTGGCCGGAGTACGTGGAGCGGATCACCGGAGTATCCGTGCCCCAACTCCGGGAAACCGTACGGCTGTTCTGCGAGCCGGAGCACGCGATGGTGCTGACCGCGCGCGGGCCCGAGCAGCAGTCCAAGGGCACGGACACGGTGGGCGCGTGGATCAACCTGTGCCTGGCGACGGGGCGGGCCGGGCGGCCGCTGTCCGGCTACGGCTGCCTCACCGGGCAGGGCAACGGACAGGGCGGGCGTGAACACGGCCAGAAGGCCGACCAGTTGCCCGGCTACCGCAAGCTGGACGACCCGGCGGCGCGCCGGCATGTCGCCGAGGTGTGGGGCGTGGACCCGGACAGCCTGCCCGGACCGGGACGCAGCGCGTACGAGCTGCTGGACGCGCTGGGCACGGACATCCGGGCGCTGTTGCTGATGGCCTCGAACCCCATCGTGTCGGCACCGCGCGCGGCGCACGTCGAGGAGCGCATACGGTCGCTGGACTTCCTGGCCGTGTGCGACGTGGTGCTGTCCGAGACGGCGGCGCTCGCGGACGTCGTCCTGCCGGTCACCCAGTGGGCGGAGGAGACGGGGACGACGACGAACCTGGAGGGCCGGGTGATCCTGCGCCGGCGGGCGATCACCCCGCCCGAGGGCATCCGCAGCGACCTGGAGGTCATGCACGAGCTGGCGGCGCGGCTGGGCGGCGAGAAGGGCCTGGAGAAGGGCTTCCCGACCGACCCCGAGGAGGTCTTCGAGGAACTGCGGCGGGCGAGCGCGGGCGGGCCGGCCGACTACTCGGGGATCACGTACGGCAGGCTGGCGGCGGAGAACGGGGTGTTCTGGCCGTGCCCCGCCGCAGCCGACACGGCCGACGACGCCGAGGACTGTGAGGACGCCTCACTGGACGCGACCGCCGAGGCCGACGACCCCGCGCAGGACGACGAGGCCACCACCCCCGCCTCCGCCGTACACCCCGGCACCCCCCGCCTCTTCCTCGACCGCTTCGCCACGCCCGACGGACGCGCGAGGTTCGCCCCCGTCACGCACCGGGCGGTCGCCGAGGAACCCGACGACGAGTACCCGGTCCTGCTGACGACGGGTCGGGTCGTGGCGCAGTACCAGTCCGGCGCCCAGACCCGCCGCGTCGACGAGCTGAACGCCGCCGCGCCGGGCCCGTTCGTCGAGCTGCACCCCCGGCTCGCGGCGCGGCTCGGGGCGGCCGAGGGCGACCCGGTGGCCGTGGTCTCGCGGCGGGGCCGGGCGGTGGCGCCGGCCCGCATCACGACGGGCATCCGCCCGGACACCGTCTTCATGCCCTTCCACTGGCCGGGCGAGGGCCGCGCCAACACCCTGACCAACCCGGCGCTGGACCCGACGTCGCGGATGCCGGAGTTCAAGGCGTGTGCGGTGCGGGTGGAGGCGGTACGGAGCTGACGTTCACCCCGGGATTCGCCAGTCCCCGCCCTCGATGAGCTTGCCCCGGGCGCGGAGCCGTGCGGCGACAGCGGGGGCGGCCACGTACACCCAGGCCCGTACGACGGTGCCGTCCGCGCGGGTGACCTCCCGTGCCACCCGCTCGTAGAGGTTGCGGGAGTCGCCCGGCGCGTAGTCCTCCAGGCGGTCGAGGGCGCTGAGCAGTTCGTCGTACGCCTCGGGGCGCGCGCTCACGACCTCCCCGGTGACCACTCCTCCCGGCTCCTCCACGGCGTACGGGTAACCGGGGCCGTCGTACAGGACGAGCCCCCGCATCAGGGCGGGCACCTCGGACTCGGTGCGGCCGCGCAGGAACAGGTCGTGGTTGGACTCGCCGGGGCGCAGGGTGCCGTAGACGAAGAACGGGAGTCGGGGAGAGAGGCTCACAGAAACGATTCTCTCCCCTCACACACCTGCACGTATTCACCCTGGCCATGGCATGTCCACGGCCCCTTGAATCTGGGACACCTTTAGTTACCGCCCAGTTCAAGGAGACCGATGAGTCGGATACGGCTGCATGTCCGAGGTTCCCGTCTCACCATTGCGGGGGTCGCCGCCACCACGGCCCTGCTGGCCACCACACTCTCCCCCGCCGCCGGCGCGGACGACCGGCCGACCAGGGCGAGCGTGCTGGAGAACGCGGCGTCGGTCCTGCTGGAGCGGGCCGCGGCGCTGGGGCTGACCGCCGCGCAGGACACCACCGTACGGGACGTCGTCATCGACGCGGACGGCACACAGCACGTCCGCTACGACCGCACATACCGCCAACTCCCCGTACTCGGCGGCGACTTCGTCGTCCATCTGGCCAAGGACGGTACGTATCGCGGCGCCTCGCGCGCCGTCAGGAGCCCGGTCTCGCTGCCGAGCGTGACTCCACGGCTCTCGGCACCCAGGGCGGCCGACCTCGCGGCGAACGCGCTGCGCGCCGCGAACCTCGGCGAGACCCTGAAGCGGCTCACGGCCAAGCCGGAGCTGGTCGTCGACGCCCTGCACGGCACCCCGAAGCTGGCCTGGCGGACCGACGCCGTCGCCCAGGACTCCCTCGGCAACCCGGTCGCCCGCACGGTGCTGACCGACGCCCGCACCGGCGCGCAGATCGACGCGTGGGACAGCATCGAGACGGCGTCGGGCGACGGGAAGTCGCTGTACGGCGGCACGGTGCCGTTGGAGACGACGCCGTCGGGATCGACGTACCAGTTGAAGGACCCGACGCGCGGCGGCACTTACACCGGTGACGCCGAGAACAAGACCGACCTGTGCCTCCTCGTCATCTGCCTCGACCGCGCCCCGGCGACGGTCTTCACGGACGCCGACAACCACTGGGGCACGGGCACGACGGCCGACCGCGCCACGGCCGCGGTGGACGCCCAGTACGGCACGGACGTGACATGGGACTACTTCGAGGACGTCCACGGCCGGCGCGGCATCGCGGGTGACGGCAAGGGCTCGTTCAACCGCGTGCACTACGGGAACAAGTACAACAACGCCTTCTGGGACGGCAGTTGCTTCTGTATGACGTACGGCGACGGTGACGGCACCCAGCTCGGTCCGCTGGTGTCGCTGGACGTCGCCGGGCACGAGATGACGCACGGGGTCACCTCGAAGACGGCCGCGCTGACGTACTCGGGTGAGCCCGGAGGGCTGAACGAGGCGACGTCCGACATCTTCGGCACGCTGGTCGAGTTCCACGCGGGGAACTCCTCGGATCCCGGGGACTATCTCATCGGCGAGAAGATCGTCCGGTCGGGCTTCGGCCGGGATGCCCTGCGCTACATGGACAAGCCGTCGAAGGACGGCAACTCGGTGGACTGCTGGAGCGCGACGACGGGAACGCTCGACGTCCACTACTCGTCGGGCGTCGGCAACCACTTCGCGTATCTGCTGGCCGAGGGCAGCGGCGCGAAGACGATCAACGGTGTCAGCTACAACTCGCCCACCTGCGACGGCTCTTCGGTGAGCGGGATCGGCCGGGACAAGCTGGGCAAGATCTGGTACCGGGCGCTGACCGTCTACATGACGTCCTCGACGACGTACGCGGGGGCGCGGACGGCGACGTTGAACGCGGCGCGGGATCTCTACGGCAGTGGTAGCGCGGAGTACTCGGCTGTGGGGGCGGCTTGGAAGGCGGTGAATGTGGGCTGAGGGTCGGGGGCATCGCCGTGGGGGCCCGGGTGCGTGGCCGGGTGCGGGTCGTAAATGGCTGGTCGCGTGGTTCCCCGCGCCCCTAGGTTGGCCGGACCTATGCCGGTTCGGGAGCGGGCCGGCCCCCGCGTCAGCCATGGAGCCGTATGCCGTCCCGCGCCAAGATGCACGCCGATGAGCTGGACATCGACGAGGCGCTGGTCGCCCGGCTGGTCGCGGAGCAGTTTCCGCGGTGGGCCGGGCTGCCGGTGGTGCGGGTCGCTTCCGCCGGGACCGACAACGCCATGTACCGGCTGGGCGACGACATGGTCGTACGGCTGCCGCGGCTCCCCGGCGGGGCCCGCCAGATCGTCACCGAGCATCGCTGGCTGCCGCGGTTGGCCCCGCACCTCCCCCTCACCGTCCCCACGCCCCTGGCGAAGGGCGAACCGGCCGCCGGCTATGACCTGCCCTGGGGCGTGTACGACTGGCTGGACGGCGAGAACGCCTACGACGCGCCGCTCACCGAACCTCCGGTCGCCGCGGCGGAGTTGGGGCGCTTCGTGGCGGCGCTGCGGAAGGTGGACGCGGTGGGCGGTCCGCCGTCCTGGCGGGGCGACCCGGTGCGCAAGCACGACGCGTACATGCGCACCGCGATCCATGAGCTGGGCGCCGCCGGCACGCTGGACGCGCGGGCCGCGACCGCGTTCTGGGAGCACACCCTCGGTCTCCCCCAGTGGACCGCCGCCCCCGTCTGGCTCCACGGCGACCTCTTGCCGGGCAACCTGCTGACCTCCGCCGGCCGCCTCACCGCGGTCATCGACTTCGGCGGCCTCGGCGTCGGCGACCCCGCCGCCGACACCATCGCGGCCTGGGCGGTCTTCGACGCCGGCACCCGCGAGGCGTTCCGCACGGCGGCCGACGTGGACGACGCGACGTGGGCGCGGGGGCGGGGGTGGGCCTTCTGCTTCGGGCTGATGGCCGAGCACTACTACGGCGACGTCTGCGGGAGCGGGACGAATCCGGTGCTGGCGGGAGTGGGGAGGCGGGCGGTGGGCGAGGTGCTGGCGGAGTGGCACTCGGGCTGACCGCGCGACCGCCGAGACCGAGGAGCCGTCTGGTTCGGGCGGCCGGGCCTGGGCCGTCGCGGTGCCGACTGCCGTCACTGTGCCGGGCCGGCCGGGCCGGGCCGGCGGCCGGGCTCGTTTCGGGCTGCCCGGTTGGTTCCGGCCGCCGGTTCCGGCTGCCCGGCTGCTGGGTTCCGGCCGCCTTGCCCGGTCCGGGCTGCCCGGCCGCAGCCGTCACCCGTTCACACCCCGGCGCCCCGCCCAACCGATTCTCTTCCGTAGCGCCTCCGCCCTGCCGCCATGACCTGCTGAAACACGAACCCCTCGGCGGTGCCGCCCCTCCCTCCCGCCCCCATTCACCCCATTTCCGGGGCTCCCTCGAGAAGCGCACCCGCCCCGCTCCCCTTTACCTCGAAAGGACAGAGGCCACTGAAGAGCTAGCTCGAGGGAGCTTCGATGCGTCGTACCGCCCGTCTGCTGACCGGGACCGCGCTGGCCGTCGGTGCCGTGGGGAGCGTCGTCGCGCCCGCGTACGGGGACGAAGGCGGTGGTCTGAAGCTGGGGCCGGCCTCGGTCGTGCCGGGTGGGGAGGTCACGGTGCGCACGGACGCGTGCCGGAACGGTGCCGCCGCGGGCGACGCCAGTGCGGTGGGTGCCGGGGACTTCACCATGGCGCCCGGCACGGGGGACGAGCGGGCTGCCGGGCGGTTCCGGGTGCCGCCGAGTGCGCAGCCGGGGACGTACGAGATCGTCGCGACCTGCGCCGAGGGCGGCCGGCGGGTGACGGGCGACCTGGTGGTCACGCTGACGGCGACGCGCGGGCAGGTGCATCCACGAGGAAGTGTGAAGACGGGGGTCGGCGGCACGAACGGCCGCGATCCCGTGCAGACCGCGGCCGGCGTGGCGGCGCTCGCCGTCGCCGCCGCGGGCGGTACCTGGCTCCTGCATCGCCGGGCGAGAGGCGACGGGATCTGACGGACCCCCTCCGCTGTCCGTCCGCCGGTACCGCACGTCCCCTCCCCCTCCGGGTCCGACGCCCCTCGCGGCCCGGAGGGGGAACGGGTGGCGCCCGAGGAGAGTCCCAGGGAGGCCGACGTGCGCAGTCGAAGGAGTGCCGGTGACGCCGCCATAGCCGCCGTCACCCTCCTCGCCCTCTGCTCCGGCGCCTGGCTGCTGAGCAGCGGCGGCGAGACGCCCGCCCCGCCGCAGCCCTCGGCCTCGCAGTCCGGCGAGGGCAGCCCACCCGCGAGGGCGCGGCCCCGCACCGTGGGCGCCGCCGCGCTTCCGCCTTCTCCTCCCGACCGCATCCGCATACCCTCGATCGGTGTCGACGCGCCCCTGATGGGCCTGGGTCTGACGAAGGCGGGCAGCCTCGATGTGCCGCCGGCCGGGCGGAAGAACCTCGCCGGGTGGTACGAGGCCGGCACCACACCCGGCGAGACGGGCACCGCGATCGTCGCCGGGCATGTCGACAACGCCGACGGGCCCGCCGTCTTCTACCGCCTCGGCGCCCTGCGCAAGGGCAGCACCATCGAGGTGGACCGGCGCGACGGCGGCACGGCCCGGTTCTCGGTCGACGCGATCGAGGTGTACGACGCGAAGGCCTTCCCGGACGAGAAGGTGTACGGCGCGGCGGCGCGCCCCGAGCTGCGGGTGATCACCTGCGGCGGGGGTTACTCACGGACGACCGGGTATCGGGGCAATGTCGTGGTCTTCGCGCATCTGGTCGGAGGCGGCGGTCCCTGACCCCGGGCGCGCGCGGTCATCGAGGATGTTCTCCCTGCCCCATGCGCCCAGCGGGGCCAGCGCCGCGTTGAGCGTCACGCCTAGCGGCGTCAGTGAGTACTCCACGCGCGGGGGCACCTCGTCGTACGCCTCCCGGTGCACGATGCCGTCGGCCTCCAGCTCCCGAAGCTGCGCGGCGAGCACCTTCTCCGTCACGCCCGTCACCTCCCGGCGCAGCTCCCCGAAGCGGCACGAACGCACGCTCAGCGCCCAGAGGATGAGCACCTTCCACTTGCCGCCCACCACGTCCATCGCCGCGTCGATCCCGCAGACGTACGCCCCGGGCCGCCGTCCGACCGCCATGCCGCCCCTCCCCTGCCTGGACCCTTTCCCGGCGGTAACCACCCACTCCGAAGTACGTACTTGAGCAGGCCGTTCCCCTGCGACGAGCCTAAACGCCATGACTGACAATCCGATTGCCTCCCATGCCTCCCGTCCCTCTCATTCCTCCTCCCGTGCCTCCCGAACTCCTCTCTCCCTCCTCGGCACCGGCACCATGGGCTCCGCCCTCGCCCGCGCCTGGCTCGCCGCCGGTCATCCGGTCACCGTCTGGAACCGCACCCCCGCCCGGGCCGAACCCCTGGCCGCCGACGGCGCTACCGTCGCGGCGAGCGCCGCCGACGCGGTGGCCGCGAGCCGGCTGGTCGTCGTCTGTCTGCTCGACGACGCCTCGGTCGGCGAGGCCCTCGACGGCGCCGACCTCTCGGGCCGTGACCTGGTGAACCTCACGACCGGCACCCCGGCCCAGGGCCGCGCCCGTGCCGCCTGGGCCGAGGCGCGCGGCGCCCGTTTCCTGGACGCCGGGATCATGGCCGTACCGCCGATGATCGGGGATGCGCGGTCGGGGGCGTATGTCCTCTACAGCGGCTCGCCCGGTCTGTTCGAGGAGCACGGCGGCACCCTCGCCGTCCCGGCCGGCACCCGGTACGTCGGTGCGGACCCGGGCTTCGCGGCGCTGCACGACGTGGCGCTGCTGAGCGCGATGAACGGCATGTTCGCGGGCGTGCTGCACGCCTTCGCGCTGATCCGCCGGGAGGACATCGCGCCGAGCGACTTCGCCCCGCTGGTGGTGTCGTGGCTCGGCGCGATGGCGCCCGCAGCCCACAAGACCGCCGAACAGTTGGAGAGCGGCGACTTCGGCAAGGACGTCGTCTCCAGCCTCGCCATGCAGGTCGCGGGCGACGCCACCCTGCTGGCCACGGCCGAGGAGCAGGGCGTGAGCGCGGAGCTGCTGACGCCGTACATGGCCCTCATGGAGCGGTGGCTGGCCGAGGGACACGGGGACGAGGACACGACCGGCATGATCGAACTGCTGGATCTGGGGCGGAAGTAGGGGCGGCGGCCTGCCGCTGGGGGTGCTGTGCGGGACTTTCACCACACCCCCTAGGCCACCCACTGCTCGTACGCCAGCTTCACCACCAGCCCGAACACCGTCGTCAGCAGCACGGCCCGCACGAATCCGCTGCCCTTCTTCAGCGCCGTACGCGCCCCCAGCGTGCCGCCCGCCAGATTGAACACGGCCATCACCACGGCCAGTTGCCACAGGACCGTGCCCTGCCAGGCGAAGGTGGCCAGCGCGCCGGCGTTGGTGCAACAGTTCACGATCTTGGCGGTCGCGGAGGCGGTGACGAGGTCGAGGTGGAGTACGGCGGTGAGGGCGAGGACGAGGAACGTGCCGGTGCCGGGGCCGATCAGGCCGTCGTAGAAGCCGATGCCCAGGCCGGCCAGTCCGATCGCGGCGAGGATCCGGCGGCGCGAGGCCGGGCCGGGCGCCGGGGCCGTGCCGAAGGCGGGGCGCAGGATCACGAAGGCGGCCACGGCCAGCAGTACCACCATGATCACGGGCTTGAGAACCTCGGTGCTCATTCCGGCCGCGAAGAAGGCGCCGCCGGAGGAACCCGCGAGGGCCGCGAGGCCGATGCGCACGGCGAGGCGTACGTCCACGGGGGCCTTGCGGGCGTACGTCACCGCCGCGCCCGACGTGCCGACGATCGCGACCGCCTTGTTGGTGCCGAGGGCGTACGCGGCCGGGGTGTTCGCCGGGAGGCCGAGCAGCAGGGCCGGCAGCAGCAGGAGGCCTCCGCCGCCGACCACGGCGTCGATCCAGCCGGCCGCCAGGGCCGCGAGGCACAGCACGGCGATCGCGGTCAGGGATATGTCGGGCATGATCGCGACCCTAGGCAGAGGGTGCGTGCACCGTCCACGTATATGAGCGGCATCTGAGGTTCGGGTTCGGGAATCGGCCAAATGCCAGGATGTCCTTGCATGAGTGACGGAAAAGCGATCTTGACCGACTTTGTTTCGGCATCCACCATCCGAGCATGGAGGCGGGCCTGGGCGGGGCGCGGGTGGACGGCGTGGTGCGCCGTGACGCCGCGCTGCTGGAGGACGACCTGCGCGCGTTCCTCGGCTCGCTGACCCCGGGCGGGGAATCGGCGCAGGCCACCGCCCTGCACCGCGCCCTCCTCACCCCGGTCGCCGACGCCCTCGGCTCCAAGGTGGGGCAGCAGGCGCTGCCGCCGGCCGCGGGGGCGCCCGGCGGTGCGGCGCCGCTGCGGCCGTCGATGGTGTACTGGGCGTATCGCAACTACCGGGGATTTCCGGGAGAGTTGGGCGACGAAGACGCCTCCGCCGATCTTGCCGTGGTGCGGCGGGTGGCGGTGGCCGTGCGGGTTCTGCTGAAGGCCGCGGTGGTGCTCGACGACATCCAGGACGACAGCGGCGTCCGCTACGGCGAGCCCGCGCTGCACGTCACCCATGGGGTGCCGGTCGCCCTCAACACCGGCTGCTGGCTGATCATGGAGGCGCTGCGGCAGGTGGCGGACCCGGCCGTGGCGGACAGCCTGGTGCGCAGCGTCGGCCATGGCTTCACCGGGCAGGCCCTGGACCTGGCGACGAGGTCGGCACAGACCCGCGCCGAGCTGCTGGCCGCCCCGCGCGAGGCACGGGTGCGCTTCTGGGAGTCGGTCGCCGAGCGCAAGACCGGCACCCTGTTCCGGATGCCGCTGGACGCGGCCCTCGCCGGTCTGCGGGTCGTCGAGGAGGAGCGGCACGCCCTGGACGAGGCGATGCGCCGGCTCGGGTTGGCGAGCCAGTTGTTCAACGACCTGACCGACGTGGTGCCGGAGCTGGGCGGCGCCAACACCCACGAGGACTTCGACGGGCTGAGCAACCGGGTGTTCCTGGAACTGCTCGGCTCCGGGCCGCTGCCGGACGGCCCGGGCGAGCCGGGTGATCCGGGTGATCATCCGGGTGAGCGGGGTGATCCGGGCGGCCTCACGGGCGCGCGGCTGCGGTCGTACGTCCTCGACCACCCGGACCTGCCGGGCGTCCTCCTCGAACTCTCCGCCCGGGCCGTCGAGTTGAAGCGCTCGGCGAAGGAGGCCGTACACGGTGTGTGCCGGTCGCCCCGCAGCGCGGCCTACTTCGACGTCACGATCGACCGCAAGGGCCACCTCATCGACCGGCTGCACGAGACGGTCCGACGGCGGAGCGGCAGGTGACGGCCACGGCGGCCGAGCGGCTGCGGGCGGCCACCCGGGCGTGGCACGACGCCCTGGAGTCCTGCGGCTTCGCCCTCGCCCTGCGCGACGGGACACTCCCCCTCGACCGCTACGTCGGCCAGCTCGCCGCCTTCCGAGGCGTGTGGGAGGCCCTTGAGGCCGAGCTGGCTGGGCTGGCCGAACCGGCCGAACCGGCCGAACTGCCCCACGCCACTTGCCCGGAGATCGCTCACGTGTGGTCCCCGGACCTCGTCAAGGTCCCCCTCCTCGACGCCGACCTGCGCCACTTCACCGCGTCCGGCGTCGTACCACCACCCCTGGCGGCCGAGGCCACGCGCGCGTTCGCGGACGAGATACGACGGACCTCGGCGGCGCACCAGCCCGAACTGCTCGGCTTCCTCTACGTCCTGGAGGGCTCCACACTCGGCGCCCTGTCCCTGCGCCCCCTCGTCCGCGCCGCCTACGGACTGGGCACCGAGGGCGTCGCCTACTACGGCAGCGGCGACCGCGACCGCTGGGCCCGGCTCACCGCCCGGCTGAACGAGACCCTGACCGACCCGGCGCTCCAGTCCCGCGTCATCGCCGCCGCCGAACGCGCCTACCGCCACATGGCCCTGGTGACATGGGCCCTCTCGGCGGGACCGGGCCCGGGCCGGGTCACGCGCGCGTGACGGCAGGTCCAGCTTGGTGAAGATGTTGGCGACGTGCTTCCCCGGCTCGGGCCGGGCAACATGGGCGCGTGCCGGCGGCATGGGGACATGCCCTCACTTCCCCGGACCCACCTGAGCGAGGGCGGTTCGGGCCCTCGCGCACCAGCCTCCTGACCCAAACCGCGGCATCGTCCCGGCCTCGTGAGCTGCTGAAAGCCGATGGCCTCCAGCCTCCCGTCCCGCACGGTCGTAGACGATGGGGCCTGCACGGAAACCGGAGGTACGGTTCACCCCACCCCGCCGTCGGCCCACCCGACCTCACAGCCCGCCCCCACCGCGCCCTCCGAACCCTCACACCCACCCCCCGGCCCCGCTGAGGGCAGCGTTCCCCGTGGGAAACAGACGTGATGCGGTCGGGAAACACCGGCACCGCACGCTCGATGCCATGACCTCGAATACGCGTGTGGTGGTGATCGGCGCCGGCCTCGCGGGCGTACGACTCGCCCGGCGGCTCGGCGAGCTCGGCACGTCCGTGACGCTCGTCGGCGACGAGGAGCACCGCCCGTACAACCGGGTGCTGCTCGCCGAGGTGCTGGCCGGACGGTACAGCCCCGACGTGATCGCCCTTCCGGAGCCCGCGCAGCTCACGCGCGGCCGGGTCACCGGCATCGACCGCGAGATGCGAGCCGTACATCTCGCGGACGGTGCGGAGATCGCATACGACACCCTCGTCCTGGCCACCGGTTCCAACCCGGTGCTGCCGCCGCTGCGGGGTCTGTTCACTCCGGACCATGTGCTGCCGGAGGGCGTCCACGCCTTCCGGACCATGGACGACTGCCTGGGGCTGTCCAAGGCGGTCCGGCCGGGTGCGCGGGCGGTCGTGATCGGCGGCGGGCTCCTCGGGGTCTCCGCGGCCCGCGCCCTCGCGCTGCGCGGTGCGCAGGTCGTGCTCGCCCAGCAGGGCGAGCGGCTCATGGAGCGCCAGCTCGACCCGAGCGCCTCCAAGCTCGTACAGCGGCACCTGAAGGACCTCGGCGTCGAGATCCACACCGAGTGCCGGGTGCGGGACGTGCGCTGCGTCGCCGGTGCGGTCCGCTCGGTGGAGATGGCCGACGGATACGCCCTCGACGCCGACCTCGTGGTCCTGGCCTGCGGGGTCCACCCGCGCGTGGGCCTCGCGCAGGCCGCCGGACTGGACGTGCGCAAGGGGATCGTCGTCGACGACGAGCTGTGCACCTCCGACCCGCACATCCGGGCCATCGGCGACTGCGCACAGCACGACGGCACGGTGTACGGGCTGGCCGCGCCCGCGCTCGAACAGGCCGATGTCCTCGCCGAGTCGCTGGCCGGCGACGCCACCGCCCGCTACGCCGGCACCCGGGCGCTGACCCGGCTGACGCTGGCCGGCGAGGGCTTCTTCGACCTCGCCGCGTTCGGCGAGACCGAGGCCCGGCCCGGCGACGACGTCGTGCAGCTCGCCGACGCCACCCGCGGCACCTACCGCAAGGTCGTCGTCCGCGACGACCGCCTGGTCGGCGGGGTCCTCGTCGGCGAACTCGGCACCGTCGGCGCGCTCGCCCGCGCCTGGGAGGGAGCAGAGCCGCTCCCCGACGACGGCCCTCTGCTCCACCTGCTCACCAACGATGGAGGCTCCTGATGACCGCCACCCCGGAGGCCACGGAGGCCACCCCCACGATCGTGCTCGTCGGCCACGGCATGGTCGGCCAGCGTTTCCTCGAGGCGCTGGCCGAGCGCGGCCTGACCGCCACGCACCGCGTGGTCGTGCTGTGCGAGGAGCCGCGCCCGGCGTACGACCGCGTGGCGCTCACCTCGTACTTCTCGGGGAAGACCCCTGAGGACCTCTCCATGACCGACATGGAGTTCATCGACACGCACGGCATCGAGCTGTACGTCGGCGACCCGGCCGTCTCCGTGGACCGCGAGGCGAAGAAGGTCACCGCCCGGTCCGGCGAGATCTTCGAGTACGACATCCTCGTCCTGGCCACCGGCTCGTACCCCTTCGTGCCGCCGGTCCCGAACAAGGACGCCACCGGCTGCTTCGTCTACCGCACGATCGAGGACCTGCTGGCGATCGAGGAGTACGCGAAGACGAAGGCCACGACCGGTGCCGTGGTCGGCGGCGGTCTGCTCGGCCTGGAGGCGGCGGGCGCGCTCAAGGGCCTCGGAGTCGAGGCGCACATCGTGGAGTTCGCGCCCCGGCTGATGCCGGTGCAGGTCGACGAGGGCGGTGGCGCGGCGCTGCTGCGCACCATCGAGGACATGGGCCTGAGCGTGCACACGGGCGTGGGCACGCAGGAGATCGTCGTCGACGGCGAAGGCGCCGTCACCGGCATGAAGCTGTCCGACGGCTCCGAACTCGCCACCGACATGGTGGTGTTCAGCGCCGGTGTCCGCCCCCGCGACCAGTTGGCCCGCGACTGCGGTCTGACGGTCGGCGAGCGCGGCGGCATCACGGTCGACGAGCAGTGCCGTACGGTCGCCGACCCGCACGTCTTCGCGATCGGCGAGTGCGCGCTGGCGGCGGACGGCCGGGTGTACGGACTGGTGGCGCCCGGCTACGAGCAGGCCGAGACGGCGGCGGCGACGATCGCGTCCGACGAGGCGGAGTTCCTCGGCGCGGACCTGTCCACCAAGCTCAAGCTGCTCGGCGTGGACGTGGCCTCCTTCGGCGACGCGCACGGCACCGCCGAGGACTGCCTGGACGTGGTGTACTCCGACTCGCGCGCGGGCCTGTACAAGAAGCTGGTCATCGGCCGGGACGGCACGCTGCTCGGCGGCATCCTGGTCGGCGACGCGGAGGCGTACGGCACGCTGAAGGCGTTCACCGGCTCGGTCCCGCCGGTCTCGCCGGAGTCGCTGGTGCTGCCGGCCGGCGCCGGGGCGCCCGCCCAGCTCGGCCCGGCCGCGCTGCCGGACGACGCGATCATCTGCTCCTGCAACAACGTCCGCAAGGGCACGATCCGCGGCGCGGTCACCGAGCACAACTGCACCACGGTGCCCGAGGTGAAGAAGTGCACCAAGGCCGGTACGACCTGCGGCAGTTGCGTCAAGGTCCTGGGCCAGCTGGTCACCGCCGAGCTGGAGGCGGCCGGCGTCGAGGTCGACAAGGGCCTGTGCGGCTGCTTCTCGCAGACCCGCGAGGAGCTGTACGAGATCGTCCTCGCCCTGCGCATCAACACCTACCAGGACCTGCTCGACCGCTACGGCCGTGACGGCGCCCGGGGCGGCGACGGCTGCGAGATCTGCAAGCCGGCGGTCGGCTCGATCATCGCCTCGCTCGCCCCGACGATCGGCGCGAGCGGCTATGTCCTGGACGGCGAGCAGGCGTCCCTGCAGGACTCCAACGACCACTTCCTCGCCAACATCCAGAAGAACGGCTCGTACTCGATCGTGCCGCGCATCCCGGGCGGTGAGATCACCCCGGAGAAGCTGATCGTGATCGGCGAGGTCGCCCGCGACTTCGGCCTCTACACGAAGATCACCGGCGGCCAGCGCATCGACCTGTTCGGCGCGCGCGTCGAGCAACTGCCGTTGATCTGGGCCAGGCTGGTGGACGCCGGCTTCGAGTCCGGGCACGCCTACGGCAAGGCGCTGCGCACGGTGAAGTCCTGCGTGGGCCAGACCTGGTGCCGCTACGGCGTGCAGGACTCGGTCCGCATGGCGATCGACCTGGAGCTTCGCTACCGGGGCCTGCGGTCCCCGCACAAGCTGAAGTCGGCGGTGTCGGGCTGCCAGCGCGAGTGCGCGGAGGCCCAGTCGAAGGACTTCGGCGTGATCGCCACCGCGGGCGGCTGGAACCTCTACGTCGGTGGCAACGGCGGAGCGACCCCGCGCCACGCGGACCTGCTGGCGCAGGACCTGTCGGACGCCGAACTGGTCCGCCTGATCGACCGGTTCCTGATGTTCTACATCCGCACCGCCGACCGCCTGGAGCGCACCTCCACCTGGCTGGAGCGGATCCCCGGCGGCCTGGACCACGTCCGTGACGTCGTCGTGGAGGACTCCCTCGGCATCTGCGAGGAGCTGGAGTCCCTGATGGCCGCGCATGTGGCGAACTACGCCGACGAGTGGGCGACGACCATCAACGACCCCGAGAAGCTCGCCCGGTTCGTGTCCTTCGTCAACGCCCCCGACACCCCCGACCCGGTCGTCGGCTTCGTCCCCGAGCGCGACCAGATCAAGCCCGACCTGCCGCTGCTGACCATCGGCCACCGCCCCCTGGAAGGAAGCGCCCAGCGATGACCCTGGCACCCGAGACGACCGACCTCAAGATCGAGCTGCAGCTCGAGGACGGCTGGTTCGCGGTCTGCGAACTGACCCGGCTGCTCCCCGGCCGGGGCGTGGCGGCCCTGCTGCCCGACGGCCGCCAGGCCGCCCTCTTCCGGGACCGCGCCGGGAAGCTGTACGCCGTCGACAACCGCGACCCGTTCGGCGGCGCCGCGGTCCTCTCCCGCGGCCTGACCGGCTCCCACCAGGGCCGGCCGTTCGTCGCCTCGCCCCTGCTGAAGCAGCGCTTCGACCTGGAGACCGGGCAGTGCCTGGACGACGAGACGGTGCGCATCGCGACGTACGAGGTGCGGTGCTCGTAAGAGATTTCCTGACCGCCAGAGATTTCCTAACCGATCGTTCTAGCCGAAACTAGGCTGCCTCGCGCGGCCAGGACCAAGGAGTTCGACCCCGAGGCCGCGCTCCAGGCAGCCCTAGAGCTGTTCTGGCGGCGCGGCTACGAGGCGATGTCGATGTCCGACCTCGTCGAGCACCTCGGCATCGGACGGGCGAGCCTGTACGCGACCTTCGGCAGCAAGCACGAGCTGTACCTGAAGGCGCTGGAGCGCTACAACCGGGCAGGGCTCACGCCGACCGCGCGGGAGCTGTCCCAGCCGGGGCCCGCGCTGCCGGTCGTACGGGCGGTCGTACGGCGGTACGCGGCCGCGGTCCGGCAGGTGGAGCGCAACTAGGACCAGTTGGAGACGGTGCTGCACTCGGCGCCGGTACGGGGCCAGGCCAAGGGCGAACTGCCGGCCGACCGCGATCCGCTCACCCTCCCCTCGTTACCGGCGGGGGCTCCGGGATCGGCCGTGGTATCGCCCGCGCGTTCGCCGCGGAGGGCGTCCAGGTCGTCGTCGCCGGGCGCAGGCCGCAGCCGCTGGCGGAGACCGTCCGGCTGGTCGAGGAGGCCGGCGGCAAGGCGCTCGCCGTTACGGCCGACGTCTCGCGGGCCGACGACGTCGCGGCGGTGGTGGCCGCCGCGGTGGACCGCTTCGGCTCGCTCGACGTGGCCGTCAACAACGCGGGTGTGTTCCGCGGCGGGCAGCCACTGGCCGAGTTGTCGGAGCCGGACTGGCGGGCCCAGCTCGGCATCAACCTCACCGGCGTGTTCCTGGCCCTCCGGGCCGAGATCCGCCAGATGCGGTCGCAGCCGGCCGGCGGCGCGATCGTCAACGCCGCCTCCACCTTCGGCGCCCACACCCGCCACCCCGGCGCCGCCGCCTACGCCGCCACCAAGGCCGCGGTCTCGATCCTCACCAGGGGCGCGGCCCTGGACCACATCCGCGACGGCGTCCGCATCAACGCGGTCAGCCCCGGCGCCGTGGACACCCCCATGTCGCTGCGCCCCGGTGAGCAGGAGGCGGACCGCGCCGACCGCGCCCGGGCCACCCTCCCCCTCGGCCGCATCTCGACGACGGACGAGGTGGCCGCGGCGGTCCTCTACCTCGCCTCGGACGACGCCTCGTCGGTGGTGGGGACGGACCTGGTGGTGGACAGCGGGGCGACGGCCTGAGGCTCTTACGCCTTCAGGGCGTCGTACGTCACCCCCGTCAACCGCTCCGACGCCTCCCAGAGCAGCTCGCCCGCCCGGTCGTCGACGGTCCAGGGCGCCCGCCAGGACGGTGCGGGCGACCCGCGCCACATGGCGAAGGACGGGCCGGTGAAGGAGTCGGGGCGGACGCCGGGCGCGGTGGCGGCGTACAGCGTGGGCAGGGCGCCGGCCTCGGCGGACTGGGCGAAGACGCGGTTGCCGAGGCGCAGCAGCCATTCGCTGCCCCGGCGCCCCGCCATGCGGGGCCCGGCGGCCTGCAGATTGGTGTCCGCGTACCCGGGATGCGCGGCGGCGGCCACCACGTCCGCGCCCTGCGCCGCCAGCCTGCGCGCCAGCTCGTGCGTGAAGAGCAGGTTGGCGCTCTTGGACCGGGCGTAGGCGACCCAACGCCGGTACCGGCGTTCGCTGTTGAGGTCGGTGAGGTCGATGTTGGACATCGCGTGCATGGGACTGGAGACGGTCACCACACGCGCGCCCGGGGTGTCGAGCAGCGCGGGCAGCAGCAGACCGGTGAGCGCGAAGTGCCCGAGATGATTGACACCGAACTGCGTCTCGAACCCGTCCACCGTCGTGCCGTACGGCAACGCCATCACCCCGGCGTTGTTGACGAGCAGGTCGAGACGGTCGTACGGGAACGCCGCGGCGAACTCGCGCACCGAGCCGAGATCTCCCAGATCCAGCCGCCTCAACTCCACCTCCGCCCCCGGCACTTCCCCGTCGATCCGCTCCCGAGCCGCACCACCGCGCACCTCACTCCGACACGCGAGCACCACCCGCGCACCCCGCCGCGCCAGCTCCCGCGCCGTGACGTAGCCGAGGCCGCTGTTGGCTCCGGTGACGACGGCGAGACGGCCGTGCTGATCGGGGATGTCGTGCGCGCTCCAGCCGGGCATGAGGGGCTCCTTCCGGCGGTGAAGGGTCGTGGCGAGGGGTCTTGGCGACGGATCGCGGTGGCGGGTCGTGGTGACGGGTCAGGACCGGGGTACCTCGTCACCTTGCGCCGAAACGGGGCCGGGGGCCAGTCCGGGTGCGTTGGAAGTGTGCGGTGTGAGGGCCTCACGGACATGGCATGAGCATGGTTCGACCGGCGCTACGATCGCCCCCTCGAAGTCAGTGAAATCCGTGAAGTACGCGATGCGGGGGATGCGACGGCATGCCTGTAGGGCCCAGGGCACTCGACGGTGCCGTGCTACGGATCCGGGACGAGTGGGGAGCCCCCGTCGGGGCGGGCTTCCTGGTGACCGGTGAGATGGCCTTCACCTGCGCCCATGTGGTCACCACCGCCCTCGGCGCCCCGCAGGGCCGGCCCCGTCGGACGGCACGGATCCGGGTCGACCTGCCCCTGGGTGGCGGCTCGGCGTCGGTGTCGGCGCGCGTCGAGGAGTGGTCCGACGACCGGGACATCGCGATCCTGCGGCTGGAGGAGCCGCTGCCGGGTGCCCGGCCCGTGCGTCTCGTGCGGGCGGACGAGGTGTGGCACCATCCGATCGCCGCGTTCGGTTTCCCTGCCGGACGGGACAACGGGGTGTGGCACTCGGGGCGCCTCCTCGGCCGGCAGGGCGACGGCTGGATCCAGACCGAGATGACGTCCCTCAGCGGCTACCGGATCGCCCCCGGCTTCAGCGGCGGCCCCGTCTGGGACGAGCAGTTGGCCGGCGTGGTCGGCATGGTGGTGGTGGCCGAAGCCAAGGACCCGGCTGCCGCCTTTCTCATCCCCGTCGACCAACTCCTCGACCCATGGCCGGAGTTGGCGCGTCTCGCCGTACCCGAGTCGCCGTTCCGCCCGCTGGCCGCCTTCGGCGAGAGTGACGCGAGGTCGTTCTTCGGCCGGGAGCGGGAGGTCGCCGAGGTGGCCGACCTGGTGCACAGGCACAAGGCGGTCACCCTGATCGGCCCGTCCGGCTCCGGCAAGTCCTCGCTGGCCATGGCGGGCGTAGTCCCCCTGCTGCGCAAGGACGGGTACGAGGCCGTCGTACTCCGTCCGACCTCCTCCTACGGAAGCCCGCCGACCGCGCTCGCCGCCGCGCTGCTCCCGTTCCTCGAACCGGATCTGCCCGAGGTGGCCCGGCTGGAGGAGATCCGGACACTGGCCCGCCTCCTCGACGCAGACGAGCCACCCGGCCTGCACGGCGTCGTGACCCGCATCCTGGAGCGGACGGGCAGTCGGCGTCTGTTACTGGTGATCGACCAGTGCGAGGAGGCGCTCGCCGCTTCGCCGGCCCACGTCGAGGCGCTGACGAACGTCCTCTCCGTCGAGAGACTGCCCGAGTCGTTACGGGTCCTGATCACATTACGTGCGGACTTCCTGGAGCCCGCCCTCACCTCCGCCCGGCTCGGCCCACTCATCGACCACCACCTCCACGCACTGCGCCCGATGACCCACGACCAGTTGCGTGAGGTGATCACCGCTCCGGTCGCCGCCACCCCGAACGTGGCGTACGAGGAGGGACTGGACGACCGGATCCTGAAGGACACCGGCGACGCCCCGGGGGCCCTGCCGCTGCTCGTCATGGCCCTGGATCTGCTGTGGCGGGAGCAGACCGTGCACGGACGGTTGACGTATGAGGCGTACGAGCGGATCGAAGGGGTCACCGGCGCCCTCAGCCGCGAGGCGGAGCGCGCCTGGGCGGCCACCGTGACCGAGGCGGACGAGCCCCACGCCCGGCGCCTGTTCACCCGTCTGGTGCAGGTTCCGGTGGCGGGGTCCGGCGCGGTCGCCCGCCGACCTGCCGCCCGCAGTGAACTCGCCCCCGTCGAATGGGAGATCGCCCAGCGTCTCGCCGCCACCCGGCTGCTGGTCACCGGTCAGGGCGAGACCGTCGAGCTCGCCCATGAGGCGCTGATCACCGGCTGGCCAAAGCTGGCCTCCTGGGTGACGGAGGACCACGAGTTCCTCGCCTGGCGCGAGACCGTGCGGCTCGACCTGGACCGCTGGCGCGGCGAAGGAGAGCCCGCCGAACTCCTCCCCGGCACGCTGGCCCTGGCCACGGCACAGCGCTGGCTCACCGAACGCGCCGACGACATCGGCGACGCCGAGCGGGACTTCCTGGAGCGGGGCCGCCGCCGGCGCAGGTCGACTGTCCGGCGCCGCCGCAGACTGCTGTCCGCATTCGGACTGCTCTCCGTGCTGGCACTGGTCCTGGGGGTGCTCTTCGGCTACCAGCGCGAGGTCAGCGCGGAGCAGCACGCCGCGGCGAACTCCCGTGCCCTGGCGAGCCTCTCGGCCGACCAACGGATCCAGGACCCGGCGCTCGCGATCAAACTGGCGCTCGCCGCCTACCGTGCGTCCCCCACGGACGAGGCGAAGAACACGCTGCTGCGGTACTACGCCCAGTACGGGTCGGCCTCCCGGATCCTGTCCGGCACGCTGGGCAGGCTGGATGACTTCCGGGCCAGCCGGGACGGCGACGTGATGGTGGCGACCACCGAATCGGGACGGGCGACGCTCTACACCCACGCGCTCGACGGAACGGTACGCCGCCGGCAGTTGGTGGGGCCGGGCTACGCCCTGTATCCCCTGGTCTCGGGGAACGGCAGTCGGGCCGGATACGTCATGGGGGAGGGCGTTGTCTGGTACGACGTCCGCCGGGACAGCAGCTCGCCTGCCGACGATCCTCAGCGACTCACGATTAAGGACCCGGAGATCGCAAACGGACTGAACCGCTTCTCGTTCGCGCAACTGTCCAACGACGGACGGCTGTTCGCAGCCGGCAGCGGGGCGAGCCTGGCGTGGTGGGACCTGGACCGGCGCGAGCTCGGCGGGAGGATGGCCCTGCCCCAGGCGCGCGGCGGCCGGTTGCTGGGCGTGTGGTTCGGTCCGGACGACGACACCCTCATCGCCCTCGCCGCCATGACCGGTTCCTACGACCAACGTCTGATGGTCGTCGACCGCCGTAGCGGCACCGTCCGTGTCATCGCCGACTCCGCCGACGAGACCGTGGTCGCGGGGGACGGGAGCTCGGCGGTGACCTGCCGTCGGGTCCGGCGGGACGGCGGCGACCAGGACAGGGCGGTCTACACGGGTGTGCGCGTGTCCGACGGAAGTGTCCTCGGCCGGTACATGGACAAGGAGAACTCCACGTGCGACACGGTCGCCCTCGGCCCGGGCGGCCGCTTCCTCGTCACCGGACTCACCACGAAGACGCTCGTCGACCTGGCGCGGGGCAAGGCCCTGACGACGTTCGTGGAACCCCGGGAGCCCGCGGCGGGGCTGGTCTCCCACGCGCGGCTGGTGGGCGACCGCTCGAAGCTGTCGCTGATCAACGGTGACAGCACAGGGATCTTCTTCACAGGGGTGCCCACCACCCCGGAGGAGACCATGCAGCAGATCAAGCTGACGCCCGACGGCAAGAGGATGGTCACCGTTTCGGCCGGCGGAGCATCCATACAGCTCAGGGCCGTATCAGCCGAGTTCGATCTACTGGCCCGAAAGCCGCGCCTCACGCCCCACTGGACAGGCGACGACATGGTCGCCTTCCCCCGGGACGGCGACCTGCTGGCCCACCGCGAGGGCGTGAACAAGGTGGTGGTGCGGGACACGAAGTCGCTGCGGCGGCTGTCCGTGATCACCACTGTCATGCCACCCGCGCCCACGCGAGAGGGCGCGGAACCGTCTCTCAGCTACTTCTTCGACCGCTCCGGCAACCTCGTCACGGTCTCGGGGACGATGCTCCAGCGCTGGAACGCCAGAACGGGGCGCACCATCGACGACTTCGACCTCAACGCCCTGGGACGCGTGATCACGGAGCGCAAGGACCTGAACTACGAGACCATCTTCGTCACCGGATATCCCGCCCGCGACAAGGTGACCGTCGTGGTCGGGGACGATCCGTACGTCCGGGTCGTCGAACTTCCCAGTGGGCGGCAGACGGTGAGGTACCACACGAGACACAACGACCTCGTGGGCGCTTCCTTCGACCCCACTGGCCGGCACCTCGCGCTCCTGCGCCGCGGCGCGATCGTCGAGTTGTGGAGTACCGACCCGCTGCGCAAGGAGTTCGGTCCGCTCCCGCCCTTCGACCGCGTAGCCGCCCTGGCCTTCCTGAAGGGCACGGGACGTTTCCTGATGGCCAGCAACAACAAGATCCGCATCTACCGGCTCGGCGAGCACGACTACGAGCTGTCCCTCGATCTCGGGCCGTACAGCGAGCTTGGCACCGATCTGCCGCACTACACCTTCACGGACGTCTCCAGGGACGGCGGGACCCTGCTGTTCCACCTCGACGGCGGTAGTGAGGAGATCCGTTCCTTGCCGCTGCGACCCGAGAGTTGGGCCGACGCCCTCTGCCGGACGCTCGGCGACGCCGACCTCACCGCGGACGAACGCAGGAGCCAACCCGTGCCCGTCCCGTCCGCCCCCGTGTGCCCCTGACCGTCGACCGGCGGCACCGTGGACCGCGCCCTCACTCGCATCCCACGCCGTCCCCGTCCCGGTCGAGGTGGCGGCCATAGCCCGGATCGCCCGTGCGTACCGGTGCGGCGCCGGCGGCTCGGGCGGCGTCGCAGTTGCGGTAGTAGACGTCGCCGGCGCCGGAGCCGCTGTCCGCGGCGGGTGTGGCGGTGACCCTGATCGTCTTCGTCGCCGTCGCTGTCACCGTCACCGTGGGGGCCGGTTCGGGTTTCCGTGGCGGTGCCGTGGTCGTCGCCGTGACGGTGACCGTGGGCTGCGGTGAGGCCGCCGTGGGCTTTGTCTCGGTGTTCTTCGAGTCCTCGCCGGACGCGCCGCCCGCGCCGATGCCCAGGAAGAAGGCCAGGGCGAGCGCGGGGAGAACGTAGCGCTTGCGGGCCCACTTGGGTGCTGTTGTGTACGGATTGGCCATGTCATCCCCCCACTGGTGCTGCGTGAGGGGATGACCGTAATACCCGGCTATCAGTTGTGGAGGAGATGTGTCTGTTTCGTAATCACTATGCGCGGAAGGGGCCCGTCACCTCGTACGTGATGCCGCCCGACGAGCTGCCGCTGGTGCCCCGCTGGCTGGAGAAGTACAGCCGGCTGCCGTCCGGCGAGAACGCCGGGCCGGTGATCTCCGAGCCCGAGTGGCCGTCGATCCGCAGGAAGGGGGCGATGACGTCGTCCGGCGTGATCAAGCAGATCTCCATGTTGCCGCCGTCCTCGGCGACGAACAGGTCGCCGGAGGAGGTGCCGGTGATGTTGTCCACGCCGGTGAGGGGCGCCGTGCCGGAGGTGACGAGGGAGTCGTCGTAGGCCAACTCGTAAGTGCCGGCGTTGAGGTTGAGCTGCCAGACGCGGTTGTCGCCCTTGGTCGTGAACCACACCGTGTCGTCGGCGTAGTAGCAGCCCTCGCCGCCGTTGAAGGACTTGGAGCCGGAGACCTGGGAGCGGGTGGCCGTCGGGGAGCCGTCGGGGTCGGGGACGTTCGCCCAACTGTAGGAGCCGCTGGTGGCGCTGCCCGCGACCAGCACCTGGAGCGTGCCGGCGGACAGGTCGCCCCAGGTCGTCGGGACGAAGCGGTAGAAGCGGCCGTTGGACTCGTCCTCGGTCAGGTAGATCACCTTGCGCACCGGGTCGGCGGCCGCCGCCTCGTGCTTGAAACGGCCCATCGCGGCGCGGCGCACCGCCGCGTCCGTGCCCCAGGGGTCGGTCTCGTAGACGTAGCCGAGGGACACCTCCTCACAGGACAGCCAGGTGTTCCACGGGGTCCTGCCGCCCGCACAGTTCTGCCGGGTGCCCGACAGGATGCGGTACGCCGCCGTGATCGCGCCGGTCGCCGAGAACTTCACCGCGCTCGCGCCGCCGGAGGGGTTGATCTCGGAGTTGGAGACGTAGATCCAGCCCGACCCGTCCGCGTAACAGGCGCCGCCGTCGGGGGCGTTGTGCCAGGTGTACGACGTGCCGGAGACCGTCCGGCCGGAACGGGCGATGACGCGGCTGGTGAAGCCGCCGGGGAGTCTGATGCCGTTGGCGTCGGGGGAGCCCAGTGCTCCGTAGGGGCCGGTGCCGGGCTGGGCCGGGGCCGCGTGGGCGGCACCGCGCCACAGGGTTCCGCCGAAGACGGCGGCAGAGCCGCCGAGGGCGGCCGCACGCAGGAGGCTACGACGTTCCACTCTCACTCCAAGAGGTGTCGTACCGCCCCGCCGCCGGTCGACGACGGGGGTCGTACCAGGGACGTGCCAGGAGTCATGCCAGGGGTCATGCCAGGGGTCATGCCAAGGGTGGTGCACCGGGGGGCGGCATGGAACCTAAGGGAGCAGGGTGGACAGGCCGTGGCCGGCCGATGACCGTCGGACGGCGCGGCCAAGAGCCGCCCATGGAGGGCGTGGCCGAAAGATGCGCCCGCGGGCCTCACGCACGCAGCGCCGGCACCACCCGCCTGCGCTGTCCCGACCGGTCCTGGCCCGGGCCGTGTCCCTCGCGCGGCGGCTCCGCCGACGGCAGCCGGACCACCGCGTCCAGGCCGCCCGCGCTCGCGGCGTGCAGGCTCGCCTCGCCGCCGCTCGCGTGCGCGAGCCGCTGGACCAGCGACAGGCCCAGTCCCGTACCGCCCTTGGGGGCGCCCGGCGCGCGCCAGAAGCGGTCGAAGGCGCGAGCGCGCTGCTCCGGGGTCATACCGGGGCCCTCGTCGGTGATGTGCAGGTCGACCCAGGCGGGGCGGGCGTCGCGCAGGGCGCGCCGGACCGGCGCATGGAGCCGTAGCTCGATGGTCACGGTGCTGTCGGGCGGCGAGGCGCGCAGGGCGTTGGAGAGCAGGTTGTCCACGATCTGCTCGACCCCGCCCGGCACCGCGAGCACCGGCCCCACACTGCCCGCGAACAGCACCAGCGAGACCTGCTGCCGTTCGAACATCGGCAGCCAGGTGCGGTGCCGCTCCGCGCAGATCGCGCCCACGTCGACCTGGGTGGGCGTCGCGGAGTCCTCCTCCAGCCGGGCCATCGCCAGCAGCCCCTCCACCATCCGCGAGAGCCGGTCCGTCTCGGTGACGGCGGCGGCGAGGCTGCCCAGGCCCCGGTCGGCGACGTTCGGCTCCAGATTCTCCAGTCGCAGCCGCAGCGCCGCGAGCGGCGTCTTGAGCTGGTGCGATGCCTCGCCCGCGAACGCGCGCTGGGCGGCGAGCAGATGCGCGAGCCGGGCCGCCGTACGGTTGAACGCGGCGGCCAGCCGGCGCACCTCCGGCGGGCCCTTCGTCATCGTCACCGGCGTGGCGCACCCGCCCTCCGCCAACTCGTGCGTGGCGTGCTCCAGTTCCCGGATCGGCCGCCCGGTCCAGCGGGCGATGGCGAACCCCACCACGGCGACCGCCGCGAGCACCCCGAGCCCGCCGAGGCACAGCAACAGCCAGACGTGATGGACGCGTTCGTGCACCGTGCGGATCGGCAGCGTCAGCCATACGGCACCCTGCAGCCGCGAGCCGCTGCGGACCGGCCCGGCGACCGACAGGTACTCGACCCCGCCGATCGTCGACGTGCGCACGTCCACGGTGGACGTGCCGCGCAGGGCTGCGGCGATACCGGGGCGGGAGGCGAGGTCGGCCGACATCACGGCGGCCAGCGGATGCGAGGTGGCCAGCAGCGCGCCCGAGGCGTCCACGACCACCACCTTCCCGCCGATCCGCTCGGCACAGTGCGCCACCCGGCCCGGCAGCTCCCGCTCGGCGCGGCCGGTGCTGAGCGACAGCGAGGCGTACGCGGCGACCGACTCGGCCTCGTCCTTCGCCGCGCTCACCACCCGCTCCCGCTCGCTGCGCGAGTACACGAACCCCAGCGGGATCTCCAGACACGCCAGCACGAGCGCCGCGAGACTGAGATAGCTCAGCAGCAGCCGGCGGGTCACGGCGAGGACACCCGCTGCCCGCCCGGCTCGGTCTGCACCGCCAGCCGGAAGCCGACCCCGCGCAGCGTCTGGATCCATGCCGGGTCGCCCAACTTCCGCCGCAGCGAGGCGACATGGACGTCCAGCGTCTTGGTCGGGCCCTCGTAGTGCGGGTCCCACACCCGGTCCAGGATCTGCTGCCGGGAGAAGACCGCGCCGGGATCCTCGGCCAGCAGCGCCAGCAGCTCGAACTCCTTGGGGGTGAGGGTGACCGGGATCTCGCCGATCCAGACCTGACGGGTGCGGCGGTCGACGACCAGAGGGCCGGGGGCGGGTGAGGGTGCGGGGTGCGGCGGATACGAGGGTTGGGGCGCGGGTTCGTCGTACGGCACGGACGGCACGGCAGTCTCGTACGACGGCGATGGCGACGGCGACCGCGACGGCGACGCGCCCACCAACTCCGTCCCCGGCTCCGTCACCGGCCCCGTGCACTGCGTCCGCCGGGTCACGGCCCGCACCCGTGCCACCAGCTCCCGCATGCTGAACGGCTTCGCCAGATAGCCGTCCGCGCCGAGTTCCAGCCCCAGCACCCGGTCGGCCTCCTCACCCCCGCCCGGAGCTCGGGCCGGTGCTCACCACCGCGTCCGACGACCCGTCGCTGCCCGAGGTGGCCCAGAGCAACGTCGTCAATCAGCTTGCCGTACTGCGGACTTACCCGGTCGTACGGCAGCGGCAGGAAGGCGGACGGCTGCGGCTGCACGGCTGGTACTACGAGGTCGACACCGGGCAGTGCACGAGCTGGAGGGCGACGGGCGGTTCCGGGTGCATGCCGGATGAGCGGGGCGCATGCGCGGGGACGAACGCGCGAGAAGGAGCGGGGGGCGAAGCGGAACGAGGGCGGGAAGCCCGACCTCGCCACCGAGATCACCGCATCCCTGGTCGTCTTCCTGGTCGCCCTGCCGCTGTGCATCGGCGTGGCCGTGGCCTCCGGTGTCCCCGCCGAGCTCGGGATCATCTCCGGGGTGATCGGCGGACTGGTCGTCGGCGCGGTGCGGGGCAGCACGCTCCAGGTCAGCGGGCCGGCCGCCGGGCTCGCCGCGCTGGCCGCGGAGACGGTGCTGGAGCACGGGGTGGCGATGCTCGGGGTGATCGTGCTGTTCTCGGGCCTCCTCCAGATCGTCCTCGGGGTCGTGCGCCTGGGCCGGATGTTCCAGGCGATCTCCCTCGCGGTGGTCCAGGGCATGCTGGCCGGCATCGGGCTGCCGCTGATGTTCAGCCAGGCGTACCCGATGGCCGACGCCAAGGCCCCCGGCACCCCGATCGAGAACATGGCCGGCATCCCGGGCCTGTTCGCCGGCGTCCTCATCGACCCGCAGGCGATGATCGCCACGCTGCTCGGCGTCGCGACGATCGTGCTGAGCTTCGTGTGGAAGAAGGTGCCGGGCCCGGCGGTGGGGGCACCTCCCACGCCTTTCAGGCAGTGGGGGAGGATCCCGGCCGCGCTGGTGGCGGTCGGCATCGGCATCGCGGTCGCCGCGCTGCCGGGCGTGGAGGTGAAGACGCTCCAGGTCGGCAATCTGCTGGAGTCGGTGCGGGTGCCGGGGGCGGCGGAGTTCTCGGGGCTGACGGACGCCGCGATCCTCACGTCCATCCTGACCTTCACGGTGATCGCGTCGGCGGAGAGCCTGTTCACCGCGGCCGCCGTGGACCGTATGCACAGCGGCCCACGCACCCGCTACAACACCGAACTCATCGCCCAGGGCGCCGGAAACACGGTCGCGGGCATCCTCGGCGCGCTGCCCATCACGGCCGTGGTCGCCCGCAGTTCGGCGAACGTCCAGGCCGGCGCGAAGACCCGTATCTCCCGCACCCTGCACGGCCTGTGGCTGCTGGCCTTCGCGCTGCTGCTGCCGCAGGTCCTGGCCCTGATCCCGATCTCGGTGCTCGCGGGCGTCCTCGTGCACAGCGGCTGGAAGCTGTTCGCGCCGGAGGAGTTCCCCAAGCTGTGGCGCCAGGACCGGGGCGAGTTCGTCGTCATGACGGTGACGACGCTGGTGATCGTGGCGACGGCGCTGCTGGAGGGCGTCCTCATCGGCCTGGCGGCCGGGATCGTGCTGGCCGCCCTGCGCATGTCGCGGACGGTGATCCGGCAGCACGTCGAGGACGACACCGCGAAGGTCGTCATGGCCGGCAACGCGACGTTCCTACGACTGCCGCAGGTCATCGAGGCGCTGGAGTCGGCGGCGTCCGCGGGCAAGCCGCGTATCCGCCTGGACCTGACCGGCGTGACCCACCTGGACCACGCCTGCCGGAACCAGGTGGAGGAGTTCACTGCGCAGCAACGGGGGCTGGGGCTGCGGGTGGAGCTGCTGATGCCGGGGCCGGCGAAGACGGAGGCGCCTGTTGTCGCGGTGCCGGAGCCTCCGGCCACACCTCCGCCGACTCCCGGTCCGGACGCCGAGTGGTTCTACCTGGACACGCGGCCACTGCCCGGCGGTTACGACGACTACGCGCAGGGCCCACCACTCGTGCGCTGAGGCCGGCATACGGAGAGCTACCTTCCAGTCACGTCACGTTCGCATCACAGGTCCTTCATAACTCCCCCGTATCCGCGGCCCCTTACTACGTTCGTCACCTCATATCCGGCCGATCGCAACGTCCCGATCATGAGCGCCGATATCGCCACGAACCTGGAAGGACTCTCCGTGAAACTGCTCCGCAAGCCCGGCGCCGTCGCCGTCGCCGCGCTGGCGCTCGCCGCCCTGCCGTCGGTGGCCGCAGCGCACGACGGGAACCACCCGTTTGAGAACTGCACCGAGGCGTACACCAACGGGTACTCCAACATCCCCAAGGGCGACGAGCATTACGGCTCCCACTTGGACCGCGACAAGGACGGCATCGGCTGCGACAAGCCGCCTGCCGACTTCGTCCCCGCCGACGACGAGGAAGCCGGATCCTCCGCCGGGGACGACACGTCCGACGAACCCGGGGCGGGGAACAGCACCGAGAACGGGGCCGAGAACGGCACCGACCTCGCCGCGACCGGCGGCGACAGCAGCACCCCGTACCTGGCGGCGGGCGGCGCGGCCGCCCTGCTCGCCGGGGGTGGGGTGCTGCTGGCGGTGCGCCGACGACGTAGCACCGACTGACACATCTCTGGCCGACCGGCCGCACTGCCGGGCGCTCCTACGAGGACACGCCCGGCACCTGCCCGGACCCTCGGGGATAGGGCCGGGGGTCCGGGGCCACGGCCACCGCCGAGGCGACGGCGTGCCCGAGTCCTCCTGGTCGTCGGCCCCGGCGGCCGGTAGGCGAAGGCGGCGGCCAGGACGGCGCTGAAAGCGGCGGCAGCTGCGGTGGCGGCAGTGGCGCGTCTGCGCATGGTGTGGTTTCCCCACGCTCGATGAGCGGTGGTCACTTCACCCGCGTCACACAAGGGGGTATCCGGGGGGCTGCCGGCCAACCTTCCTGTAGGCGGGCTGAATTCGAGTCTTCTGCGGCTGCCCGTTCGCGTTGCCCTCGAGGAGTTCTCGCTCCTCCGGGCAGTCCATCCGATTGCGGGTCCGACGGCACGCGCTTAGCTTCAGGGAGTCGGATTTTTCCGATAAGGCCGATTGGTCATACTGTCGGCTTCCCCTCCCATTCGTGACAGCGAGAGGACCCTTCATGTCGTTGATGGCTGGCACTACTCAACCCCTCCAGCAGCAGTACGGCACGCAGTTCGGCGCTCAGCAGCCGGGCGGCCCGCAGCAGATCGCCCAGACGGTCCAGCAGACCATCCAGCAGGCGTGTCAGCAGACGGCCCAGCAGGTCGCGCAGCAGGTGCAGCAGACGTTCCAGCAGATCCAGCAGATCCAGCAGCAACTGCAGCAGCGGCCGGACCTCGCCCAGCAGGCCCACCCGTACCTGGCGCTCACGCTGCATCGCTCGCTGGCCGGGGCCGTGCGCCACGCCGTGGAGCAGTCCGTGCAGCAGGCGCTGCCGAACGCGATCGTGTCGCTGCTCCAGCAGAGCCAGCAGGGCATGCAGAGCCAGCAGGGCATGCCCGGCCAGCAGCAGTGGGGCGGCGGGTTCGGTCAGCCGTACTCGCAGCAGTACCAGCAGCCCGGCTTCGGCTTCGGCCAGATGGGTCAGCCGTTCGCTATGGGCTGACGCCTGGGCAGCGTGCGCGGTGCGCCCGGAGAGTCTCCGGGCGCACCGCGTCACCGTGGAAGCGATCAGGAGCACGAGTTACGACGGTTTACGACGTGGTGAAGGTGGACGTGATGGCAAAGGAAAGGCCCGGAAACAGCCGTGCGAACGGGTCCGGGGGCGGTGCGGGGGCCGGCGGAACGGGCCCGGAGGGCAAGGAGACGGAACCGGGTGGAAAGGCCGCACGGTCGCCGCTCCCGGTGCGACCGCGCCGGGAGCGGTACATGGTGACACCGCTGCCGGGGCAGCTGCTCCCGCCAGGAGTGCCCGAACTCGGCATCGACTCGGTGTGTGACCAACTGGAGCGGATGCCCGAGGTCAAGGTGGTCCGCAGGCTCCGGCCGTCGGAGAGGCTGCAATCGACCGGACTGCCCCCCTCCTGCCCGGAGATCGCGGTCGTCGAGGCACCCGAGTCCCAACTGCCCGCGATGCGTTCGCTGCACGTACACATCGAGCCGGATCTGCCGCTGTCCGCGGCAGGACCCGCCGGCGCGCCGACCGCGGGAATCCCGTTGCGCGATCCGGGACTGGTCACCTCACTGGAGCAACCGCTGGAGATCTCGCTGCGCGTCGGCGGCCCCGGGGGAGAGCCGCTGGCCGGCGCGGGCGTGTTCCTGATCGGCTCGTCATGGCCCGGCCAGGGCGTCACCGCGGCCGACGGTACGGTCACCGTCGCGCTGCCCACGGAGACCACGGAGACCATTCAGTCCCTGTACGTCAGGCCCGCGGGCGGTTACACCGATCTCTGGATCAACCGTCCGGACCTGTCGGCGACCGAGGAGAACCTGGTCACCCTCACGCCGCTGGCCAAGGTGTACCCGGGGCTGGAGGAGAGGCAGGCATACGGCTGGGGCCAGCAGGCCATGCGACTGGACCGGCTGCCTCCCACGTTCCGTGCCTTCGGGGTCAAGGTGGGGGTCATCGGCTCCGGTGTCGCCACCGAGCATCCCGATCTGAAGCAGCGGGTCAACTCCGGGATCGACCTCGTCCGCGGCACGGAGGAAGGCTGGGCCTACGACCCGGTGGGCACCGGCACCCACGCGGCGGGCGTCATCGCCGGCGCGGACACCGGCAAGGGGGTCATCGGCACCGCGGTCGACGCCGAGATCGAGGTCTGCCAGGTGCTGCCGGGCGGCTGCTTCAGCGACCTGATCGCCGCCCTGGACCACTGCATCGAGCACGAGGTCGACATCGCCCACATCGCTGTGGCGACGCCGTACCCGTCGGCGCTGGTCTCCCGCAAGCTGGCCGATGCGGGCGCGGCGGGGATCGCCTGCGTGGCCCCGGCGGGCGACTCGGGCGGACCGGTCTGCTTCCCCGGGTCGCTGCCCACCGTGTTCACCGTGGGTGCGCTCGGCGTCTTCGGGTCCTTCCCGCCGGACACCTCCCAGGCCACCCATGTGGGCCCCCAGCTCACGCCGGAAGGTCTGTTCGCGGCGCCGTTCAGCTGCTACGGCCCCGGAGTCGACGCGGCAGCCCCGGGGGTGGCCGTGCTGTCGTGCTCCGCGCAGGGCGGATATACAGCCCTCGACGGCACCGGCACGGCCTCGGCCCACGTCGTCGGTCTCGCCGCCCTCGTGCTCGCCCACCACGAGGACTTCCACGGCCAACTGCTGCCGCGCGGGCCCGGCCGGGTGCGGCACCTGTTCGAGATCATCGCCGCGAGCTGCCGTCCGCTGGCCGCCCCGGGCACCCTGGAGGCGGCCCGCGTCGGACGCGGCCTGCCCGACGCCCTCACCGCCCTCGGCCTGGCCCCCGGAGTGCAGCTCGCGCCGGCCCTGTCCCCCTACGTCCCGACCATGTCCGGGTGATGCGACACGCCGGCCTCGCGTACGGGGCTCCGTCCTCGGGTACCCGGAGCATCCGAAGCCCAGCGCGTCCCACGTTGGGAGGAAGCGGATGATTTCCGACTTGGTGTTGGTGCCCGCGAGTGGAGCCCCACTCGCCGGCGATCTGGTCGTTCCCGGCCCGGTGCGGTCGGTGGTGGTCATCGCCGAGGGCGGCAGCAGCGCCCGGGGCAGCTCACGCGACCGTGTGCTCGCCGACGCGTTCCACCGGGCGGGGATGGGCACGCTCCTCCTTGATCTCCTCACGGAGCTGGAGAAGCGCGCGGACGCCCGCTCGGCGCGGCACCGCTTCGACGTCCCCCTGCTGGCCCGGCGGCTGGTGGATGCCATCGACTGGCTGGAGGAGCAGGCGGAGACCGCCGGCGTCCCGGTGTGTCTGTTCGGTGCCGAAACCGCCGCGGCGGCGTCCCTGCTGGCCGCTGCCGAGCGGCCGCTGCGCGTGTCGGCCGTGGTCACCCGGGGCGGGCGTCCGGACCTGGCGTACGACGAACTGCAGCGCGTTCATGCCCCCGTGCTGTTCCTCGTGGGCGGCGAGGACGAGACGGATCTGGGGCTCAACCAGGAAACGGCCGGCAAGCTCGGCGGGCCGAGCGAGGTCCTCGCCGTGCGCGGCGCAACGCATCTGTTCCATGAGCCGGGGAGCCTTGAGGAGGTTGTCACCGCGGCCCGGGACTGGTTCGTCTCCCATCCGGGGAGCGGACGTCATTCAGCCTGACCCGGACAAGCCTGATCCGGACAAGAGGGCGGCACCTCCGCACAAGGTGCCGCCCTCCTTCGTGATCCGGAGCCGCCGCCCATCGGTCTTGAGGGTCGGGGACGGGCGGCGGCTCCGGGGTCTTCGTGGCCGTACGGCCTAGCGGTGGTCGCTGCCCTCCGACTGGGTCGCGGCCCGGCCGGCCTCAAGTCGCGCCACCGGGATCCGGAACGGCGAGCAGGAGACGTAGTCGAGGCCGACCTCGTGGAAGAAGTGCACCGACTCGGGGTCACCGCCGTGCTCGCCGCAGACGCCGAGCTTCAGGTCGGGGCGGGTCTCCCGGCCCGCCTTGGCCGCCGCCGCGACCAGGGAGCCGACGCCGTCCTTGTCGATCGTCTCGAAGGGCGACACTCCGAAGATGCCCTTCTCCAGGTACGCCGTGAAGAACGAAGCCTCCACGTCGTCCCGGCTGAAGCCCCACACCGTCTGAGTCAAATCATTGGTGCCGAAGGAGAAGAACTCCGCCGCCTCGGCGATCTGACCGGCGGTCAGCGCGGCGCGCGGCAGTTCGATCATCGTGCCGATCGACAGTTTCAGCTTCGCGCCGGTCCGCGCCTCGACCTCCGCGATGACCTGGTCGGCCTCCTCGCGGACGATCTCCAGCTCCTGGACCGTGCCGACGAGCGGGATCATGATCTCGGCGCGCGGGTCGCCCTTGGCGTTCTTGCGCTCGGCGGCCGCTTCCGCGATCGCGCGGACCTGCATCGTGAACAGACCCGGGATGACCAGGCCCAACCGCACACCCCTGAGCCCCAGCATCGGGTTCTGCTCGTGCAGGCGGTGTACCGCCTGGAGCAGGCGCAGTTCGTTCTCGTGCGGCTCCTGGCGGGACTCCGCCAGCGCCACGCGGACCGACAGCTCGGTGATGTCGGGCAGGAACTCGTGCAGCGGCGGGTCGAGGAGGCGGATCGTCACCGGCAGGCCGTCCATCGCCGAGAACAGCTCCACGAAGTCCTTCTTCTGGAGCGGCAGCAGCTCCGAGAGCGCGGCCTCGCGCTCGTCCTCGGTGTCGGCGAGGATCAGCTTCTCGACCATCTCGCGCCGCTCACCGAGGAACATGTGCTCGGTACGGCACAGGCCGATGCCCTGCGCGCCGAAGCGACGGGCGCGCAGCGCGTCCTCGGCGTTGTCCGCGTTGGCGCGGACGCGCAGCCGGCGCTTGCGGTCGGCGAAGGCCATGATGCGGTGGACCGCCTCGACCAGTTCGTCGGCGTCCTGCGCACCCGCGTGCATCCGGCCCTCGAAGTACTCCACGACGGGGGACGGGACCACCGGGACCTCGCCCAGGTAGACCTTGCCGGACGAACCGTCGATGGAGATGACGTCGCCTTCCTCGACCACGTGTCCGCCGGGGACGGTCATACGGCGGCGCTTGGTGTCGACCTCCAGCTCCTCCGCGCCGCACACACAGGTCTTGCCCATGCCGCGCGCGACCACGGCCGCGTGGGACGTCTTGCCGCCGCGGGAGGTGAGGATGCCCTCCGCCGCGATCATGCCGTCCAGGTCGTCGGGGTTCGTCTCGCGGCGGACCAGGATGACCTTCTCGCCCGAGCGCGACCACTTCACGGCGGTGTACGAGTCGAAGACCGCCTTGCCGACCGCCGCGCCCGGCGACGCCGCGATGCCCCGGCCGACCTGCTCGACCTTCGCCTCGTCGTCGAACTTCGGGAACATGAGCTGCGCGAGCTGGGCGCCGTTGACGCGCTGCAGCGCCTCCGCCTCGTCGATCAGGCCCTGGTCGACGAGCTGCGTGGCGATCCGGAAGGCCGCGCCCGCCGTGCGCTTGCCGACCCGGGTCTGGAGCATCCACAACTGACCGCGCTCGATGGTGAACTCGATGTCGCAGAGGTCCTTGTAGTGGTTCTCCAGGGTCTCCATGATCTGCATGAGCTGGTCGTACGACTTCTTGTCGATCGACTCCAGCTCCGCGAGCGGCACGGTGTTGCGGATGCCGGCGACCACGTCCTCGCCCTGGGCGTTCTGGAGGTAGTCGCCGTAGACGCCCTGGTGGCCCGAGGCCGGGTCACGGGTGAACGCCACACCGGTTCCCGAGTCCGGGCCCAGGTTGCCGAAGACCATCGAGCAGACGTTGACGGCCGTGCCGAGGTCGTGCGGGATGCGCTCCTGGCGGCGGTAGAGCTTGGCCCGGTCGCCGTTCCAGGAGTCGAAGACCGCCTTGATGGCGAGGTCCATCTGCTCGCGCGGGTCCTGCGGGAAGTCCCGGCCGGCCTCCTTCTTGACGATCTTCTTGAAGGCGGTGACCAGTTTCTTCAGGTCGGCGGCCTCCAGGTCGGTGTCGACCGTGACCTTCTTGGCCTCCTTGGCCTTGTCGAGGGCCTCCTCGAAGAGGTCGCCGTCGACGCCGAGGACGGTCTTGCCGAACATCTGGATGAGGCGGCGGTAGGAGTCCCAGGCGAACCGCTCGTCGCCGGCCTGGTCGGCGAGGCCCTTCACGGACTTGTCGGAGAGTCCGATGTTGAGGACCGTGTCCATCATGCCGGGCATGGAGAACTTGGCGCCGGAGCGGACCGAGACCAGGAGGGGGTTGTCGGGCTGGCCGAGCTTCTTGCCCATGCGGGACTCGAGGGCGTCGAGGTGCGCACTCACCTCGTCACGCAGTGCCGCGGGCTCCTCGCCGCTGTCGAGGTAGACCTTGCAGGCTTCCGTCGTGATCGTGAATCCCGGGGGAACAGGGAGCCCCAGGTTGGTCATCTCGGCGAGGTTGGCGCCCTTGCCACCCAGGAGGTCCTTGAGGTCCTTGTTTCCCTCGGTGAAGTCGTAAACGAACTTCGCTACATGGGGTTCTTTGTTTTCCGACACGGTCTCGACTCCCTCGAGGACGTGGTGGCTGCCCTGACGGCGAGGAACATACCCAGATCGAAGGCGCCTGGGTACGTCTACTCACGCGTCATGCGCCTGTAACCACCCGTCCGCCAGTGGATCGAAAGTCAAAGCTTGGCAAGCCGTGACGGACGGATGTTTTCACTTCTTGAACGCAAGCGCGCCCACAGGTGCGGATTTTCGCTCAGATGAGCAGCCATATCGCACGTCTGATTTCGATCGATGAACGATCAAGGGGTGGCACCCAGTGCCACCCCTTGGAGAAGTGCAGTCGCTCAAGATCCGCTCATCTGAGCGCAACCCTTATCAAGGGTGGCGAGAATCACGCTTCCACAGCCGCCCGGATTTCACCATGCGGACCGGCGAACCGACCCGCGACCTGACCGAAACACCCTGCTTACACGCCCAGCCCGAGCAGCCGCTCCTCCACCCGTTCGGGCGCGTAGAGATGCTCCACGACCAGCGCCCCGGCCCCGATCAGCCCGGCCCGCTCGCCCAGCCTCGAGGTCACCACGTCCAGATGAGCGGTGGAGCGCGGCAGCGCCCGCTGGTACAGCAGCTCCCGTACGCCGGTCAGGAACGGCGTCCCGGCCAGATCCCCGGCGATCATCAGCACCCCGGGGTTGAGCAGCGTCACCACGGTCGCCAGCACGTCCCCGACCTGCCGCCCGGCCTCGCGCGCCAGCGCGGCCGCCCCCGGATGCCCCGACGCCAGCAGGTCCCGCACATCCGATCCGGAGGCCGCCGGCACCCCCGCCTCGGCCAGCCGCCGGGCCACGGCACCGCCACTGGCGACGGCCGCCAGACAGCCGTACGAACCGCACCGGCACTGCGCGTCGGCGCCCACCCGGATGTGCCCGATGTCGCCCGCGCCGCCGTCGATCCCCCGGTACACCGAGCCGTCCACCACGACCCCGGCCCCGATCCCGGTCGACACCTTGACCAGTACGAAGGCCGAGCACCGCGGATATCCCGTGCGCTGTTCGCCGTACGCCATGAGGTTGGCGTCGTTGTCGACGAGGACCGGCACCGGCCCGGCCCCCGTCTGCTCGCCGAAGGTCCTGGCCAGCCGCCCTCTTATGTCGTAGCCGTCCCAGCCCGGCATGATCGGCGGCTGGACGACCCGGCCGGTCTCGCGGTCCACCGGCCCCGGCACCGCGAGCCCGATGCCGCACACCTCTCCGGCGGGCCGCCCGGCCTTCTCCAGCAGCTCGGCGAACCAGCGCGCCAGTTCGCCCAGCACGACCTCCGGCCCGTCCTCGACGACGAGCGTGCCGCTGTGCTCGGCGAGGATCTCGCCGGTCAGCGACAGTACGGCGGCACGTGCGTGCCGGGTCTCCAGGTCGGCGGCGAGGACGACGGCGTGGGTGTCGTCGAACTCCAGGGTGATGGCGGGGCGCCCGCCCAGCGGGGAGCCCACGGGTCCGCCGGCCCCCTCGCGCAGCCAGCCGGCGCGGAAGAGCCGGTCCAGGCGCTGGCCGACGGTGGCACGGGACAGCCCGGTCGCCTGCTGAAGTGCTCCGCGTGTGACGGCCCGTCCGCTCCGCACCAGTTCGAGGAGTTCCCCGGCGCTCGCCTGACCCCGTGCGCTCATGCACACCCCCTTGTGCTTCTCAAGCTTGCATTACATATTGGGTTTTGCGTGTTAACTAGACGTAACTCTATGGTGGCGCTGACCGAACCGGTCAGCCGGACGTCTTTCGGGGAGCCCCGAGTGGATCGCACTGCCCAACTCACCGCCCGACCCACGGACCGTGACATTGCATACGATCCACCCCCCACGGCGGACTCTCCGCACGTCAGAGCCGCCAAGGTGCTGGAGGCCAACTGGACCGGAGCGTCGACGGTCCCCTCCCGCGGCCTGTACCCGCACCAGTGGTCCTGGGACTCGGCGTTCATCGCGATCGGACTGCGGCACCTCTCGCCGTTACGGGCGCAGACCGAACTGGAGACGCTGCTGGACGCCCAGTGGGGTGACGGGCGGATCCCGCACATCGTCTTCAACCCCTCCGTGCCGCTCGACGCCTACTTCCCGAGCCCCGACTTCTGGCGCTCCTCGACCGCCGGGCGCGCCACCGGCGCCCCGCGCACCGTACAGACCTCCGGCATCGTGCAGCCACCGGTGCACGCGCTGGCCGCCTGGCTGGTGCACCGCGCCGACCCGGGCCTGTCCCGGGCGCGCGGCTTCCTCACCCGGATGTATCCCCGCCTGGCCGCCTGGCACCGCTATCTGCTGCACCGCCGCGACCTCGGCGGCGCCGGCCTCGCGTCCGTGGTGCACCCCTGGGAACAGGGCATGGACAACAGCCCCTGCTGGGACGCGCCGCTGAGCCGGGTCACGCCCGCCCCGTCCCGCTCCTTCCGCCGCGCCGACCTCGCCCACGGCGCCCCCGAGGACCGGCCGACGGATCTGGACTACGGCCGGTATGTACGCCTCGCGACGGACTACCGGGACGGCGGATACGCCGATGGAGCAGGCCGCTTCGCGGTCGAGGACCCGGCGTTCAACGCCCTGCTGATCGCCTCCGAGCACGCGCTGGCCAGGATCGCGACGGAGCTGGGCGCGACGGGCACGGCCCGGCACGCGCGCGCCGAACGCCTGACGACGGCGCTGATCGACCGGATGTGGGACCCGGCGAGGGAGATGTTCCTCTGCCACGACGTGCGGTCGGGCGAACTCGTCCCCGAGCGCAGCGTCGCGGGCCTGATCCCCCTCCTCCTGCCCACCCTCCCGCGCGACATCGCCACCGCCCTGGTCCGCACGGCACACGGCCCGCACTTCGGCCTCGGCGCCACGACCCGCCTCGTCCCGTCGTACGACCTTCTGGGCGAGGCCTTCGACCCGCACCGCTACTGGCGGGGCCCGGCCTGGTTCAACACCAACTGGCTGCTGGAGCGCGGCCTGCGCACCCACGGCGAACGGGACCGGGCCGACGCCCTGCGCGCGGCGATGCTCGACCTCGCCGCCGCCTCCGACTTCGCCGAGTACGTCGATCCGTACACCGGCGAGGCCTGCGGGGCCACCGGCTTCGGCTGGACGGCCGCGCTCACGCTCAATCTGCTGCACGACTTCGAGGAACCCAAGTACACCAAGGACCCCAAGGACACCAGGGGAGGGAACCGGGGATGACGGACCGTCACCATCTACTCGTGTACGGAGGGACGTTCGCCGCCGTGGGCGACGGCGGGGACATCAGCGGGGTACGGGCCGCCGGCTCCCCGGAAGGGATGTTCGTACGGGACGCCCGGCACCTGAGCCGCTGGCAGCTCACCGTGGACGGGGCGGTGCCCGAGACGCTGTCCCCCGTGGCCGAGGGCGACACGGCGCGCTGTGTGCTGGTCCCGCGCGGCGGGCGCGACGAGCCGCCGGCGTACACGCTCTTCCGTGAACAGGCCGTGGGAGACGGCTCGTTCATCGAATCACTCCGGATCACCAGCAACCGCCCGGTGCCGACGACGATCCGGCTCGCGCTCACCGCGGACGCCGACTTCACCGACCAGTTCGAGCTGCGCTCCGATCACCGTACCTACGCCAAGACCGGCGCCACCCGCTCCCGCCAAGTGCTGGAGCACGGCGTGGAGTTCGCCTACCAGCGGGGCGAATGGCGCTCGGTGACGACCGTGACGGCCGACCCCGCCCCCGACGCCGTGGAGGAGACCGGCACCGGCGCCCGGCGTCTGGTCTGGGCCCTCGACCTCGAACCGCACAGTACGGCGGAGCTGACCCTGCGGGTGATGGCCCGCCCGCACGGCGACAAACGAGCCCTGCGCGTCCCGCGTTCCCCCGCCGCCCTGTCCGCCCAACTCCTCTCTCGGGAGGGCGAGTTCGTGGAGGGCGTCGCCTTCCCGACGGGCTGGCCCGAGCTGGCCGCCGCCTGTGCCCGCGGCCTGGCCGACCTGGCCACCCTCGAGGTCCCGGCGAAGGGCCCCGACGGCGAGGAGCTGCGCGTCCCCGCGGCGGGCGCCCCCTGGTTCCTGACCCTGCTGGGCCGCGACGCCCTGCTCACCTCGCTGTTCGCCCTCCCCTACCGCCCCCGCCCGGCCGCGGCCACCCTCGCGGCGCTGGCCGCGACACAGGCCACGCGGACCGGCGTCGACGCGGTCAGTCAGCCCGGCAAGATCGTGCACGAGGTGCGGCACGGCGAGCTGGCGCACTTCGGCCAGGTGCCGTACGGCCGCTACTACGGCTCGGTGGACGCGACGCCGCTGTTCCTGATCCTCCTGGGCTCGTACGTGGAGCAGACCTCCGACACCACACTCGCCCGCCGCCTGGAGCCCCACGCCCGCGCGGCGATCGGCTGGATGCTGGACCACGGCGGCCTCACCACCCGCGGCTATCTGGTCTACCGCGCCGACCAGGGCGGCCTGGCCAACCAGAACTGGAAGGACTCCCCCGGCGCCATCTGCTCCTCCGACGGCACCCGCCCCGCCAGCCCGGTCATGGCGGCGGGCGCCCAGGGCTACGCGTACGACGCCCTGCGCCGCACGGCGTGGCTGGCGCGTACGGTGTGGCAGGACGCGACGTACGCCGCGCTCCTGGAGCAGGCGGCCGGCGACCTGCGGGACCGCTTCCAGCGGGACTTCTGGATGGCGGAGCACTCGTTCCCGGCGCTGGCGCTGGACGGCGAGGGCGAGCAGGTGGACGCGCTGGCCTCGGACGCCGGGCACCTGCTCTGGTCCGGGCTGCTGGACAAGGAGTACGGCGAGCAGGTGGGCCGCCGGCTGCTGGAACCGGACTTCTTCTCGGGCTGGGGCGTGCGCACGCTGGCCTCCGGCCAACCGGCGTATCACCCTCTCTCGTATCACCGCGGCTCGGTCTGGCCGCACGACAACGCGCTGATCACGCTGGGCCTGGCTCGCTACGGTCTGCACGACGAGGCCCGTACGGTGGCTCATGCGCTGGTCGACGCGGCGACGGCGACCGGGCACCGGTTGCCGGAGGTCCTGGCGGGCTACGGCCGCGACACCCACGCGGAGCCGGTGCCGTACCCCCATGCCTGCGTCCGCGAATCCCGCTCGGCGGCGACGCCGTTGGCGCTGCTGACGGCGGTTGGCGGAGCGTAGCCCTCCGTCCTCGGCTTCGCCTTCGGCCGAGTCGTTCCCACCCGCACCACCCGTGCGACTTTCGTCGTCGGGTGCGGGTGGCGCCCGTGGGGCGGTCTCGCCGTCGGCGGCCGCGGGCTGCCAGACCGTGCGGCATTCGTCGTCCGGTGCGGGTAGCCCCGTGGGGGCAGTCTCACCATCGACGGCCGCGGGCTCGTCGGCGGCGGGCTGCCAGACCGTGCGGCATCCGTCGTCCAGTGCGGGTAGCCCCGTGGGGGCAGTCTCACCATCGACGGCCGCGGGCTCGTCGGCGGCGGGCTGCCAGGCCGTGCGGCTTTCGCCGTCCGGTACGGGTGGCCCCCGCAGGGCAGTCCCACCGTCGGCGGCCGGCCTTCGGGGCCCAGCTCCATGGCAGTCGGCTGCCGGAGCCCACCGCCCCCCTGCCTGCCTGTTGGCCTGGTGTTTGCCGAGGGTTTGCTGAGCGGTGGGGGGTTGGGGCTGAACATCGGTCGAGGTGGGGCCGTAGGAGGAAATGGCGGGCCCTCAGCCTCCCCTGCGTGGCCCGCCACACCACTCCAACAGGGGCCTCGCACGGAAGGACCTTCGGGTGCCTGTCTTCACGCGCCAACGCCAACTCCCCGGCCCGAACGACGAGCCGGCACCCGCCGACGGCGAGGACGCCCCACAGGGGCCACCCGCACCCGACGACGAAAGTGAAACGGGTGGTGCGGGTGGGAACGACTCGGCCGAAGGCGAAGCCGAGGACAAGGACCAGGACCAGGATCAGGACCAGGCCGACAAGCCCACGCACTCACCCCGCCGCCCTTACCTCCGCTGGGCCCTCACCCTCCTCGCCGCCATCCTCATCCACGTCTGCCTGCAGATGCCGAACACCCTCGGCAACCTCAGGCTCCGCGAGTTCGTACGCCTCCCCGCCGAGGCCATCATCGGCGCCGCCGTCCTCCTGAGCCTCCCCCGCCGCCCCCGCGTCATCGCCGCGGCGACCACCGGCGCGGCCCTGGGCGCCCTCACCGTCCTCAACGTCCTGGACATCGGGTTCAACGAATTCCTGGGCCGGCACTTCAACATCGTCCTGGACTGGGAACTCCTCGACGACGCCCACTCGTACATCAAGGACTCCCTCGGCGGCACGACCACCGTCCTGCTCACCATCGGCGTCATCCTCCTCGCCGTACTCCTGACGACCCTCGTCGCCCTGGCCACCGTCCGCGTCGCGAACGTCCTGGCCCGCCACAAGGCGGACGCCTCCAGGGGCACCCTGATCGCGGGCACCGTCTGGATCACGTGCACCGCGTTCGGACTGCAGATGGCCGGGGTGCCGATCGCCTCGGATCACACCGCCGGCGTGGTCAAGGTCCACGCGGCCCGGACGAAGGACACCCTGCGCGACGAGGCGCAGTTCGCGAAGGACGCGAAGGCCGACACCTTCGGCGGCACACCGCCCGCCGAGCTGGTCCCCGACCTGCGCGGCAAGGACGTCATCTTCACCTTCATCGAGAGCTACGGCCGCAGCGCGCTCGAGGACCCGGAGATCGCGCCCGGCGTCACCGGCACCCTCGACACGAGCAACGCGGCCCTCGCGAAGGCCGGTTACCACGCCAGGAGCGGCTGGCTGACGTCGGCGACCTTCGGCGGCAGCAGTTGGCTCGGCCACTCCACGACCTTCTCCGGTCTGTGGATAGACAACCAGCAGCGCTACCGCACCGTCATGGCCAGCGACCACCTGAGCCTCACCAAGGTCTTCAAGAAGACCGGCGACTGGGACACGGTCGGTGTGATGCCGGGCGTGCAGAAGAGCTGGCCGGAGCAGGAGTACTACGGCCTCGACAAGGTCTACAACGCCTTCCAACTGGGCTACGAGGGACCGAAGTTCAGTTGGTCGACGATGCCCGACCAGTACGCCCTGGAGGCCTTCCAGCGCCAGGTCCACGGCAAGAAGCGCGACAAGCCGCTGATGTCGGAGATCATCCTGACCTCCAGCCACCAGCCCTGGGCGCCGCTCCCGGAGATGGTCGACTGGGACGAGCTGGGCGACGGCTCGGTCTTCAAGGACATCCAGAAGTCCGGCACGAAACCGGCGGACATCATCTCCGACTCCACCCGCTCCAAGCAGGAGTACGGCAAGTCGATCTCGTACTCCGTCACCAGCCTCACGCAGTGGCTGGAGCGCTACGGCACGGACGACACCGTCCTCGTCTTCCTGGGCGACCACCAGCCGATGGCCCGGGTCAGCGGCACCAAGGCCAGCCGGGACGTGCCGATCTCGATCGTCGCCAAGGACCCGAAGGTGCTGGACAAGATCGCCGACTGGAACTGGACGGACGGCCTCCAGCCCGCCTCCGAGGCCCCCGTGTGGAAGATGAGCTCCTTCCGGGACCGCTTCCTGACGGCCTACGGCTCGACCCCGCACCCCTCGAAGGACTGATCAGCCCCCGGACGTGTCCAGCTCCGCGTCCTCGCTCACGCCCGCGCAGTCGTACGGGTCCTTCAGCCAGCCGTCCGGCAGCACCACCCGGTTGTTGCCGGACGTACGGCCGCGGGGGCCGTCGGCGCCGTCGGCGGGCCACGGCTGGTCCAGGTCCAACTCATCCAGTCCGGAGCGCAGTTCGGCCAGCGAGGAGGTGATGGCGAGCCGCTTGCGCATCTGTGAACCGACCGCGAAGCCCTTCAGGTACCACGCCACGTGCTTGCGGAAGTCGATGACGCCCCGCGCCTCGTCGCCGATCCACTCCCCTAGCAGGGTCGCGTGCCGCACCATGACGTCGGCGACCTCGCGCAGGGCAGGCCGCGCGATGTCCTGGTCCCGCCCCTCGAAGGCCCCGACCAGATCCGCGAACAGCCACGGCCGCCCCAGGCACCCCCGCCCGACGACGACCCCGTCGCACCCGGTCTCCCGCACCATCCGCACGGCGTCCTCGGCCGACCAGATGTCGCCGTTGCCGAGCACGGGGATCTCCGGCACATGCTCCTTCAGCCGGGCGATGGCGTCCCAGTCGGCCGTACCGCCGTAGTGCTGGGCGGCCGTACGACCGTGCAGCGCGATGGCCGTGACGCCCTCCTCTACGGCGATCCGCCCGGCGTCGAGGTAAGTGATGTGATCGTCGTCGATGCCCTTGCGCATCTTCATCGTGACCGGCAGATCGCCCGCCCCGCTCACGGCCTCCCGCAGGATCGCCCGCAGCAGATTCCGCTTGTACGGCAGCGCGGAGCCCCCGCCCTTGCGGGTCACCTTGGGCACCGGGCACCCGAAGTTCAGGTCGATGTGATCGGCCAGGCCCTCCTCCGCGATCATGCGGACGGCCTTGCCGACGGTGGCCGGGTCGACGCCGTAGAGCTGGATCGAGCGCGGCTTCTCGGTCGCGTCGAAGTGGATGAGCTGCATCGTCTTCTCGTTGCGCTCGACCAGCGCCCGGGTCGTGATCATCTCGCTGACGAACAGCCCCTTGCCGCCGCTGGCTCCATCCTTTGATTCGCCTCCGGCGAAGGACCTGCACAGGGTGCGGAAGGGCGCGTTGGTGATCCCGGCCATCGGGGCCAGGACGACGGGCGGCTGGACGGTGTGCGGGCCGATCCGCAGGGACTCTGCGACGGGCGGGACGGTCGTGGGCATTCCCCCATTCTCACGTACCGAACAGGGTGCGGCGAAATTCATTAGTTAGGCGTACTATTCAAGGATGCCGGAGCTCAGCCCACGTCGCCGAGTGCTGGTCCTCGCGATCTGCTGTATGAGCCTGCTGATCGTGAGCCTCGACACCACGGCCCTCAACGTCTCCCTGCCCGCCATGCAGCGCGACCTCGGCGCCAGCACCTCGGGCCTGCAGTGGACGATCGACGCGTACACCCTCGTCCTGGCCTCCCTGCTGATGCTGGCCGGCTCCACCGCGGACCGGATCGGCCGCAAACGCGTCTTCATGACCGGCCTGGTCCTGTTCACCATCGGCTCGGCCCTGTGCTCCGCCGCACCGAGCCTCGAATCGCTGATCGTCTTCCGGATGGTGCAGGCGGTGGGCGGCTCGATGCTGAACCCGGTCGCGATGTCGATCATCACCAACACCTTCACGGAGCCGCGCGAGCGGGCGCGGGCGATAGGCGTCTGGGGCGGGGTCGTCGGCATCTCGATGGCCGCGGGGCCGTTGGTCGGGGGTCTGCTCGTGGACTCGGTGGGCTGGCGCGCGATCTTCTGGGTCAATCTGCCGGTGGGCCTGGCCGCCCTCCTGCTCACCCTCCGCTTCGTCCCCGAGTCCCGCGCGCCCAGGGCCCGCCGCCTCGACCCGGTCGGACAGCTCCTGGTGATCTCGCTGTTCGGCGCACTGACGTACGCGATCATCGAGGCGCCGAACGCCGGGTTCGCCTCGGTGCTGCCGTTCGCGGCGCTCGCGGTGGCGGCCCTGCTGGGCCTGCTCTGGTACGAGCCGCGCCGCGCCGAGCCCCTGATCGACCTGCGGTTCTTCCGGTCGGCGCCGTTCAGCGGGGCGACGGTGATCGCGGTCGGGGCGTTCGCGGGGCTGGGCGGGTTCCTGTTCCTGTCGACGCTGTATCTGCAGAACGTGCGCGGGCTGGACGCGCTGCACGCGGGCCTGTGGATGCTGCCGATGGCGGCGCCGACCCTGTTGTGCGCGCCGTTGTCCGGTCGGCTGGTCGGCAGCCGGGGGCCGCGGCTGTCGTTGCTGGTCGCGGGCACCGCGATGACGGCGAGCGCGGCGCTGTTCGCGCTCTTCGACGCCGAGACGTCGGACGTCACGCTGATCATCGGGTACGCGCTGTTCGGCGTGGGGTTCGGGTTCGTCAACGCGCCGATCACGAATACGGCGGTGTCCGGGATGCCGCGTGCGCAGGCCGGCGTTGCGGCCGCCGTCGCCTCTACCAGCCGTCAGTTGGGGCAGACGCTGGGGGTTGCGGTGGTCGGGGCGGTGTTGGCTGCCGGGGTGGGCTATTGGATCATCACCGGGTGTGGGCTGTTGGTGCTTGTTGCGGGGTTGGTGACGAGTGGGGGTTGGGCGCGGGGGACTGCTGAACGGGCGGCTGAGAGGCTGGAGTCGGCGGAGGTTCGCGATGCGTCTCGGGTTGTTGCGTAGTTCGGCGGCTGCCGGCCGGTGGGGGTTGATCGCGCAGTTCCCCGCGCCCCTTAGGGGGTTGCCCTCGCCAGCGATATCTCGTGCAGCCTCTTGAGGCGCTCTCCCGACTCCCCGTCCGCCGGCACATACGTCACCATCCTCGGCCCCACCTCCGGACTCAGCCACAGGTCCGTGTGGTCGACCACCAGTCGTCCCACGTACTGGTTGATGAACTCCTTGCGCTTGCTGCGGTGGGCCACCACCTCATGGCGGTCCCATGCCTCGCGGAACTCGGCGGACTCCGTGCGCAGGCGCTTGAGGAGCATCTTCCAGGCGGGTTCGGCGAGGTGGCCGGCCATCGCGGCGCGGAAGCGGGCGGCCATGAGGCGCTGGGTCTCGCCGAGGTGCACGATCGAGGACTGCCAGTCCTGGTGCGTGTAGGAGAGGATCATGCAGTTGCGGTCCTCGGGCGGCACCGTCTCCAGGTCGCACAGGAGCAGGCCGTAGGTGCGGTTGTAGGCGAGGATGTCGTACCGGCTGTTCTGCAGGCAGGCGGGGTACGGCTCCAGTTGTTCCAGTACGGCCCGCAGCGCCGGGGTCACCGACGAGCAGGTCGTCGCCGGGGTCGGGTCCACCGCGCCGGCCAGCTGGAAGAGGTGGGAGCGCTCGCTGGGGTCGAGCATCAGGGTGCGGGCGAGGGCGTCGAGGACCTGGACGGAGACCTGGATGTCGCGGGCCTGCTCGAGCCAGGTGTACCAGGTGACGCCGACCGCCGAGAGCTGGGCGACCTCCTCGCGGCGCAGGCCGGGTGTGCGGCGTCGGCGGCCGCGGGGCAGGCCGACCTGCTCGGGGGTGAGGTGCTCGCGGCGGTGGCGCAGGAAGGCGGCGAGTTCGTGGCGGCGGATCGCCGAGGCCGACGTGGAGCGGGGGGCCTGTGCCGCCGTGTCCTGGGCCATGGTCGTCATGCCTCCAGCCTGCCGCCGTGCTGATCCTGTTTCCAGGTGGTTCCGCTACCAGGATAAGGAGACTCTGGTACCACCCTCAGCCGGCCCGCAGGCTCGTGACCGTGACCGAAACCATCACTGCGCACAAGGTCCAGAGCGCCGCGGCACCGCCCTCGCTGGGCGGCCTCGGGCTCTTCACGGTGCTGCTCGCGGCGGCACTTCCCCTCATCGACTTCTTCATCGTCAACGTGGCCCTGCCCACCATCGGCCACGACCTCGCGGCGAGCGAGTCCGTGCTCGAACTGGTCGTCGCGGGCTACGGGCTGGCGTATGCCGTGCTGCTCGTCCTCGGCGGGCGGCTCGGGGACCTGTTCGGCCGGCGGCGGCTGTTCCTGGGCGGCATGGCGGCGTTCGGGCTGACCTCGCTGGCGTGCGGGCTCGCCCCCAGCGCGTGGACGCTCGTCTCGGCGCGGGTCGCGCAGGGCGCGGCGTCGGCGGCGATGCTGCCGCAGGTACTCGCGACCATTCAGGCGGCCACGACCGGTCAGCGGCGGGCGAAGGCCATGGGGCTGTACGGCGCCACGGCCGGCCTGTCGATGGTGGCCGGGCAGATCCTCGGCGGCGTCCTGGTCGCGGCCGACATCTGGGGCACCGGCTGGCGCTCGGTGTTCCTGGTGAACGTGCCCGTCGTCCTCGTCGGCCTCTTCCTGGCCGTCCGCGCCGTCCCCGAGACCCGCTCCCAGCACCCGGAACCGGTCGACGGCCCCGGCACGGTCCTGCTCGCCGCGGCCCTTCTGACGCTGCTGGCCCCGCTCACCGAGGGCCGGGCGGCGGGGTGGCCGCTGTGGACGTGGCTGTCGCTGGCGGCGTTCCCGTTCGTGGCGGCGGCGTTCTACGCGGTGGAGCGCAGGGCGGACCGCGCGGGCCGTACGCCGCTGGTGCCGCCGAGCCTGTTCGAGCTGGTGTCGCTGCGGCGGGGTCTGGTGATGATCGTGCCGTTCTCGATCGGCTTCAGCGGTTTCATGTTCGTGATCGCGGTGGCGTTGCAGCAGGGGGCGGGGCTCGGTCCGGTCGGGGCGGGGCTGGCGCTGGTGCCGATGGCGGTGGCGTTCTTCTCCGTCTCGCTGGCCGGTCCGCGGCTGGTGACCCGCTACGGCACCCGTGTCGTGACCGCCGGTGCCGCGGTCCAGGCGGTGGGCGTGGGTCTGATCGCGGTGACCGCCTGGCGCTCCTGGCCGGATCTCGGCCTGCTCGAACTGCTCCCCGGCGCGGCGGTCGCCGGCGCGGGCCAGGCCCTGCAACTCCCCGTCGTCTTCCGCATCGTGCTGTCCGAGGTGCCGCCGGCGAGGGCCGGGGTGGGCAGCGGGGTGATGATCACGACCCAGCAGTCGGCGCTGGCGCTGGGTGTGGCAACCCTGGGCACGCTGTTCCTCTCCCTGGTCCCGGGGGTGGGTATGCGGGACGCCCTGGTCACCACGCTGCTGGTCCAGTTGGCCGGTGTGGCGCTGACGGGGCTGCTCAGCCTGCGGCTGCCGCGGACCGTCGGCTGAGCGACTTGTGAGGGTGTGGCCACAGGTTGGTCAACTCGCCGGGCCGCATCCCCTGTTGATGTTGGTCTTGCTGCACACTCCTTGCTGCGCAAACGGATTCGATGTCCTCGGACGCTGGAGGCGTCATGCTGGAGATCAACACGAGCAAGGTGAGCCGCTGGGACCAGCACGGCCGGGAGCATGTCGTGCGGGTGCTGCGCAAGGGCGCGCAGCGCACGGTCAGATGCGACACGTGCGGCTGGCGCAAGGGCGCGCAGTTCCTGCCGTGGCTGAAGGCGCAGGAGCACCTGGCGGAGGCGCATCAGGCGACGGTGGATCCGACGGAGGGGGCGGAGGCGGGCAATCCGTAGTCGGCACCCGGGCAGGGGAGCCGAGGGTGACTAGGGCGCCCGCAACCCCCGTACCAGCAACTCCACCACGGCCTCGAACTCCCCCTCCACCCCGGGCTGTTCCCACTCCCGGGCGTAGCCGGGGTCATGGAAGCGGCCCGTGGCCTGGAAGAGGGCGCGGGCGGTGGTCGCCGGGTCCTCGGCGCGGAAGGTGCCGGCGTCGACGCCGGCCTGGACGATCCGGGTGAGCTGGCCGGTCAGGTCGGCGATGTGCTCGCCGACCGCGGTGCCGTTCTCGCCGGTCAGCACCGTGTACGTGGCGAACAGCTCGGGGTCGTCGCCCGCCTTGTGCCGCTTGGCCTCGAACAGGGCCGTGAGCCAGGCGCGCAGCCGGTCCTGCGGATCGCGGTCCTCGGCGGCGGCGATCCCGGAGAGGGCCGCGGAGGTGCGGTCCAGCCACCTCTTCGTCACCGCCTCCCGCAGCGCCGCCTTCGTCCGGAAGTGCCGGTAGACGCTGCCATGGCTGACGCCGAGCGCGCGGGCCACGTCGACCACGGTGGCCTTGGCCGGTCCGTGCCGGCGCAGCACCTCCTCGGTGACTTCGAGGATGCGCTCGGCGGTCAGGGTCTCGGGGGTCGGTGCCATGGGTCAGACCGTACCCGGCGGCTCGGCCGCTACTTGCTGCCGAGGTGGGACATCTGTGCGGCCGGGTAGCGGTCGCCCGCCGCCGCGTCCGCCGGTACCGCCTCCTCGATCGCCGCGAGGTCGGCCGCGTCCAGCGTGACGTCGAGCGCGCCCAGCGACTCGGTGAGCCGCTCGCGGGTGCGGGCGCCGACGAGCGGCACGATGTCCTCGCCCCGGGAGAGCACCCAGGCGATGGCGATCTGGGCGACGGAGACGCCCTTCTGCTCGGCGATCTTCCGCAGCGCCTCGACGAGGTCCAGGTTGTGCCGGAGGTTCTCGCCCTGGAAGCGCGGTGAAATCGCCCGGAAGTCGTTCGCGGCGAGCTGCCGGTCACGGGTGAAGTGGCCGGAGATCAGGCCGCGGGAGAGCACGCCGTAGGCGGTGATGGAGATGCCCAGCTCACGGGTGGTCGGCAGGACCGACTCCTCGATGCCGCGGGAGATCAGTGAGTACTCGAACTGCAGGTCGGCGATGGGGGCGGTGGCGGCGGCCCGGCGGATGGTCTCGGCGCCGACCTCGCTGAGGCCGACATGGCGGACGTACCCCTTCTCGATCAGTTCCGCGACCGCGCCGACCGTCTCCTCGATCGGTACGGCGGGGTCGAGCCGGGCGAGCCGGTAGACGTCGATGTGGTCGACGCCGAGGCGCTGGAGGGAGTAGGCGGCGAAGTTCTTCACGGCGGCCGGACGGCCGTCGCTTCCGGACCAGCCGCCGTCCGGATCCCGCAGCGCGCCGAACTTCACGCTGACCAGGGCGTTTTCACGCCGCTCGGCGGGCGCGGCGCGCAGGGCCTCGCCGATCAGCAGCTCGTTGTGGCCCATGCCGTAGAAGTCGCCGGTGTCGAGCAGGGTCACGCCCGCGTCGAGGGCGGCGTGGATGGTGGCGATCGACTCGGCCCGGTCCGCGTCGCCGTACAGCGCGGACATGCCCATGCAGCCGAGGCCGAGGGCGGAGACGTGGGGGCCGGTGGTTCCGAGGGGGCGGGTTCGCATCGTCATGCCTCCACCATGCCCTAACAGATGACAGATTTCAATATCTGTCATTCCATACTTGTCCGGGTTCGGTCTGCCCTAACCGACGCAGGGTGATCGCTCCACCTTGGTACCCGGACAGCGAGCCCATCGCCGCGGCGGTTTTTTCCCCGCACACAAGGAGCAGCCGGCCGACAAGTTTCCGGCGACGGCTGCGCGAGGTCGCCCCGGACCGAGAGACCGCCCAGCCCGCTCGTCACGTCCACCGGAGTCACTGCAGACCACCTTGGTGCGGCTGGTGTCCGAGGACGGCGCCGAGGGCTGGGGCGAGACCTGCCCCATCGGTCCCACCTACGCCGAAGCCCACGCCAAGGGCGCCCGCGCCGCACTGGCCGAGATGGCGCTGGGCCTGATCGGGGCCGACCTCTGGCCGCTGGCGCTGCACCGCCGGATGGAGACGGCCTGCTCAACGGGCACAACCACGCGAAGGCGGCCATCGACATCGCCGCACACGACCTGATCGGCAAACGGCTCGGTGTGCGCGTGGCCGAGCTTCTGGGCAGCGGCGCGGTCTCGCGCGTGCCCTCCTGCTACGCCCTGAGCGTGGCAGAGCCGGACGAGACCGCCCGGATCGCGAAGGAACGCATGGCCGAAGGCTGTCCGCGGATCCAGGTGAAGCTGGGCTGCCGGCCGGTGGAGGCCGGCATCGAGACGCTGCACAAGGTCTGGGAGGGCGTCCGCGGCTCGGGCATGCGACCGCGGCCGACGGCAACCGCGGCTGGACCACACGTGACCCCATCGAGGAACTGGCCCGCGTCCGCCCGCAGTTGCGGCACCCGGTCCACCTGGACGAGAACGGGGTGGACCTGAACACGGTCATCACCGCCGCGGGCACCGGCCTGGTGGACGGCTTCGGCATGAAGGTGACGCGGATCGGCGGGCTGCACCCCATGCGCGCCTTCCGCGCCTTTCCGCGACCTCTGCGCCGCGCGGCGGCTGCCGCACACCAGCGACGGCTCCTGGGGCGGAGATGTGATCGCCGCCGCCTGTGTGCATCTCGGCGCCACCATACGGCCGGAGTTGAACGAGGGCGTCTGGATCGCGGCGCCCCACATCGAGGGCCACTACGACCCGAAGGCCGGCGTCCGCGTCGAGGGCGGCCACATCTCTCTGCCCACCGGTTCCGGCCTGGGCGTGGCGCCGGACAGGGATCTCTTCGCGATCCCGTAGCCGCCTTCCGACCTCGGTACTGCCTATTGGTCTGCCTATCGGTGCCCGTCGGCGTACAGCGCGGCGAACAGCCCGTGGACGCGCGGGCCGTCCGGCAGTTGCCAGGCGCCGCCGACATGGCCGACGGCCCCCTCGGGGAGCAGCGCCGTGCCCTGCGGGGCGGGGCGCAGGACCCGGTGCAGTTCGAGGGTCGTGCCGTCCGGGGCGGTCAGGCGGGTGCCCTCGGCGTCCTCGGCGACGTGGGGCTTGGCCTGCCTCGCCGTGAATCCCGGGCCGGTGTAGGAGCGGGTGACCTCGCGGTCCTCGGTGTCGGTGACGCTCTGGGCCTGGGCCTGGGCGCGCCCTTCGATCAGGGCCCACAACTGGTCGGCCAGCACCGGGTCGTGGCAGCCGTCGTAGGCCCAGCGAGGGCCCAGCACCCCGTGCTCCATGGTCCCGACGAGGGCGTGCTCCGCGCCGTCGAGCGGGGCGCCGCGATAGGTGAGCGGGACGAAGTAGCTGACCGGCTCGGGTCCCGACACATCGGTGGTCACCATGAACTCGATCCCGACCTCGCCCTCCGGGTCGTCCAGCCGAAAGCCGCCGGACATGTCCAGACTCGGTGCACCGGCACCGGCGTACCAAGGGCGGGTGGGCAGCCACGAGGTGAGCAGTTCCAGCTTGGTCGGCTTGACAGTGGTGCGGTGAATGATGGCCATACCGAAGGCTCTCACGGGGACCCGGCGCCCTGGTACGCTTTTTCGATCATGACGATGACGTACTTCTTCCACCTGCGCTAGTCGCTCCGTCGGCACGACGCGGATCACCCGGCGCCGACGATGCGGGACGGTCTCCACCAGTTCGCCGTCCCGGGCTGCGACGTGGGAGAAGACTCATCATGCGCTCATCGCGCGTGTCCTTGGTGGCTCGGTGCGTCCGCGGGCTGGAGCCCGCACTCGGCACCGAGATTCTGCGGACGGGTTCCGCGACCATCGACCGGATCGGCCACCGCGAGGTGGCGTTCAGGACCGACGACCACACCCCCCTGCTACGGACCGCCGACGACATCTTCCTGTCGGCGATCCGCCGGCCCGACATCGGCCCGCACAAGACCGACCTGCCCGCCCTGGCCGAGATGGCGCGTGCGGTCGACCTCGAAGGCCTGGCGCGAGAACGCCGGGGTTTCGGCGACGGCATCGAGATCTCGGCGTCCTTCCTGGGACGCAGGACGTACAACCGGTACGACATCGAGGACACCGTCGGCCGGGTCCTGGCCGGGCGCACGGGGGTGCCGTACCACTCGCGCCGGCACGGCGAGCCGCCCCCGCCCGGCCACAGCGGCTGGCGGCTGACGCTGGACGGCACCCACGCCGCCCTGCTGCTGCGCCTGGGCCGCCGCCCGGCGCACCGGCGCGGCTACAAGCGCGCGACGATCCCGGGCACCCTGCACCCGCCGGTCGCCGCCGCCATGGCCCAGGCGGCCGAACTGCGGCCGGGACAGCGGGTGCTGGACCCCTGCTGCGGTGCGGGAACCCTGCTGATCGAGGCCCATCACACGGCGCCGGGCACCACACTGCTCGGCTTCGACCTCGACCCGGCCGCGCGCCGGGCGGCACGGCAGAACGCCGGCCCCCTGCCGGTCACCGTCCGCCGCGGCGACGCCGGCGCCCTCCCTCTCGACGACCACAGCATCGACCGCGTGCTGTGCAACCCGCCCTGGGGCGAACAGGTCGACGCGGGCGGGTGCCTCGCCGGGCACCCGCGGCGCTGGTGGCACGAACTCGCCCGGGTCCTCACCGCGGACGGCCGCGCGATCGTGCTGCTCCCGGAGGCTCGCGGCCTCGCCGACGCCCTGGCCGTCGGCCTGTCCCCCGTCCACGTACAGCAGTTGAGCCTGTCCGGCAGCCGCCCCCTCCTGATCCACCTGCAACGCCGCCGCCACCGCAAACGCCCTAGCGGGCGGTGACCGCCAGCTTCGCCCCGAGCGCCACGAACGACCCCGCGAAGGTCCGCCGCAGCCATGTCATCACCCGGGGCCGGGAGATGACGTGGCTGCGCACGGACGCCGCGAGCACTCCGTACGCCGCGAAGACCACGAACGTCACCGCCATGAACACCGCGCTGAGCGCCAGCATGCTCGGCAGCGCGTTCGCCTCGGCCGGGTCCACGAACTGCGGGAGAAAGGCGAGGAAGAACACCGTCAGCTTCGGATTGAGGATGTTGATCAGCACCCCGCGCATGATCACGCGCCCCGAGGAGAGCGGCGCGGCGTCCCGCTCGTCGACCGCGATGCCCTCCTTGTCCCTGAGCGTCGCCCACGCCATGTACAGCAGATAGGCGACACCGGCGTACTTCAGGATCTGAAAGGCGGTCGCACTCGCGTGCAGCAGCGCGGCGACACCGGTGATCGTGGCCACCATGTGCGGCACGATCCCGAGCGTGCACCCGAAGGCGGCCACGACGCTCGCGCGAGGGCCGCGGGAGAGTCCGGCGGCCAGGGTGTAGACGACGCCGGTGCCGGGGGTGGCGACGACGACAAGGGTGGTCAGCAGGAACGCGATGCTCATGCGGGCCAGCCTGGCGGCGTGGTGGCCCGCGTTACAGGGCCAATGGGATGCCTGTATCGAGGGCCACCACGCGAAACGCCGGACGGGCATATCAGCCCGTCCGGCGTTTGAGAATTTCGAGAATGAGACGTCAGCAGCCGATCAGACGCCCGGCCAAGTACCCCTCGATCTGGTCGAGAGACACCCGCTCCTGCTTCATCGTGTCCCGCTCCCGAACCGTCACCGCATTGTCGTCCAGCGTGTCGAAGTCGACCGTCACGCAGTACGGCGTACCGATCTCGTCCTGGCGCCGGTAACGGCGGCCGATCGCGCCCGCGTCGTCGAACTCGATGTTCCAGTTCTGGCGCAGCGTCTGCGCGAGGCCCTTGGCCTTGGGGGACAGCTCCGGGTTCCGGGACAGCGGCAGCACCGCGACCTTCACCGGCGCCAGGCGGTGGTCCAGGCGCAGCACCGTCCGCTTCTCCATCTTGCCCTTGGCGTTCGGCGCCTCGTCCTCGACGTAGGCGTCGAGCAGGAACGCCAGCATCGCCCGGCCGACACCGGCCGCCGGCTCGATGACGTACGGCGTCCAGCGCTCGCCGGCCTCCTGGTCGAAGTACGACAGGTCCTGACCCGACGCCTTGCCGTGCGCGCCCAGGTCGTAGTCCGTCCGGTTCGCGACGCCCTCCAGCTCACCCCACTCGTTGCCGCCGAACTGGAAGCGGTACTCGATGTCCGCCGTCCGCTTCGAGTAGTGGGAGAGCTTCTCCTTCGGGTGCTCGTACCAGCGCATGTTCTCCTCACGGAGACCAAGGCCCGTGTACCAGTTCCAGCGCTGCTCCATCCAGTACTCGTGCCACTTCTCGTCCTCGCCCGGCTTGACGAAGAACTCCATCTCCATCTGCTCGAACTCACGGGTGCGGAAGATGAAGTTGCCCGGCGTGATCTCGTTGCGGAACGACTTGCCCATCTGGGCGATGCCGAACGGCGGCTTGCGGCGCGAAGTGGTCTGCACCTGGGCGAAGTTGGTGAAGATGCCCTGGGCGGTCTCGGGGCGCAGGTACGCGATCGAGCCGGAGTCCTGCGTCGGGCCGAGGTGGGTGGAGAGGAGACCCGAGAACTGCTTGGGCTCGGTGAACTGGCCCTTGTTGCCGCAGTTCGGGCAGTTGATGTCCGCGAGACCGTTCTCCGGGAGGCGGCCCTTCTTGGCCTCGTACGCCTCCTCCAGGTGGTCCGCGCGGAACCGCTTGTGGCAGGAGGTGCACTCGGTGAGCGGGTCGGTGAAGGTGGCGACGTGGCCGGAGGCGACCCACACCTCGGGGGCCAGGATCACGGACGAGTCGATACCGACCACGTCCTCGCGCGACGTCACCATGTAGCGCCACCACTGGCGCTTCAGGTTCTCCTTGAGCTCGACACCCAGCGGCCCGTAGTCCCAGGCGGCCTTCTGGCCGCCGTAGATCTCACTGCAGGGGAATACGAAGCCACGGCGCTTGCTCAGGCTGACGATGGTGTCGATCTTGTCGGCGGCCACGGTGCTCTCTTCATTACGACGACGGGCGACGAAGCGAGGCGCTTCACAGCGGAATGCTTCAGAGTACCGGCGGGGGCTCCCCCTCAACCAAATCGGTAGCGCTCTGTGGACGGCCGCTCACGCTTGTTGACAATGGTTTCCAGTACGGCTGAAAATGACTGTCATGAACGTACGACGACAGCACATATCCGGGATCGCCCTCGCGGCCGCCGCCGCCCTCGGCGTCGGCTCCCTCTCCGCCTGCTCCTCCGACAGCGCCGCCGCGGGCAACACGGACAAGTTCGACGTCGTCGCGTCGTTCTACCCGATGGCCTTCCTCGCCGAGCAGATCGGCGGCGACCACGTGAAGGTCACCAGTCTGACCTCGCCCGGCCAGGAGCCGCACGACCTGGAGGTCAGCGCCAAGCAGCGGACGCAGATCGAGGAGTCCGACGCGGCGCTCTACCTCAAGAGTCTCCAGCCGTCCGTCGACGAGGCCATCGCGCAGTCGGGGCTGAAGACGAAGATCGACGCCGCCACGCTGACCGAGCTGGAGGACCACGGCGCCGTCGAGGACAGCCACGGCCACGAGGGCGAGGAGGGGCACTCCGAGGAGTCCGAGGACGCCGAGAAGGAAGAGCACGCCCGCGATCCCCACATCTGGCTGGACCCGGTGAAGTACGCCGAGGTCGCCAAGGGCGTCGGCGCGGCCTTCGAGAAGGCGGACCCCGACCACGCGGCCGACTACAAGAAGAACACCGACGCGCTGGTGAAGAAGCTCGACGACCTCGACACGCAGTTCGCGGACGGCCTGAAGAACACCAAGTCCAAGGTCTTCTTCACCAACCACGCCGCCTTCGGCTACCTCGCCGAGCGCTACGGCCTGACCATGGAGGCCATCGCCGGACTCGACCCGGAGAGCGAGCCCAGCCCCGCCCGGATCAAGGAGCTCCAGGAGGAGGCCAAGGCCGACGGCGTCACCACGGTCTTCTACGAGACACTGGTGTCCGACAAGACCGCCAAGACCCTGGCCGCCGACGCGGGCCTGAAGACGGACGTCCTCGACCCGGTCGAGGGCATCACCGACAAGTCCAAGGGCGACGACTACTTCTCGGTCATGGAGGCCAACCTCACCGCTTTGAGGACGGCGCTGGGAGCCAAGTGACCAACCAACGGAGGACGGCATGACCGAGCCCGTCATATCGCTGCGCGGCGTCCACGCCGAGCTGGGCTCGCGCCCCGTCCTGCGCGGCATCGACCTCACCGTGCACCGCGGTGAGGTCGTCGCGCTGCTCGGCGCCAACGGCTCGGGCAAGTCGACGGCCGTGCGCGGCGTCATCGGCCAGGTGCCGGTCAGCGCCGGCGAGATCGAACTGTTCGGCACCCCGCGGGCCCGGTTCCGCGACTGGGCGCGGGTGGGCTACGTCCCGCAGCGCACGACGGCCGCCGGCGGCGTGCCCGCCACGGTCGGCGAGGTCGTCTCCTCGGGCCGGCTGTCGCGCACCCGCTTCGGCGTCTTCCGCAAGGCCGACCGCGCGGCCGTACAGCGCGCCCTGGACCTCGTCGGCATGGCGGACCGGGTGAAGGACTCGGTCAACGCCCTGTCCGGCGGCCAGCACCAGCGCGTGCTGATCGCCCGCGCACTGGCCCCCGAGCCCGATCTGCTGATCATGGACGAGCCGATGGCGGGCGTCGACCTGGCCAGCCAGGAGGTGCTCGCGCGCACGCTCAGGGAGCAGGTCGAAAGCGGCACGACGGTCCTCCTCGTCCTGCACGAACTGGGCCCCCTGGAGCCCTTGATCGACCGGGCGGTCGTCCTGCGCGACGGCTGCGTGCTGCACGACGGCCCGCCGCCGAAGGCGGTCGGCCAGCACGCGCTGCCCGGCCACGACCACGTACACCCGCACGCGGTTCACGACGCCGAACCGATCCGGACGGGGCTGCTGAGCTGATGGACATCCTGAACTACGACTTCATGCAGCGCGCGCTGCTCGCCGCGGTGCTCGTCGGCATCACCGCCCCGGCCGTCGGCATCTACCTCGTCCAGCGCCGCCAGGCCCTGATGGGCGACGGAATCGGCCATGTCGCGATGACCGGCGTCGGCCTGGGCTTCATGCTGTCCTGGTCGCCGGTGTGGATGGCGACGCTGGTGTCGGTGCTCGGCGCGGTCGCCATGGAGTTGATCCGCTGGTACGGCAGGATGCGCGGCGACCTCGCCCTCGCGATGCTCTTCTACGGCGGTATGGCCGGCGGTGTGATGCTCATCAACCTCGCGCCGGGCGGCTCCAACGCGAACCTGACGTCGTACCTGTTCGGGTCGCTGTCGACGGTGTCGCCGCAGGACGTGACGGCGATCTGTCTGCTGGCCGCCTTCGTGATGCTGGTCACTGTCGGCCTGCGCCGCCAGATGTTCGCGGTGAGCCAGGACGAGGAGTTCGCGCGGGTCACGGGTCTTCCCGTCCGCGCCCTGAACCTGCTGACGGCGATCACGGCCGCGGTCACGGTGACGGTCGCGATGCGCGTGGTCGGACTGCTGCTGGTGAGCGCGCTGATGGTGGTGCCGGTGGCGGCGGCGCAGCAGATGACCCGCAGCTTCGCCGCGACGTTCGCGATCGCCGTCGCGATCGGCGTCACGGTGACGATCGGAGGCACCGTCACGTCGTACTACCAGGACGTCCCACCCGGCGCGACCATCGTGCTGCTGACCATCGGGACGTTCATCGCGCTGGCGGCGCTGGCCACCCCGCTGGCCCGGCGCAGGGCCCGCGCCCAGTCGGCGGCGCAGCCCTCCGGCGATCCGGCGGATTGCGCGATTCCGGCCAGCAGGGAGTCGGACGGGAAGGTGAGCGTCTGACCGCGCTCAGCCCGGGCTGGCACAATGGCCCGGCAAGGCGCAGACATGAGGAGGCAAACCGGTGACGACCGCTGGACCGCCCGTGAAGGGCCGCGCGACGCGGCAGCGGGCCGCTGTGGCGGCGGCCCTGGACGAGGTCGACGAGTTCCGCAGCGCGCAGGAGCTCCACGACATGCTCAAGCACAAGGGCGACTCGGTCGGCCTCACCACGGTCTACCGCACCCTGCAGAACCTCGCCGACGCCGGCGAGGTCGACGTCCTGCGCACCTCCGACGGCGAGTCGGTCTACCGCCGCTGCTCGACCGGCGAGCACCACCACCACCTCGTGTGCCGGGTCTGCGGCAAGGCGGTCGAGGTCGAGGGCCCGGCCGTGGAGAAGTGGGCGGACGCCATCGCCGCCGAGCACGGCTATGTGAACGTGGCGCACACGGTGGAGATCTTCGGTACGTGTGCGGAGTGCGCGGCGGCGACCTCCAACGACTAGCAGTATCCGGCCAGTTGGCGAGACTTGCCCCCCTTACCCGATCGCGATCATGCTCTTCCTATAATCACTACGGCTCCTGCGACCACAGGAGCCACAGTGAACACAGGGGAGACAACTTGAGACTGGGACGCATAGCTGGTGTGGCCGCCGCAAGCGCCGCACTCGTGCTGGCCGTCGCCAACTCGGCGGTGGCAGCCGACCACACCATGCACACGGGGGATGCTTGGGGGAACGTACCCGGCGTCGACTGGAGCGGCATCGGCTGGTTCAACGAGTACGGCGACGTCGTCACGATCAAGGACAATGACGCCGACGGCCGCGGTGTCACGATGAACGTGTACATCGGCAGCCCGAGCGGCAACCCGCGCTACTCGTTCACCGTCGGCGGCGAGGGCAACAAGAAGACCCGCAGGGCGAGCATGGGCGGCGTCTACAACCTGCCGGAGAACACGAAGATCGGCTTCAAGTTCTGCCGTGCGCCTGACGGCGAGTGCAAGGACTACACGTTCCTCAACGACCACTAGGTCGCCCGGAACCGCGAACGGCCCCGCTCCACTTCGGTGGGCGGGGCCGTCCCCGTGTGTCCGTTCGGCGGCTCAGCTCTCCTCGGAGCGCCCTTCCATCGCCAGCAGCTCCTCGTTCGGGATCGCGCCCCCGAACCGCCGGTCACGCGAGGCGAACTCCACACACGCCCGCCACAGGTCACGCCGGTCGAAGTCCGGCCACAGCACGTCCTGGAAGACCATCTCGGCGTAAGCGCTCTGCCAGAGCAGGTAGTTGGACGTCCGCTGCTCCCCGCTGGGCCGCAGGAACAGATCCACGTCCGGCATGTCCGGGTAGTACAGGTACTTCGCGAAGGTCTTCTCGGTCACCTTGGCCGGATCGAGCCGCCCGGCCTGCACATCCTCGGCGAGCGCCCGCGCGGCGTCCGCGACCTCGGCACGCCCGCCGTAGTTCATGCAGAAGTACAACGTCAACCGGTCATTCCCCTTGGTCTGCTCCTGAGCCACCTGCAGCTCCTTGGCGACCGACTTCCACAGCTTGGGCATCCGCCCGACCCACCGCACCCGGACCCCCAGCTCGTCGAGCTGGTCGCGGGTCTTGCGGATGAAGTCGCGGTTGAAGTTCATCAGGAAGCGCACTTCATCGGGCGACCGCTTCCAGTTCTCGGTGGAGAAGGCGTACAGCGAGATCGCCCCCACGCCCATCTCGATCGCACCTTGCAGCACATCCAGCACCCGCTCGGCCCCGACCTTGTGCCCCTCGGTGCGCGGCAGCCCGCGCTCCTTGGCCCAGCGGCCGTTCCCGTCCATGACGATCGCCACATGGCTCGGGACCAACTCACCGGGGAGCTTCGGCGCGCGGGCACCGGACGGGTGTGGCTCCGGCGCCCTGTACTCGCGGCGCCGACGCCCCAGGAACCCACTCACGGCCATGTGCTTCTCGTCTCCCTTACTTTTCCACGTACCGAAGCGAGCGCAGCCCGCGCTCCAGATGCCAGTGCAGATAGGCCGACACCAGCCCGTTGCCCTCCCGGACGTACCGCGGCTCGCAGGTGTCCGCCGTCTCCCAGTCTCCCGTCAGCAGCGCACCGAGCAGCTCCAGGGTCTGCGGCGACGGTACGACGCTACCGGGCACCCGGCAGTCGGCACAGACCGAGCCCCCGGAGGCGACCGAGAAGAAGCGGTTCGGTCCTGGCATGCCGCACTTCGCACAGTCGCTGAAGCTCGGGGCATACCCGTTGACGGCGAGCGACCGCAGCAGGAACGCGTCGAGAACGAGATGCGGCGCGTGCTCACCGCGGGCGAGCGTCCGCAGGGCCCCGACCAGCAGCAGATACTGCTGCACGGCCGGCTCGCCCTCGTGATCGGTGAACCGCTCGGCGGTCTCCAGCATGGCCGTCCCGGCGGTGTAACGGGCGTAGTCGCTGACGATCCCGCCGCCGTACGGAGCGATGGTCTCGCTCTGCGTACACAGCGGCAGCCCACGCCCCACCAGCTCGCTCCCCCGCGCGAAGAACTGCACGTCGACATGCGAGAACGGCTCGAGCCGAGCCCCGAACTTCGACTTGGTACGCCGCACTCCCCGAGCCACGGCCCGGACCCTGCCGTGCCCCCGGGTGAGCAGCGTGATGATCCGGTCCGCTTCCCCGAGCTTCTGGGTGCGCAGCACGATGCCGTCGTCGCGGAACAGACTCATGGGTTCATTGTCGCGTACGGGGGGAGTCAGCGGGGGCGGTCGGGGTCACGTATGGCGCCCCACGGGCTGGCTGTCAGCGTAGGCGTTCATCTGCTGGGAGTGGACCGCAAAGACGGTCCCGGCGCTATCGTGGGAGAGGCGACACGCTCTGTAATCAATGGAGGACCGTGGTGACCACCATGATCGAGCGCTCGATGGCCATAGACGGCCCTCCAGCGGAAGCATCGGATGCCTTCGAGGACATGCTCCGCATCGTCGAGGAACTGGACACGCCTGACGGCTACAAAGCCGAGCTCATCCGGGGGAAGATCGTCGTGTCACCATGGTCCAGGCTGCGCTACCTGCGTCCGATGCGGAGTCTGCGTGCGCAGGTGGAGGCACATGCCCCTGAAGGGCACGTCACGGAGACCTCCCCGTTTCTCTTTACGTTTCCTCAGTCGGAGCGCGGCTTCGGTCCCGATCTCTTTGTCGCTGACGAGGCCGCTTTCGACGCTGAAGGCCGGCATGCCGACGGCACCGCTCTGTCGCTCGTAGCCGAGCTGACATCGGACTCGACCAAGGACGCCGACTGGCTGGACAAGCTGGACACCTATGGGCGGGTCGTGCCGGTGTATCTCGTGCTCGACATGCAGCTCCAGGAGATCACCGGCTTCTGGGACCCGTCCTCAAGGGGCTACCGGTCCCGGCACTCCGTTCCCTTCGGAGACTCTCTGCGCGTACCCGCTCCCTTCGGCTTCGAGCTCGACACGTCGGGGTTCGTGGTTCGCTCGAAAGCCGATACCGCAGATGATGCGGGTGAGGAGAACGCGGACGCTCAGGGCGCGTAAGCCTTGGCTCGGTACGCGGCGTACCTCCTACTGAGGATCTCGCCCTTCTTCGAGGTTGGATCCAGCCCTTTCCCAGAACCCGGACATCTCCATTCCCGGGAACGGCGTACCGCAGGATCACGAGGCCGCTACGCCAGCTTGCCGCAGCAGCTCCCCGCGTTCAGTCAGTTCCGCGTTACGCCTCACAGCCCTCTTTTGGTTCATTGAGACAAAAACCCTCGCCGCAAAACTAGAGCGGCCGACGAAAGCCGCACATCAGCGGACACTTGGGAGGATGCCCTGCGACCCGGCGAATCATCGTCACTACAATCACCACGGCGCCGAAGCAGAGCGTCAACCGAACAGTGTCCAGCCTCTGACAACCGCCACGACTGCGCCGACCATCGCGATGCAGCACCACCGAGTTCCAGGTTTCGAGCGGATGCCACACGATTTTGGCACGCGCGCGGCGCCCGCTCACCATAGGTCAAGCCAGAGCCTGCTTCAGTACGATCCGAATCAGCTTCCGACACTCTGGCTTCCAGCTGGTGACGCCACCCCCCGGGCGCACGTCCCTCCTACCGGAAGATCCCCATCACGGAGGCCGCAAATTCCACGAGTACGACCACTCCGAGAATTGCACCCAAAACCCTCAGGAGTGTCGGACTGAAACCGGGTCCGGGGCTGAACGGGCCATGATTCATGGCGAATTGATGGATTCGATATGCGACGTCATGCACATTGAAAGCAATCCCGATACAGATCACGGCGAAAATTCCTGACCACGCCGCACCTAGGTAATCTCCCGCATCGCCGGAAGCGATAACGAATCCACCAGTCGACAACATTCAAATTTCCAATCGGCAACGCAACATAGGAATACTCTATCCCAGAATGTCACGAAATCGGCGATCTCTTCAAGGAAAGGTCTGCCTCCGGCCCGGACATATCTTCTCCCGTCCAGGTGAACGCCTAGTCGCCTCCGACCCGCATCAAACAGGCGGTTCTTCCCTTTCTGCCTCGGCCATAATGCTGCCGCTCCCCCAGATTCCGACGGTATTGCAAGCCTGGCGCCAGCAGCGTGGTCAAGGTGATGCTGCGGGTATCCGTGACCGAGACGGGATGGCAGCAGGCTTTGGTGTCTCTCTGGACATCGGCACCCGCAGCGGCACCATGTCCAAGACCAGCAATGGCTGGACCGGCTACCAGACCATCAGCTGAGACCACGCCCCCGCCTGGCCTCCCCCGCACCAGCGCTCCTGGGGGGAGGTCATGCGGATCTGGATCGGGCTCAGGCAACCGCGGGTCGGAGTCAGCGGCTGCGGTCAGGGTGGCTGATGGTGTCCCAGGGGGCCAGGTTCCACGGGCTGGAACGATTCTCCGGGTCCAGCAGCGCGCGCAGATGCGCGTCGGCGACCGCCTGCGCGGGCGGGAGCGACGAGTCCTCCGTCCCCCGCAGCCCCTCCCGCCACACCTGCCGCCCGAGCAGATAGTGATCGGCGTACTCCTGCCACGAGCCGTACGTCCGCGCCACCGCCGGCACGATGTTCTTCAGGGCGGTCCAGGCCTCGCCCTCGCCGATCAGCCCGCAGCCGAAGCCCCGGCGGGCGATGTCGACGTACAGCGCGGCGTCCCACGCGAGCGGCGAGACGCCCGTGAGCCGGTACGCCCGCGCCCGGTAACCACTGCGGGACAGCTCGTCGAGCCGGCCGACGAGCTGCTCACGCGAGGTGATCTCCCACTGGTCGGCCAGCCAGCGCCGGGCGCTGTCGTCGTCGATCCGCACGTACGGATACAGCGTCGTCCGCGAGGCACCTTTGTCCCGGCTCACCGGCGCGCTCAGCGACACCATCCACAGCTGGTGCGCGGTGAGCGGCACAGGGTGGCGGCGGACCGCCTTCGGGCCGCGTCTCCTCCATCTCCACAAAGCCATGCCGCCGCACCCTATGCGCCCGCCCTTACCTCAAGGAACCTCACCCCGGCTCCGTGCGTTCGCGTACGCCGTCGCCGCGCGCAGCCGCTCGGCGGGTGTGGCCGTGCGTACGGACGCCGGCTCCGCGTCCCACTCCTTGCCGCCGCCGTACGGCCTCAGCTGCACATACGGCCCCTCGTGCCCCATCACGACACCGATCCGACCCGAACGAGTGTCGACCACATAGGCGCCGACCGGTGGCTTCATCGCAACACCGCCGCGAGGCGCTGCGCGGCCTCGACGGAACAACGCCCCAATTCGACGAGCGGGCAAGGAGCCTCACGCGCAAGACTCGCCGGATCGATCCGGAGTGTCGGAAGCGTAATTCCTGCCTTCTCCAGTGCCGCCCGCAATTCCTTCACTGCTTCCTCCGCTTCTTCGACGCAGCGCGCCGAGTGTCGTGCCGTCACCTGACTCCCCTCGATTTTGGGTTTTACGCTTTCCATCTCCATGGTGACCTGCGATGTCTACACTCGGCAGGAGTCTGTGCTCTACAAGTGCGGGGCAGCGTAAGGGGGTTGGTCATGGCCAATGGTTCACGGATGGCGGCCTGGGAGTTCTTCGGAAGCGAGCTGAAGCGGCGCCGGGAGAACGCGGGGCTCACACAGGTGGAACTGGGGGCGCGGGTCTTCGTGTCCGGTGGGTATATCGGCCAGTTCGAACAGGCAATTCGAAAGCCGCAATTGGATGTCGCCCAGCGGATTGACGAGGTGCTGCAAACCGACGGTTTTTTCGAGCGGACGTGGCGGCAGCTCATCAACGACAAGCGGTACGCGGACTACTTCGCGGCGGTCGTGGAGCTGGAGCGGCTGGCGACGACGATCTGCGACTGGGAGCCTTCCGTCATCCCGGGGCTCCTCCAAACACCGGCATACACCAGGGCCCTCGTGGTGGTGACGCACCCGTTCGCGAGTGACGAGTTCATCGATGAGCGCGTCGCGGCGCGCGCCGAGCGGTGCGCGATCCTCAAGGGCGCTACAGGGCCGGAGTATTGGGCCATCGTGCACGAAACGGTGCTTCGCATGCCGGTGGGCGGACCGGAGGTCGCGGCTGAGGCACTGGAGCACATGGCAGCGCTGGCCCGCGGGCGCAAGGTGGTCTTGCAGGTGCTGCCGTTCTCGGCGGGGGCACCTGCGAACAACGGCTCGCTACGGCTCATGGAGTTCGATGACGCGCCCCCAACGGCCTATACAGAGACGTCGTTTTCGGGAAGCCTTCTGGACGACCCGGCAGTGGTGAAGCGCGCGAGCCAAGCTTACGATCTGCTCAGGGGCGCCGCGCTGTCGCCGGAGGCGTCCCTGGCCCTGATCGAGTCGGCGGCTGAGGACTTCAGACGATGGACAAGTACGACCTGAGCGGCGCGCGCTGGCGCAAGAGCAGCTACAGCAACGGCGACGGCGGCAACTGCCTCGAGGTCGCCGACGAAGTCCCCGGCCTCATCCCCGTCCGAGACTCCAAACTCGCCTCGGACAGCCCCGTACTCCTCATCCCCGCCCCGGCCTGGACGGCGTTCATCGGCGCCCTCGGGCAAGTGGACGCCGTTTCCTGACAACCTGTTCGGCTGTCGGCTCGTCTCACTCCCCGAACCGCATCACGCGGGACTGTGGAACTGACGGGAGACAGAAGACCCTTTGATGAGACCCCCCATCCGTCGCCGCGCCGGCGACCACCGTCGCGACCGCTCTGCCCGCCCGCTGGTGGAGTGTAGGTATTCGAGGGTTGCAGTAGTCGCCCGTGGGGTGAGCAGCCCCGTAGCCCGGCCCGGGGGTCGAGGAACATTGGAACCTGGCTCGGGCACCAGCCGCGAAAGTAGGTCGCGCAGTACCGCTGGGCCCGGCCGAAGGCCGCCGGGTGCGATCGGCGGCGGCCCTCGGCTCCACGTGCTGTCTTGGCCGAATGACGGCCGGTGGGTGCGGTCAGGCGTCGCTGGTGTCGGTCGGTGTCGCCTCGCCGAGCATGGCGAGGGTCAGCACGTTGCCGGCGATGCCCCAGCCGCCGTCGGCGACCTCTTCGACCAGAACCATGGTGTTGTTGCGGGCGCGCTCGCCGTAGATCTCGACGTACAGCTCTGTGGTGCGGGTGACGATCTCCTCCTTCTGCTTCGGGGTGAGGGTCTTCTCGGGGACCTTGAAGTTCGCGAAAGGCATGGCTGGTTGTTCCTTCTCTCAGTGGGGCGTTACAGGGAGCTGCCTGCGGTGGGCAGGCTGTCCGGTCCGATGCGGCGGAAGAAGTCGACGTGGACGCGGTCGGCGACCGCGGAGACGACTTCGCTGCCGTCTCGGCTGGGGTCTATGTGGATGCGCAGCGGTCGAGTGCCGTGCTCCATCGCGACCAGGCGCGCGACGGCTTCAGCGACCTCGGTCACGTCGGCGTCCGGCGGGATGAGCGCGGCCAGGCGCTTGCCCGGATCGTCCATCAGGGGTCGGTGACGCTGATCGTAGGCTTCGGCACAATCGCGGTCCGCGGGGGTGCCGGATGGCCAGGGCGTCCATCGCGGCTTTGGCGGCGAAGTACGGGGCCAGGAACGGGGGGCAGCCGCCGCGGGTGCTGGAGCTGCCGATCCACACCAGCAGTCCCGAGCCCTGCTCACGCAACTTCGGCAGGGCGGCGCGGTTGACGCGCTGGGTACCCAGGACGTTCACGTCGTACAGGTCCGCGGAGTCCTGGGAGGTGACGTCCAGCTCGACGGCCTGTACGTCGACCTGGTGGTCGGTGCCGTAGCGCATCAGGTCGGCCACCGCGGTCGACAGCGCCCCGATTCCGCTGGAGGCCCCGGTGACCAGGACGACCATCCCGGTGTCGTCGTTCCTCATGACAGGGTCTTTCGTTGATCGATGGGGTGACTGCGGGCGGTTCAGATGATTCCGCCGTTGGCGCGGACGACCTGTCCGTTGATCCAGTGGCCGGCCGGGGAGGCCAGGAACGCGACGACCTCGGCGATGTCGGCCGGGGTACCGAGTCGCTCCAGCGGGGGCTGGGCGGCCAGGCGGGCGATGGTCTCCTCGTCCTTGCCGTCCAGGAACAGGTCGGTGGCCGTGGGGCCGGGCGCGACGGCGTTGGCGGTGACGTCCCGGCCCCGCAACTCCCGGGCCAGGATCGGCGTCAGCGCCTCGACCGCGCCCTTGCTGGCGGAGTACGCGCCGTAGTTCGGGAAGGCCAGCCCCACCACGGACGTGGAGAACGTCACGATCGCACCGCCGGGGCGCACCCGACGGGCGGCTTGCTGGACGACGACGAAGGTGCCGCGAATGTTGGTGCGGTGCAGGTCGTCCAGGACGGCCAGGTCCAGCTCGGCGATCGGCGCCATGTGTGCCCGCCCGGCCGCGTGCACTACGACGTCGACACCGCCGAACTCCGCCTCGGCCGCGTCGAACAGCGCCGCGACGGCGTGTTCGTCGGCGACGTCGGCGCGGATCGCGATCGCCTGGACGCCGCCGGTGACGGCCTCCTTTACCGCGGCTTCAGCCTCGTCCTGGTTGCCGACGTAGCCGACCACGACGGCGTACCCGTCGGCGGCCAGCCGGCCGACGGTCCGGCGGCCGATGCCGCGCGAGCCGCCGGTGACGATCGCGACACGGGGTGAGGCGGAGGGCTGGGCCGGGGCAGCGAGCCCGTCGAGGGAAGTGGGGATAGGCATTACTGACTCCTGTGGTGAATGCGGGTCGGGCCACGGTCTCGCCGTCGCCCTGCTGCGTCCTTGACGATCGGCCGGTCCCCCGCCCCCAGCCAGGGCTGCGTTTACCCAGGGGATGCCGCCCCCTGGCTACGGCTCGGCGCGCGAGCGACCATGAAGGGGTGAACCTTCCAGAACTCGGCGCCTTCCTCAGGACACGCCGCGACCGCATCCGCCCCGCCGAGGTCGGTCTCCCCCAAGGCCCGCGCCGGCGCGTCCCCGGGCTGCGCCGCGAGGAAGTCGCCCAGCTGGCAGGGCTGTCAGCCGACTACTACACCGAGTTGGAACGCGGCAGCGCAAAGAACGGCGTGCAGCCCTCGGCCCAGACCCTGGCCGCCGTCGCCCGAGCCCTGCGCCTGAACGGCGACGAGCGCGACCACTTGTTCCACCTGGCCGAACGGCCGATACCCCCGTCGGCACACGGACCGTCGGCACATGTGCAGCCCGCGCTTCTCGGACTGTTGGACCGGCTGTCCAACACCCCCGCGCGCGTCATCACCGACCTGCACGAAACCCTGGTGGAGAACGACCTGGCTCGGAACCTGCTCGGCACGTCCCCGGCATACCGCGGCCCGACGGCGAGCTTCGTGTACCGCTGGTTCACCGACCCGCACGCGCGCGACAGGTACCCGCCCGAGGATCACCCGCACCACTCCCGGGTGTTCGTGGCCGACCTCCAGGCAGCGGCTGCCCGCCGCGGCCGGGACGCGGAGGTCACGAAGATGATCGCCGTGCTACGCCGCCGTAGCCGGGAGTTCGCAGCCCTCTGGGACACCCACGACGTCGCGGTGCGCCGCATGGACCACAAGAAGATCGTCCACCCCACGCTCGGCGTCATCGAACTCGACTGCTACAACCTGCTCAGCGAGGACGGACGCCAACGCCTGCTGTGGTTCACCGCGCCGCCCGGAAGCCGGGGAGCCGAGCAGCTGGAACTGCTGTCCGTCATAGGAACCCAGGACCTGAGCATCACCGAGGGCACGGCACCGGAGGGGTTGTCCGCGGCCGAATCCGGATCGCAGCGCTGATCCGCGCCGCAGAGGGAGGGATGTCTTCCCGGCAAGGCTTGCGGCCTCGTCCAGACGGCCGTCGGTCCGGGCCGCAACGAACGCCTCATTGATCGAACGAGGTGAAAGGCGCCCCACCCGCTCAGTCACCCACGGCGCCGGATGCCGGCCCGGTGAAAAGGCGGGCCGGATCTCCTCGCTCCACTCGCCCAGGACGTCGACCACCCAGTCCATCTCCGGCGCCAGCAGTACCGACCGGCGTTTGGGCGGAGCCCCCTTGGACGACTTGCCGTACCGGACCGTCATGCTTCCGAAGCGGTCGAACTCCGGCGCCGAGCGGATGCAGCACCGAGTTGCCCTCATGGAAGACCTCCTGAGGTGCCTCGCCGAACCGCTCCAGGCACAACTCCACCCAGCCGTACCGTGTACGAGCCGTGGAAAGCTGGATCGGCTTCGGCCCGCTCCGCAGATCAGCAATGAACGCCTCACCGTCCGCCGGCGTCCACTGCCACGGATACAGCCCCGTGAATTCGCCCATCCGCTCGACCAGTCACAGTCGCGATCCGATCGTGTCCTTCTGCAGGACCCGAGCCGCCTGCTGCCTCGCCCACCCCTCACGCATCGCCGAGAACAATCGATGTATCTGGTCTTCGCGAGCAGGCCCCCGCTTCGAGTGACCTCGCAATGCAATTCATCCTGTTTCAGGCCATCAACCGGGTGCACCCTCGCACGTACGGCGAGTTCCTCTCCTTCGAGACCGACGGTCCCGATTCCTGCTTCGCCAACGCCGGCACCATGAACGTCGCCATTTCCGGCGTGAGCTGGGTGAACACCGGCAACAACGGAGCCGGCCCGAGTCCCACAGCGGACAGGGTTCACAAGATCGAGCAGATCACCATTTACTGGGCCGGCGTGACCGTCGGGACCGGCTCCGGCTGCCGCCCCGACTCCGCCCACAGTTCGGTGAACTGGCTGACCCGGTCCTCGACATGCTCCGGCTCGGCCCGCAGCCAGGTCCCGTCGGGGTTGGCCTGGAGATCCGGCTTGGTCTCGTAGCACAGCTCGCCGTCGAAGATGATGAAGTCGTTCACCGTGGGGTTGGACTCCATCAGCGACCGGACCGCTATGCGCGCCTCGATACCGCGCCTGCGGTGGCTCTCGCACAGTGCCCTCAGCTCCGGAGTGACCTCCTGCGGATCCGCCACGACGAACAGGCGCCGGATCTCCACGCCCCGCCGCCTGATCGCCTTCTCCTGCGCGGCGAGGTACCGCTCGGCGGGTCCGCTGGTCCAGAACTCGCGGTCCACCGAGGTGCTGGTGGCGTCGAGGGTCATCTTGACGCAGTCGGTGATGTCGATCAGCCACTCGTGGTTCTCGCCGGGGCAGTCCGCGCTGCCGCTGCCGAGCCCTTCCATCGTCTTGGCGAGGCGGCCCAGCTCCTTCTCGGCGAAGGCCTGCACGATGTCGCCGCCCTTCTCACCCACCTTGGTGTAGCCGAGGACCAGCCGGGTCACCTCGTCGGAGCGCAGTACGGAACCGTCGACCTGGCTGAACAGCTCCGTCGCGGCGATGATCTCGGCGAAGCGCCGGTCGACCTTCTCGAAGCGCTCGCCGAAGTCCACCAGGTACTGCACGATCAGCACCGCGCAGCCGAGGACGATGGACATCGTCCACTCCCACAGGTTGTCGTCCTCCTGGTTCAGCAGACCGCTCAGGACGAAGGTCGCGGCGCCGGCCAGGCCCGCCACCGCCACTCTCAGCAGGACCTTCGGCCTGCGGGGGTGATGAGTCCGGGCCCCGGCTCCTCCGTTGTTGTTTCCCGCTCCTAATGACGCTCCGCTCATGTCTCATCCCCCGTCGGGTATCCGGTTCGTCCGGTTCGGGTGCCGCCCCTCAGCGCGCGTCGCTGAGCGCCTGCTGCGGCGTCGTCGCCACGGCCTGGAGGGCCAGTCGGTCTCTGATGCGCCGGCTCAGGTTCTCCCACTGCCGGGAGAAGCCGGGTTTGTCTTCCAGCACGTCCCACAGGTGCCCCAGCGCGGGGTCCACGTGCGCGCGTGGCATCCACAGGTGCAGCAGATGTACGACGACCGGGTGCAGCGCCTCGATGACGGAAGGCCCGTCCGCCGCGCCGAGCCTGCTGTTGTCCAGCATGTGCTGAACGGTCGTCAAAAGCCAGTCGTGCAGGGCGAGATCCTCGCAGAGGCCCGCCGCCGCTGCGGCCGGGATGTGCTCCGGCAGCCGTAGCTCCATGGTGCGCAGGCCGCCTTCGGCCAGCGTGAAGTTCACCAGCGCCGCCCGCTCGCCGTCAAAAGTGCGCCGCGCGACCCAACGCAGCCTGGTGGGGCTGGACTTGAAGGGCACCCGGCGATCCAGCAGCGCATGGCGGCGCAGCCCGGCCAGCAGGCCCTCGGCGATCATCCCCAGGTCCAGCTCACCACGCCGTGCCCCGCGCAGCACGCCTTCTGCCGTGGCCTGCTGGGGCAGCTTGCCGAAGGGCTCCACCAGGCCGGGGCGTACGAGGTACTGGCCCCAGGGGCGGCGCATGTCGGGTCCGGCGGCGGGGAGGCTGAAGTACGCCGTCGACTGCAGCAGCCGGCCCTCGGTCAGCGCCGCGCGCGCGGCCACCGTACCGACGGCCCTGACCTTGGAGCCGTTGGAGGCGGGCAGCCGGCAGTCCACTCCGGTCAGGATCTCGGGGGACAGGGCGTGCAGGGAGGGCCGTTCGGAGACCCGGACGGGTTCGTCGACGCGCAGTCTGAGCAGTTGGGCGGCGGCGCGGGCGTCCAGCGCCTGGAAGGACGGCAGCAGACAGGTGCGCACCTCGCCGCAGGCGAGGACCGAACGCGCCGGCTGTCCGTGGGCCGCCGTCATCTCAGGTCTCCTCGGCCTCGGAGGAGTCCGCGGGCTCCTCGTAGAAGACGTAGGTGGCGCGCTGTGCGACGGCCGCGGGCACCGGCATCCCCTCGCCCGCGGACCGCTCGGCGACCTGCTTGAGGGCGCCGGCGTCGACGTCTATCTGGTCGAGGATGAGGCGTACGGCGTCCTCGACGGCGATGAAGCGGTTCGGCACCAGGCTGCAGGTGCGGTACGCGCTGAAGGCGGCCTTGGTGTCGGTGAGCTTGATCAGCGGTGGCAGCCGGTCCCATTCGTGCGGGAAGTCCCCGCCGTCCCACTCCTTCGGCACCAGCACGGGCTCGCCGAGGTGCCGTAACAGGCCGAGCCTGGCCAGTTGCCATACGGCGGCCAGGAACGGGCAGGACCACAGGCGCCGTCCGTCCTTCTCGGACCACAGCTCCACGTCCATGAAGACGGAGTGGTTGCGGGCGGCCGTCTCCTGGGGCGGCTCCCAGCCCTTGACCTCGCCGAGGGCGCTGCGGGACGTCGAGGGGGTGCGCTGGCCGTTGGCGAGCCAGCCGGTCTGGCTGACGGGCGGGCGGGAGCCGTAGCTGCCCGGTGGCGGTGACTCGACCAGCCGGTGCATGACGGATTCCGCGAGTTCGACGCGGTCGGCGACCGCGCAGCCCGACTCGCGGGCCAGGTAGTCGATGACCAGGCCCGCCTTCTCCGCCTCCTTGAGGACCATCGGGATCAGCTCGGCGGGGGTGGAGAAGCGGGTGAAGTAGTCGTCGACGAGGAAGCAGGTGCTGATGCGGGGGCGCTTGCTGCGGCGGGCCGCCGAGGCGCTCGCGGCGTCCACCCAGGGCCGTACCTCCGCGAAGTGCTCGCCCAGCTTCTTGGGGCCCGCCTCGAAGTCCTCCATGTAGAGGTGGCCGAGTTCGAGCGAGAGATGGGCCAGCGGCACGGACTGGGTGCGCGGCTGAGCGGTGGTCTCCTGGAACACGGCTTCGCTCACGCCTGCTCCCAGTACTTGTCGTCGGTGAGCCGCGCGGCGAGCTGGCTCAGCGCCTGCCAGGTCTCCTGGTTGGCGATCTGGCTGTCCAGCACGTCCTCGTCGGTGATGAGCTGTTCCCGCCACTGCAGGACCGGTTCGAGCGGTACGGAGCCGAGGACCTGGCTGAAGCCGATGCCCTGGGTGGAGGCGAGCTGCTTGAGGTCGCCGTCGGTCTTGCGCATCCACGCCGACTGGGTGGGCGAGACCTGCGACCACAGCGGCGATTCGGGGTCGGGTACGGCGGCCCGTACGAAACGGATCGCGGCCCGCAGCTCCTCCGCGTCATGGCCGCGTTCGGCTCCGCCGGCGACGATGCCGCGCTTGCCGAAGACCAGGCTCGCGGCGGCGGCGACATGCTGGCGGGTCCAGCGGTGGAAGACCAGCCAGCGGGCCGTGACCTCGCGCATCTCGGGCCGTGCGGTGGCCTCCAGGACCATGTCGACGGCGTAGGAGCGGCCGGCGCTGAGGTCGACGACGACCAGGTCGAACTCGTAGTAGAGCGTCATCAGCAGGTCGACGCAGCGGCGCAGGTTGTCGCCGCTGATGGCGAACTCGCCGCCGCTGACGTCGCCGGGCATCAGCACCAGCCGGCCGCTGCCGGGCGGCGGGAAGCGCAGCACCTGGTGCTCGGTCTCGGACCAGACGTCGATCCGGGCCGGTTCGCTGACCTCGCCTATCAGATACGCGTGCAGTCCGCGGTCCTCGGTCTCCTGGCGGGCGTCGGCCACGTCGAAGACGGCCGCCGCGGTGGGTGAGCCGAAGTCGAAGTCCAGGTAGCAGACGTCGTCCCCGGCCATCGCCCGGTGGTAGGCGAGGTTGGCGCTCGTGACGGAGCGGCCGGTGCCCCCTTTGTCGGAGGCGGCGAAGATCAGCACGGTTCACACTCCCCGGTCCGCGGCTTCGCGGGCGCGGGCGAGCGAGTCGAGCTGTCCCAGCACGTCGAGCGTCAACGCGTAGGCCGTACCCGGCTGGTCGTCCACGAGGCTGCGGGCGCGGCGCAACTTGACCTCGATGTTTCTGAGCTGCATCCCGTGCCGGCCGTCGCCGGAGGGCGCGGGTTCCATCTGTTCGTTGCCCAGCAGGTGCGCGGACTCGCTGAGCAACGCCCGGGCCAGCTCGGTGAGTTCGAGGCTGCGGATCGGTGGCTGGCGGTACATGTCGTGGGCCTGGACCATCACCTCGGTGACCCGCTCGGTGATGCTCCACGACACCGGGACGCGCCGCTTGTGGATCTCCGCCTCGGGGTAGGCGGCGTGGACGTTGTCCCACAGTCCGACGCCCTCGCCGTCGCGGATGCGCCGGCGCCACATGTGGTCGAAGATGTCCTCGGCCAGTCTGAGCAGCCGGTCGTGCGAGGCGAGGTTGCGCGAGAGGGTGCACAGCTGGACGGTGCGCTTCAGCAGCTGCGCGGAGAAGTCGGTCATGGCCCAGGTCATGGGCGGGCCGAGCTGCTCGCTGCCCTGCAGCGGCAGGGCGACACCGACGTTGTGGAGCTGGTGCACCATCGGGTCGTCCTGAGTCATGCGGCTGGTGATACGGCCGCGCTCGGCGAGGCGCTCCATGATGCCGACGGTGCGGGTCAGGTCGTCGTCGGTGGCCCGGCGGCGCATCAGGTCGTGCACGAGGATGGCGGCGACGGAGAGGGAGAAGTACTCGGACTCCAGCCGCTGTCCCGTCGTACGCCAGGGGATGTCCTCCAGGGGCCAGCGGTCGTCGTCGAAGCGGGCGATGCGCGACCAGTACTGCTGGGTCAGCTCCCACCGCAGCCGCAGCGCCTCGGCGAGCCTTTGCTGTTCGGTGTTGAGCAGGCCGAGGGTGAGGGTGCGGTCGGAGAACAGGTCCTGGATACCGTCGAGGGCGACCACCGTGAAGTACAGATACGGCACGTCCTTGGCGATGCCGTCGGGCTGCGGCCCGATGGGTTCGCTGGTCTCGACCTCGGGGGAGCCCTGCACCGCGCTCCACGCCCAGCCGCACTCGAAGAGCTGGCTCTCGTCCTTGAGGCCTTCCTGGACGTCGATGCCGAGGAAGACGCTCTCGACCAGGGCCGCGCGCAGCGCGCGGAAGCGGTCCTGGAACTTGTTCAGGACCTGCCGCTGCGACATCCGTCCCTGGCCGAGGAGTTCGGTGAGGGTACGGCCCTGGGGGGCGTCGGTGTCGAAGACGTTGACGACGAAGGAGCGCAGCAGGCTCACCATGGCGGCGGTGAGCCGGTTGCTGGTGGCCTGGCGCAGTTCGGCGATGGTCTCCTGGACGTCGGAGCGCCGGGTCCGGGTCTCGTAGACCTTGAGGAAGCCGAGGGTGGCCAGGCACAGGGTGATCGACATGGAGAAGGAGTCGACCACGCCGACCTGGCGTTGTTCCTCGGTCAGCTCCTTGGTCTTGTCGGCCGAGCCGAAGTAGTAGCCCCCGGCGAAGGTGGGCCGCTTGTCGTCGCCGGTGTGCGTCCGCATGAACTCGGCCGCGACCTCGACGAGGTTGACCGGGAGGTCCAGCCGCCCGCCCGCCTTCTTCAGTGCCTGCTGGACGTCCTCCTGGGTGGTGTCGGGGTCGTCGAGCCGGAACGCGGGGATCTCGGTTGCCGGGTACAGCAGGCAGAGCAGCCGCTCGGCGTCGGCCACACTGCTCCTTCCGCCCCATTCGCCCCACTCCCACTCTCCCCCGTCGAAAGAGTGGCGGGCGACTCCCTGCCAGATGTCCAGCAGATGCTGGCGTGGCTTGATCTGCATCCCATGCCCCTCACACAGGCCGCACTGCCATCAGTCGAGGAATATCCCTCTTCTGTTGTGAAGATTCACTGTCTCATTGATTCACTGATTCAGTGATTCGGTGATTCACTGTGAAAACGCCGAAGTGCCGCGCCAGCCGTAGGCGACGATCATTCCGGAATATCCGTCGCGCACTTCGGCCTCGGATTCGAGTCGCTGCACCTTGAGGTCACCCACGAACACCTCAAGGCTCGCGCGGACCTCCGATTCTCCCACGTCACACGCCGGGAAGAAATGCTCACCCGCGTGATAACCCTTCGAATGTTCCATGAAGGCCGCGGCGAAGGGCGCCCCCGGGGCCAGGGCGCGCATGAAACGCTCGACGCCGAGCCGGAACTCCTGGTGGGACGTGGTCATCGACTCGGCGACGAAGAACATGGTCCCCATGGACCACCGCCCCTCGTACCGCGCGAGGTCGAAGAGGTCGCCCTGTTCGACGGAGACGACCTTGCCGAACCTCTCCCGCGGGTCCATGCCAAGGGAGTTGTAGGCGTCGTGCTCGCACAGGGCGTCCCAGAACTGGTCCCAGTTGCGGTCGTAGGAGTCGACCTGGCCCCTGAGGTAGTCGACGTTCGAGGGTGAGCGCTCGAAGAGGGTGATCTCCTCGCACCACGGCAGCATGGCGAGTGCGGGATAGAGATTGGCACCGGCGCCGACATCGATACCGGAAACGGGGCCGCCGCCCTGCTTCTGGAAATGATCGCCGAAATGATCCCGCACCATGTGCAGGATCTCCGCGTCCTCTGCCTGCAAGTCGCGGTAGTTGTTGTCAACGTAGGCGATCGGGTCGAACGCCGCCCAGCTCACCTCTGCGTTCTTCAACTGGACGCCCCCCGACGATCTCTGGGTCATTCTGTCACGGTACCAAAGAAGGAAGGCGCACTGGGAGCGCGTCGAGGCAAAAGCGACTCGCACTCTTGAACCGCCGGATCGCCCTGCTCAAGATGGGCCTCCATTCCATCACATAGGGGGCAGTTGATGGCTGTGCCGGAGGAACGTTTCCCCGTTCTGGGTGGCCGCTCCGACCAGGCGTTCTTCGCCGACAGCGGCGATCGCCCGCTGACGATGAGGGGCGTCACGGACGCGGACCTGCCCGAGCTGCTCCGCGTGGACAGGGAGGTCTTCCCGGACGACCCGTACCCGTACTTCGTGCTGCGCCAGCACCTCGACGTGCACGGCGACCGGGTCCTCGTCCTCGACGACGGCGAGTGCCTGCACGGCTATGTCCTCTTCGTGACCACCTCGGACGGCTATGTGTGCTGGGTGCTGAGCCTGGCCGTCAGCGCCGACCGGCGGGGGCGGGGGCTGGGCAAGCGGCTGATGCTGGAGGTGCTGCGGGAGCTGCGCAGGGAGCGGGTCCACGAGGTGCGGCTGACCGTCGAGCCGGAGAACGCCGCGGCGATCATGCTGTACCGGTCCCTGGGGTTCGCCGCCGAGGGAGGTGTGCGCCGGAACTACCTCGGCCCCGGGGAGGACCGGCTCATCATGGTGCTGGGGCTGACCTAGTGGTTCGTATGGGGGTAATCCCCAGGGGAGATACGGGAGTTGCCCGGATGTGACACAGCGTCACCATCCGTCAGGCTGCTTGCATGAATCAGATCACGAAGAGTGCCGCCCTGATCGCCGCCGCCTCCGGAGTCGTCTTCGGAGTCGTCACCCCGCTCACCGCGTCCGCCGCCGGCGCGCCCGCGCCGCTGAAGTGGACCAAGTGCGAGGGTGACGGGCTCGATCCGCGCCAGCAGTGCACGACCGTGTCCGTGCCGATGGACTACGCCGACCCCGGCGGTCCGAGGATCGACCTCGCCGTCTCCCGGATACTCAGCGAGAAGCCGTCGGCGCGGCGGGGGGCGTTGCTGATCATCGCCGGAGGCCCCGGCGGGGACAGTCTCGCCGAGCCCTCGGACAAGGGGCAGCGGCTGCCCAAGAAGGTGCGGGACGCCTATGACCTGATCGGGTTCGCGCCGCGCGGCAACGCGCCCTCCGCGCCGGTCAGTTGCGACGTCGAGCACCAGGACCTCTCCCGCACAGCACTGCGCCCCTGGCCGGCCCCGGACGGCTCCGTCACCGAGAACATGGCCACCGCCCGGCGCATCTCGGATGCCTGTGCGCGCAACGGCGGTGAGCTGATGAAACACATCAGCACCAAGAACAACGCCCGCGACATCGACAGCATCCGGGCAGCGCTCGGGGAGCGCAAGCTGTCCGCCTGGGGCGACTCGTACGGCACCTACGTCGGCAGCACGTTCGCCGAGCTGTTCCCGCACCGCACCGACCGGATCGTGCTGGACAGCAACGACAACCCCGACCCCGTGCGGGCGGAGCGCGCCTGGCTCGAGGCGTTCGAGGCGGGCGTTGAGGACAACTTCCCCGAGTTCGCCAAGTGGGCGTCCAGGTCCGGCAATCCGGACCGCGTCGCAGACACGCCGGCCGAGGTGCGCTCGGCGTTCCTGCGCCTCGCCGCCCGCCTGGACCGCGAGCCGCTCCCCTGGCCCGGAGCCAACCCGGCGGAGCTGAACGGCAACGTGCTGCGCCAGACGATGCTGGACAGCCTGTACGACCCCGAGGACTACCCGGTGCTCGCGAAGCTGATCCTCGCCGCCGAGAAGGGCACACTGCCGCCCGCGCCGCAGAGCCCGCCGGAGGCGGCGGTGCAGAACTACACCGCGGTCGGCGCCGCCACCATCTGCAACGACGCCGCCTGGCCCAGGTCTGCCGCGGTGTACGAGAAGGGCGTCGCCGAGAGCCGGGCCAAGTATCCGCTGACCGCCGGCATGCCGAGGAACGCGATGGTGTGCGCCGCGTGGCCGTGGCAGCCGAGCGAGGCGCCGCCCCGGGTGACCGACCGTGGGCCGTCCAACATCCTGATGGTGCAGAACGAGCGGGACGTGGCCACGCCACTGAGCGGCGCCCTGAAGATGCGCGAGGCCCTCGGCAGGCGTGCCGTCATGGTCACCGTGAACTCCACGGGGCATGGCGCCTATCTGGAGAACGGCAACGCGTGCGGGGATGCGGTGGTTTCCCGGTTCCTGGCGACCGGGAAGCGACCCGCCCGGGACCTCTACTGCGACTGACCGCACCTGCGGTACTGCCGGGCCAGCGCGTGGAACGCCTCCTTCGGCTCCCAGTGCCAGTCCGACGCCGGGTCGTCCGGGCGGTCCTTGATCGGCTTGGTGATGGCGTAGCTCGCCAGGTCCAGGTCGTAGCGGGGGCTGTCGGGGCGGTGCGGGGCGTCCGGGGTGACGAACTCGAAGGCCATCGCCGCGTAGAGGCCCATCGACTCGAAGACCCCCAGGAGATCGGTCAGGTAGGCGGCCTGGGTGCGCTCGCTGCGCACCGGGTCGCCCTTGATCTCGTTGGGCTCCTTCGTGTAGTCGACGATGTTCCAGCCCATGCCGGCCGTCGCGGGGGCGCCGACGTAGGCGCAGGTGCCGAACTCGGTGATGGCCAGGGGCTTGCCCCAGCGCTGGTAGCGGCGCAGGTCGCGGACGTAGTCGCGGTGATGGCGGGAGTAGGAGTAGTAGTCGATGCCGATGACGTCGAAGAGGGTCCAGTCGACCGGTTCGAACTCCTCGTCCTGGGCGGCGGCGTAGCTCAGCTTGCCGTGGAAGACGTCGCGGCCGACCGCCGCCGCCTTCGCGGTGAAGCGGGCCAGGCGGCGCTGCATCCTCGCCATGTCGACCGTGCCCATCAGGAGGTTCTCGACGCGTTCCAGCACCGTCTCGCCCGGGACGATCCCCGGCACGAACAGCCAGAACTCGCAGCCCACGCTGAAGTCGACGCTCGCGCCCTGCCGGCGCAGCCGCTCCGCGAACCGGCCGCACTCGGCGATCGAGTCCAGGATCTCCCGCTCCGGCACGTCTCCGAGGGTCGGCTGGAGCCAGACGTGCAGCCCGCGTTCGGCGGCCTCGGCGGCGGTGGCGGTGAGGCGGTCGACGCCGTCGCCGGTGACGTCGACTGTGTCGGCGTGCAGCTCGTCGCGGATGACGCGGATGTCCCGGCGCATCCGGGCGGCGCTCCACGCGGTGCCGGGCGTCTCGCCCGCGCCGACGGTGTAGACGACGCCCCGGTGCCGCAGCCCTCGCCCTGTCCCGGTCGCCCCTGCCTGCCCCGCGGGCAGCACCGCCCCCGCCAGTCCGACGGCCGCCGCCCCCGCGAGAAATCGTGCCCGGCTGATCCCCTTGGTGTTCTCCATACGGCCACTGTGGCGAGGGCGTGCGCACCGCGCTGTCGGCCGATGGTCTACGGCGCTGCAACCAAGGAATGACGTACGGCGTCGATCACTGCAGAGATCGTCACCACCCGTCAGACGAAATCCACCAGACGAAATCCGAGCGAAGGAGTCCGAGATCTTAGGCCGACGCACCCTGCTCACCGCAGGCACCGCCACCGCCGCCGCGCTTCTCACCGGCGCCCCCGCCCACGCCACCACCGACCGCCTCCGTGAACTGGAGCGGCAGCACGGCGCACGTCTGGGCGTGTTCGCGTACAACGTCCGGACGAAGAAGACCGTCACCCACCGTGCCGACGAGCGCTTCCCGATCTGCTCGCTGTTCAAGCCCCTGGCCGCCGCGGCCGTCCTGCGCGACCTGGACCGGAACGGCGAGGTGCTCGCCAAGCGGATCCACTACACGGCGGACGACCTGGTGGCCTACTCCCCGAAGACCGAGAAGAATCTGGCGACCGGCATGACCGTCGGCGAACTCGCCGACGCGGCCATCCGGTTCAGCGACAACACGGCGGGCAACCTCCTGCTGCGCGAACTCGGCGGCCCCACCGCCATCACCCGCTTCGCCCGCTCGATCGGCGACCCGGTGACCCGCCTCGACCGCTGGGAGACCGAGCTGAACTCGGCGGAGCCGTGGCGCGTCACGGACACCACCAGCCCGCGCGCGATCGGCCGCAGCTACGCCCGCCTGGTCCTCGGCAACACCCTGAACCGCCCCGACCGCGAGCTGCTGACCCACTGGCTGCTCAACAACACCACCAGCGTCAACCGCTTCCGCGCGGCGCTGCCCCCGACCTGGGCGATCGCCGACAAGACCGGCGGCGGCTCCTACGGCGCCAACAACGACGTGGGCATCGCCTGGACCGAGGACGGCACCCCGCTCGTCCTGGCGGTCCAGACGACACGGCCCGAGCAGGACGCCGAGTACGACCACGCCCTGATCGTGAAGGCCACCGAGTTCCTGGCTCAGACGCTCACCTGAAGCGCCGCACGTACCCGCGCTGCCACGGTGTCTCCACGGCGTGCCGGTCGTAGTTCCGCCGTACGAAGTCCACGGCGTCCTCGGCCGGCACGCCGTCCAGCACCGCCAGACACGCCAGCGCGGTTCCCGTACGCCCCCGGCCGCCGCCGCACGCGATCTCCACGCGTTCGGCGGCGGCCCGCTGCCATGCCTCGGCGAGGGCGGCGCGGGCGGCCTCGCGGTCGGCCGGGAGGCGGAAGTCGGGCCAGCGGATCCAGTGGGAGGCCCAGGGGACCTCCGGGGGCGGCTTGCCCAGGAGGTAGACGCCGTACGACGGGGTCCGCGCCCCCGGTTCGAGGGGGCGGCGCAGGCCGCGGCCCCGGATCAGGCGCCCGGAGGGGAGTCTGAGGATCCCCGCATCGCTCTCGTTCCACTGCTCGTCGCTGTCCACGGCCCCATTCGAAACGAGTCGGGCGGGCCGGGCAACCGTTTCCGCGGTTTCCCCGGCATCGGCGGTCTGGAGGGCGAGGGAGGGTGCTTGATGCAGGCCGAACACGAGGCCCAGTTCCAAGGGTTCGTCAGAGCGCGGTGGTCCCGTCTGGTGCGGACCGCGCATCTCCTCACCGGCGACTCCAACACGCCCGGCGACGGCATGTACGTCTCGCCACGCGTCAGACGCCGGAGCGGATCCGTCACGGTCTCCTACGGCGACTACCGGCGGACCCTGCCGTAGCCCGGCCCATGGGTCGTGCCTACCGCTGTGGCTCGGTGGCCGGCACCGCTCCGTTGACCGCGGCCGCCAGGCTGAACGGCGCCGGGCGGTTCCTGAGCGGTCTGGTCACCTGTTTCGCCACACACGACGGCATCCCTTCCGTCGTGTCCGCCTCCTGGCGCCGGTAGGCACTCGGCGACATGCCGACCAGCTCCGTGAACCGGGTGCTGAAGGTGCCCAGCGAGGAACAGCCCACCGTGAAGCACACCTCGGTGACGCTGAGGTCGCCCCGGCGCAGCAGCGCCATCGCGCGCTCGATGCGCCGTGTCATGAGGTAGCCGTACGGCGACTCGCCGTAGGCGGCCCGGAACTCGCGGCTGAGGTGCCCGGCCGACATGTGCACGCCCCGGGCGAGCGCCTCGACGTCCAGCGGCTGCGCGTACTCCCGGTCCATCCGGTCACGGACCCGGCGCAGCGCGACGAGCGTGCGCAGGCGCTGTTCCTCGGGCGTCGACTGGCTGGACCGGCTGGACGGCACACCCGCATCTTCCCCAAGCCCCTCCCACCTCGTCCACTCCCGCGTCTGGCGGGAGCGGGACGAGAGCAGGGCCATCACCGGTGCGGAGGCGAGACACATCGCCGTCAGCCGCCGACGTAGGCCGCGAGGTGCTCACCGGTGAGGGTGGAGCGCTCGGCGACGAGGTCGGCGGGGGTGCCCTCGAACACGATCCGGCCGCCGTCGTGACCGGCGCCGGGCCCGAGGTCGATGATCCAGTCGGCGTGCGCCATGACGGCCTGGTGGTGCTCGATGACGATGACCGACTTGCCGGAGTCGACCAGCCGGTCCAGCAGGCCGAGAAGCTGCTCGACGTCGGCGAGGTGGAGGCCGGTGGTCGGCTCGTCGAGGACGTAGACGCCGCCCTTGCCGGCCATGTGCACGGCCAGTTTCAGCCGCTGGCGCTCACCGCCGGACAGCGTGGTCAGCGGCTGGCCGAGGGTGAGGTAGCCGAGTCCGACGTCCGCCATCCGCTCGATGATCTTGTGCGCGGCCGGGATGCGCGCCTCGCCCGCGCGGAAGAACTCCTCCGCCTCGGCCACCGACATCGCCAGCACCTCGCTGATGTCCCGTCCGCCGAGGTGGTACTCGAGGACCGACGCGTCGAACCGCTTGCCCTCGCAGTCCTCGCAGGTGGTGGCGACGCTCTGCATGATCGCCAGATCGGTGTAGATGACCCCGGCGCCGTTGCAGGTGGGGCAGGCGCCCTCGGAGTTGGGGCTGAACAGGGCCGGCTTGACGCCGTTGGCCTTGGCGAACGCCTTGCGGATCGGCTCGAGCAGTCCGGTGTACGTCGCCGGGTTGCTGCGCCGCGAGCCGCGGATCGGGGTCTGGTCGACCGAGATGACGCCTTCCGGCGCCGGGATGGAGCCGTGGATGAGCGAGCTCTTGCCGGAGCCGGCGACGCCGGTGACGACGCAGAGCACGCCGAGCGGGATGTCGACGTCGACGCTCTGGAGGTTGTTGGCGGTGGCGCCGCGGATCTCCAATTGCCCGGTCGCCTTGCGGACGGTGTCCTTGAGCGCGGCCCGGTCGTCGAGGTGGCGTCCGGTGACGGTGTCGCTCGCCCGCAGCCCGTCGAGGCTGCCCTCGAAGCAGACGGTGCCGCCCGCGGTGCCCGCGCCGGGGCCGAGGTCCACCACATGGTCGGCGATGGCGATCGTCTCCGGCTTGTGCTCCACCACGAGCACGGTGTTGCCCTTGTCGCGCAGCCGCAGCAGCAGGTTGTTCATGCGCTGGATGTCGTGCGGGTGCAGACCGATGGTGGGCTCGTCGAAGACGTACGTCACATCCGTGAGCGAGGAACCGAGGTGGCGGATCATCTTGGTGCGCTGCGCCTCACCGCCGGAGAGCGTGCCGGAGGCCCGGTCGAGGGAGAGATAGCCGAGTCCGATCTCCACGAACGAGTCGAGGGAGTGCTGGAGCTTGGCGAGCAGCGGCGCGACCGACGGCTCGTCGAGCGCGCGGACCCATTCGGCCAGGTCGCGGATCTCCATCTCGCAGGCGTCGGCGATGTTGATCTTGCCGATCTTCGAGGAGCGGGCCAGCTCGCTGAGCCGGGTGCCGTCGCAGTCGGGACATTCGGCGAAGGTGACCGCGCGGTCCACGAAGGCCCGGATGTGCGGCTGCATCGACTCGCGGTCCTTGGAAAGGAAGGTCTTCTGCAGCTTGGGGATCAGTCCCTCGTAGGTGAGGTTGACCCCGTTGATCTTCACCTTGGTGGGCTCGCGATAGAGGAAGTCGTGCCGCTCCTTCTTGCTGTACTCCCGGATCGGCTTGTCCTTGTCGAAGAACCCGGACTCGGCGATGACCCGCACGACCCACCCGTCCCCCGTGTAGGTGGGGATGGTGAACGGATCCTCGGACAGCGACTTCGAGTCGTCGAAGAGCTGGGCCAGGTCGATGTCGGAGACCCGCCCCCGCCCCTCGCAGTGCGTGCACATGCCACCGGTGCGGCTGAAGGTGACCTTCTCGGTCTTGGTCTTGTCGGCACCGCGGTCCACGGTCAGGCCGCCGCTCGCGGAGACCGAGGCGACGTTGAAGGAGTACGCGGCGGGCGGGCCGATGTGCGGCTCGCCGAGCCGGCTGAAGAGGATGCGCAGCATCGCGTTGGCGTCGGTTGCGGTGCCGACGGTGGAGCGCGGGTCGGAGCCCATGCGCTGCTGGTCGACGGTGATCGCGGTGGTCAGGCCGTCCAGTACGTCGACCTCGGGCCGCGCGAGATTGGGCATGAAGCCCTGCAGGAACGCGCTGTAGGTCTCGTTGATCAGCCGCTGCGACTCGGCGGCGATGGTGTCGAAGACGAGCGAGCTCTTGCCGGAACCCGATACACCGGTGAACACGGTCAGCCGGCGTTTCGGGATCTCTATGCTGACGTCCTTGAGGTTGTTCTCCCGGGCGCCGTGCACACGGATCAGGTCGTGGCTGTCGGCGATGTGCGACTCGGTCATCGTCAGCCCCGCTCCTGGATCCGGACCATGTTGCCCGCGGGGTCGCGGAAGGCGCAGTCGCGGATGCCGTACGGCTGGTCGGTGGGCTCCTGGACCACCTCTGCGCCGCTGGCCTGCACCTTCTCGAAGGTGTCGTCGACATTGCCGGTGGCCAGCAGGATCCAGCCGTAGGTGCCCTTGGCCATCATCTCGGCGATGACGCGACGCTCGTCGTCGGTGATGCCGGGGTCGGCGGCGGGCGGCGCGAGCAGGATGGACGTGCCCGGCTGGCCGACGGGGCCGACCGTGATCCAGCGCATCTTGCCCTGCCCGACGTCGGTACGGACCTCGAAGCCGAGGGCGTCGCGGTAGAAGGCCAGGCAGGCGTCCGGGTCGTCGTGCGGAAGAAAACTGGCGTGAATGCTGATGTCCATGCCCGTCACGCTAGCCGCGGCCGCCCTGCGGCGCTTCTCGATTCCTGACCCGACCTCCATGCCTTATTCCGTCCCGCCGCCCTCTGGACTCCCGCTCCTCAAACGCCGGAGGGACTGACTCACCAACCCGTCCGGCGTTTGACGACAAGGCCCCTTAAGCTCCGAAGCGGGGGGCTGGGGACGGCAGCCTTCGTACACGTACTTCCTGCGCCAGGCCGGTTCACCGAACCCTGAGGTGAACCGGGCGTTCTTGGCCCCCACCCCGAGCAGGCCGAGCCAGGCGCTGAGGAGGACGGCCCGCGTCATGCCGGCTCCCCGCAGCCGGCGCCATTCGTTCTCCCGCCGGGCCTCGGTGAGCCGGCGGCACTGCTCGACGGCGACTCCGGTGACATCGATGTCGTCCTCAGACGGTCCCTCGACGGCGGCTGTACCTGGGGGCCGGTGACGGTGGT
>NZ_JBNGGG010000012.1:0-217538 GCF_049974585.1 Streptomyces sp. UG1 | reverse complement strand
GGCCGTTCGTCAGATCCCCACGTCCCACGGGACGTGATCATCAACGAACAAGATCCACTTTCGCAACAGGCCCTAGGGCGCCCCCGCCGAGCCCGTTGAAGTGGGCGTCAAGGCGCGTGATGGTGCCCTGGACCCGGTCGACGTCGGACATGCCGATACGGCCGCGCCATGGCGTCCGGTCGATACCGAGGGCTGCGATGAGGGATGCGGCGATGAATGTGCGGCGCTGCACGGGCGGGTGTTCCTTCGCGGGTGCCGACCGCGCCGGTGCAGAGGGCGGTGCGGGCGGTTGGGGCTCGGGTGCCCCGGCGCGCGGCACGAATCCCATCTGCTGCGGGCTGCGGCCGAAGATGTGTTCCAGGGGCCGAAGGTAGCGCGGCCACGGCCAGCGCACAGCCCCGGAGACCCAGCGCCGGACGTGCCGGTCGGTGCAGTTCGCGGGCTCCCCGAACTCGTCGACGGCAACCCGGTTGACCTCCTCGGCCAACTGGGCGTGCGTGAACCCGAACTCCGTGAGCAGCGCCTCAAGTTCGGTGTTCCGCTGCCTGGTCACACCGCCGCCCCTCTCTCGTGCATTCGTGCACCACGGTAGTCCTGCCGCAGTCGACTACCCCCTGAAACTGTCCTGTTGGCTGTCGGCAACTGCCCCGAGACTGTCCTGATGGGCAACAGGACACTTCCGGTTCTGTTGGACCATGACGTCCTTCAGCCGCCACGTCCCCCCACCAGTCGAGCCACAGGCCGGCGTCCTGGTCCACTCCAGAGCGGACCGCGAACTTGCGGTCAGCCAGTGGCTCCTCCTCGCCGCGCTGGACACGCACAGAGCGCGTACGGAGTGGTCGAGGACCGGTACCGCGCTCCTGACGTGTGGTGCCCTCTTCACCGTTGTCCGCTTCTCGGCAGCCCTCGTGTACGCCGCTTTCGGCACGGACGATGAGCAGCGCATTGACGGCCTTCTCGCCGGTGCACTGCAAGGCGGCCCGGTGTTCGTCGACCTCCACATCCAGCGGTACTACGCCCTCGTGCCTCGCAGCACCGCAGAGCGCAAGGAGTGGCGCGGCCGTGCGCGCGACACGCACGCGGAATGCCTCGAACCCGGCAGCTACCTCGGCGTGCCCTCCCCGACTCAGCCCAGCCCCAGTTTCGGGCGCTCCCGCTGGTGCGTGCCGATGGACGGCCCCGGCGACCTGTGCAGCACGGAGGCCGTCTCCCAGCTCATGACGTACGGCCGGTACCGGCTCGCCGAGGCGGGAGAGGTCATCCGATGACGAACACGCCGCTCCTGGTCGACGCCGACACGATCCGGAAGGCGTACGAGGCTCTGCTGTGGGCTCCCCGCCTGCCTACCGGCGAGGAACTCGACACCCTGAAGAAGCAGTTCCAGGGGCATATGCAGCTCCTCATGCCGGAGGTACAGAGCCTCACGGCCCGCATGCGGGGCGAGATGCGATGGCTGGCGGTCCACGTCCTCGTGCGGGCGTCCCAGCTCCTGGAGGAATACGCCGACGGCTCCCCGGCCTGCGACGTGTACGACCTCGCCACCATGAGCCGCGCGCTCCTGACGCTGCACCAGCACCCGGGCCCGCTCGCGGAGCCGATCGGCGCGGACCAGATTGCCGAAGAGATCCGCCGACGTGTGTGCGGCGTCTGCTCGGGGCCGATCGCGGACGACGAGTCGTATGAGCGGCGCACGTTCGTCAGCAACTCCGGCGCCGGCATCAACGGCTACGCGCACACGAAGCTATGCGTCGACCGCGGCTCTTCCTGGTGCCAGTGCCGCCGCAGGGTCTGAACCGGCCTCAGCAGGCCCCGTAGACCCTCCCGCCGACGAGCGGACCTCGTCCCCGGGAGATGAGGCTCCGGCCGTCCGCACGTTCCCCCGACGGGCGGCCGGAGCCGTGGACCCCGGTGGGGTCGGGTGTACTCCGCATCCCCGGTCCCACCGGTTCCACACACGCACCACCGACGAAAGGGAGAGCAGCCTCCTCCCCGTCGAGTTCTCCCTGGCCCCCGGCCCGACCCGCGGCCCGACGATCGTCGACCGCCGCCTGCGCCACGGCGAGTCCGAAATCCACGCCGGTACGAGCGAACGGCCCTTGGTGGACGTGGCGTTGGACGTGGACGTGGAGCGATTCGTGAAGCTGTATCTGACGGCGGTGGAGCGGGCCTGACGACGGTGGGCCGGGCCTGACCATCCGTCACGCCCGGCCGCCGAAGACCAACCAACCGCACCCCCTCAGCGCTTGAGCGTGAAGGTGAAGTCGTCGGAGAGCTTGCCGCTCAGCCGGACGGCCGAGACGAGTTTCCCCTCCGTGAGCAGTCGTTCGACCTCGGCCCGTGACAGACCGCAGCCTTCGGCGATCAGGCGCACCGGCCGGACAGGGATCCGCGCCGCGAAGCGGACCGAGACGTCGATCACCTCGCGGTCCAGGTGATCCGAGCCGCCGGTGTCGAGGCGCCAGGCGCCCGCCCAGTCGAGGGCGATGCGACTGCGGCGTCGCACGAGCGGATCCTGGAGCAGTTCCGCTGTCAGGCCAGGGTCGTTGTCATGCAGCCGGTCCAGCAGGTCGGGTCGTATGGAGCGCACGTTCGCCCGCTCCAGGAGCGTGAGTTTCGCGGTCTCGCCACAAGCGGCGCAGAGCACGAGGAGCCAGGCGTCGATGAGCTTGTGGTGTGCGTTGACGCGGAATTTGCCGCTGGCCTGGAAGCGCTCGGACGCGCAGGTGTGGCAGCGGCGGACGATGAGCGGCAGGCAGGTGGGCGTGACCACCCAGTTTTCGAGCACAGAAGTACACCGGTTTCAGTGAGAAGTCCGCAGCAGAAAGAAGCGCGGCGCACTTGCGCGACGCGCGACCGATCAGCACTCGGGAGGTCTCACAGGGTGTACAAGGGCACGTCCTTGACTGGATGACTTGGTCCGGCAGCACGGTAAGGGCGCGCAGTGGCGCTGTTCCACTGGTTTTTCCACTGGTGTTCGGGTGCCGCGTCGCCGGGCAATGAGAAGGGCCCGGGGGATCCGCCGATCACCCGGGCCCTTCGTGTGCCTGTCGGTCCGTCAGGAACGGGCCGTACGGCGTCGCTTCGATGCCACCACGAACGCCGCGCCGCCCGCCATCAGCACCACCGCGCCGATCGCGATCGGGCCGGTCGCGCTGCTGCCGCCGGTCTTGGCGAGGTCGCCGCCGCCGTTGGGGGAGGGCGCCGCCGGGGGCGACGTCGAGTCGGAGGGCTCCGGGGTCGGGGTCGGGCTCTCGGTCGACGGGGTCTCGGAGGCCGGCGGCGTCGTCTCCTCCGCCGGGGTCGACGGCTCCTCGGTCGCCGGCTCGGAGGGCTCGGCCGGCGGTGTGGTCGGGGGCTCCTCGGTCGCCGGGGGCGGTGTCGTGCAGTCCTTCGTGCCGCCGTTCCAGGCCGCGATCAGCTTGTCCTTGATGACCGGGCGGTCCGGGCCCTTGGGCAGGTCGCCGTGTTCGAAGCCGTCGTCGGCGTCGAGCTTGCCGTCGAACTTCACCGCGCCCCGGTACAGGTCGACCTGCGCGAAGCAGCCCGCGTCCGGCACGGCGATGTCGAGGGTGTCGGTGCCGCCCGGCTTGACCGTGACGGTGTCGAAGTCGACGAAGACCTGCTCGCCGGAGGTGGCGAAGGTCGGCCCGTGGGCGAGGTAGGAGGCGAGCGAGGCGGTGCAGGTCGCGGCGTCGGCGGCGGCGCGAACCGAGATGTGGACCTTGCCGTCGTCGGTGACCTTCAGGTTCTGGTCGTCGACCTTGACCGAGTCGTAGAAGTTCTTGCCGTCGAGGGAGAACTGGCAGCGGTCGGTGGCCGTTTCGGTGCCCGCGCCGGTGCCGGGCTGATAGGTGCCGCCGGACTTCCAGCCGTCGCCGCCGTGTGAGCCGGTGGCCCAGGCGCCGGAGGCGGAGGCGACGGTGGCCGCGCACAGGGCGAGCGATGCGGCGCCCGTCCCCAGCAGGCGTCGCGCGATGACACGTCTCGCTATGGACATGCGTATCCCATCTGGCGTGTGCATGTACGGGGGGACACAACACCCCCTTGGTCTAAGAACACTGGGCTCGTTGGTCACTTCCGCCACAGCGTGAGCACATGGTGGGTCTCCTGGCAGAACGCTGTCAACCTGCGGTAACGCCTTCCCGGTTCAGCCGCCATCACAATTTCGCCACACCGGGAACCAACCACTCCGGTCACCTCAGACGTTCACCATTCCGGCGATGTGGACAGAGTTCGTATCGAAGACCACGCATCGCCGAAGAGGAGCCCGCGTGCCCGACCTCTCCTCCAGCAACCCCGACTGGTGGCGCCAGGCCGTCATCTACCAGGTCTATCCGCGCAGTTTCGCCGATGCCGACGGCGACGGGCTGGGTGACCTCAAGGGCGTCGCCCAGCGGCTGCACCACCTGGCCGCCCTCGGCGTGGACGCCCTGTGGCTCAGCCCCTTCTACCCCTCCGAACTGGCCGACGGCGGCTACGACGTCGCCGACTACCGCGACGTCGACCCGCGCCTGGGCACCCTCGACGACTTCGACGCCATGGCCGCCGAGGCCCACCGCCTCGGCCTGAAGGTCATCGTCGACCTGGTCCCCAACCACACCTCCCACCGGCACGTCTGGTTCCAGGAGGCGCTGCGGGCCGGCCCCGGCTCCGCCGCCCGCGAACGCTACGTCTTCCGCGACGGCCGTGGCCCGCACGGCGAACTCCCGCCCACCGACTGGCAGTCCGTCTTCGGCGGCAGCGCCTGGCGCCGCGTCCCCGACGGCCAGTGGTACCTGCACCTGTTCACCCCGCAGCAGCCCGACCTGAACTGGGAGAACGAGGAGGTCCGCGCGGACTTCCGCACCACCCTGCGCTTCTGGTCCGACCGCGGCGTCGACGGCTTCCGCGTCGACGTGGCCCACGCCCTGGCCAAGGACCTCAGCGAGCCGCTGCGCGACCTGGGCGCGCCCGAGCTGAGCGGCGAGGACGCCCTCCCCCGCTTCCCGCCCGGCACCCACCCCTTCTACGACCGCGACGAGGTCCACGAGATCTACCGCGACTGGCGCAAGGTCCTCGACGCCTACCGCCCGCCCCGCATGGCGGTCGCCGAGGCCTGGGTGAACCCCAGCTCCCGCCGCGCCCTGTACGCCCGCCCGGACGAATTGGGCCAGGCCTTCAACTTCGAGTACTTGCAGGGAGGTTGGGACGCCGAGGAACTGAAGCAGATCATCACCGAATCGCTCGCCACGGCGCGCGCGGCGGGCGCCTCCGCCACCTGGGTGCTGTCCAACCACGACGTCGTACGCCACCCCTCGCGCCTGATGCTCCCGCCCGGCACCGACGTGGACGCCTGGCTGCTGTCCGGCGGCCACGCCCCGGCCGTCGACGAGGCGGCCGGCCTGCGCCGCGCCCGCGCCGCGACGCTGCTCATGCTGGCGCTGCCGGGTTCGTCGTACGTCTACCAGGGCGAGGAACTCGGCCTGCCCGAGGTCGCCGACCTCCCCTTCGAGGTACTCCAGGACCCCATCTGGGAGCAGACGGGCCGCGTCCGCAAGGGCCGCGACGGCTGCCGGGTGCCGCTGCCGTGGACGACGACCGGCCCGTCGTACGGCTTCGGCGCGGGCGGTTCCTGGCTGCCGCAGCCGTCGGCCTTCGCGCGGTACGCCGTCGAGGCCCAGGACGGAGTGGAGGGCTCGACCCTGGAGCTCTACCGCAGGGCCCTGCGGCTGCGGCGCAAGCTGCTGGAGGGGGAGGAGCTGCGGTGGGCGCCGGACAGCCCGCCCGGTGTGCTGCACTTCGCGCGCTCGGACGGCTGGCGGTGCGTGGCCAACCTCTCCGGTGCGGCGGTGGCGCTGCCGCCCGGAGAGGTGCTGATCAGCAGCGGGCCGCTGGAGGACGGCCGGCTGGCCCCGGACACGACGGTCTGGCTGGCGTAATGGTGATGGTGACGGTGACGGTGCTCACCCGGCTGTGGGACCGGCCGAGCCGCTCGCCCGTGGGGTGAGGGTGACGACCGGGGCGCCCGGCGCCGGGGGCGGCGGGGTCAGGGCGGGGTCGGAAGGCCGCGGCGAGGTCGTCACCTGGACGTTGGCCTGTGCAAAGTCGACCAGTCCGGTCTTCTCCAGCACCGTGATGTGATCGAGTACGGTGTCGTTGGCCTGGTCGGCCAGGGCGCGGACCAGCGAGTTCCTGGTGGTGGCGCGAATGCCGGCGATCGTGGGGAAGATCTGGGCGTGCGTCATGCGCAGGATGTTGGCCATGTCGGTGTCGAACTGTTTGCCGGCGTCGGCGTTCAACTGGTCGACGAAGCCCTGCTGTTGGGGCGTGGCCTGGTTGGGCAGCGTGATGTCCAACTGCGCGGCGACCCTGCGGCAGGCGGCGTCGAGCGAGGCGTGGCCGTCGATGAGGTGCTCCCCGGCGATCCTGACCGGCTTCGTGGTGCCCTTCTCCAACGCCATCCGTCCCACCGGGTACTCCCACAGCCTCGCCGCCCGCACCTTGACCACGAAGTCCCGGTCGGCCTCCGTCAGGGGTCCGGTCGACGTGCTGTCGATGATCCGCCCGGGTGCGTTGCCGACCGTGTCGACTCCGAGCATGGCGGGATAGACGAGCGAGCCGACGGTCATGGCGAGCGCACCACCCACGAAGAGAGTTCCCGCGACTTCCCGTGAAACGAGCACCGTGTCTCCTGAACAGGTCCGTGCCCCCGCACGTACGGGAGTACGAATGCGGGAGCCCGGGAAACCATTTGACTTGGTAAGGGCTCGGCAGAGCCGTGCCTCAGACCCAGCCGCGCGCACCAGACCGGCGCGATCGGTCCGTCGCCGACCTAGCGTCGACCGAGCGCCGACCGAGTGAGACCCGCGGCCCGCTCGCGTGCCACGCCGGGTGACGCGCCGCCACTGCCCGAGGATCCGGACGCGTGGCAGGCACCTTCGACGAACTGGTCGCGATGCAGCGGGCGGCGGACCGGGCGCGCAGCGAGGTGGAGGAGCTGCGGGACCGGTACGGACCGCCCACCGGCACCCTGTGGACCGAACTCCAGACCCACACGTACGAGACCGCTTGGCACACCTGGCGCGACCTCGCTCGCGCGGTCCAGAGGGCGATCACCGAGTACGCGAGGGATCAGGGGGCGGCGCGGAGTCAGGTTGAGGCGGATGTGAAGGGGGTGGCTCGGCATCCGGGGGTGGAGGGGTGACGGGTGGCTCGGCTTCGGGGAGGAAGAGTGGGGTCGGGTGCGGGCTGGGCGGTTGGTGGTTGTGTGGTGGCTTATGGGCGTCCGGACGGGTGGTACGTGCCGACCCGCCCGCCCGTACGGCCGAGCAGTGCGCGTCATCGGCGGGTCCGGGCGTGAGAATCGCAGGCGGGGGTGGGGTGTGCCGCCGACGTGTGTGAGGAGCTCCGCCGACGATGAGCAGGTCCCGCGGGTGTTGGAGGACAACGGTGCTCGGTGCGCTCGCCGCGGCGGGCGCGCTGGTCGTGCCGGGGATGTTGGGGATGCCGGGCACTGCGGCGCACGGCGCCCAGGCCGGGCCCGCTCCGGTCGGCGGTGACCTGTGGGCGTACGCGACGATCGAGCCGGGCCGGGAGGGGATCGTCCAGGCCGGCGGCTATGAGGGGGAGCCGCTGGACGCCGGATCGGCGCTGACCTTGACGGCACCGGCGAGGACGCGGGTGACGGGCGTGCCGTTCACCGGGCCCGGGTACCGGGGATCGGTGACGGTGGGCGGGGCCAGCGCGACGTACACCTTCGAGGGCTCCTCCGCGCTGAGGGAGGAACCGTCGGCCGTGTGGAAGGGCCGTACCTTCCCCTTCCGCCTGTCGGTCCCCCCGGACGCCGAACCCGGCACCCGGCTCCCCGACTGCACCCTGGCCCTGACGGACGCGAAGGGCACCGTGCGCCAGCGAGGCACCTGCACCGTGACGGTCGGCCTGCCCGCACCCGTCCTGTCCCACCCGGCCTCGGGCGTCCCGCTCGACGTGCTTCCGGAGATGTCCGGCACGGCCTACCCCGGCGCCCAGGTCACGGTCCGTGACGCCCTGGAGGAAGAGATCTGCGCGACGACGGCGGCCCCCGACGGCGCCTGGTCCTGCGCCCCGGCCCACGCCCTCCCGCCCGGCATGGGCCGCCTCCAGGCGACGGCGACCCTGAACGGCGTCAGCGCGACGAGCGAGCAGATCGACATCATGGTCCTCGAACCGGCGGCGCCGGCCCCGCGGGACACGGTGTCGGCGGGCGGGGGCGGCCGGCTCTGGACGGGCCGACTCCAGGGCTGGCTCTAGTGGGCCGACTCTAGGGCGGCTGCCTCTGAGCGGGCCGATCCCAGGGCTGGCAATGAGCGGGTCGACTCCAGGGCTGGCTCTAGCGGGCCGGTTGTAGGGCTGGCTGTGAGCGGGCTGGCTCGGTGGCTTCGGCAGCCCACAGGTCGGTACTTTCGGCGCCGCACCGGTCAGCGGCTTCGGCATCGCACCGTTCGGTACTTTCGGCGCCACACCGGTCGGTAGCTTCGGTGCCGCACCAGTCGGCGGCCTCAGCGCCGCACCAGGCCACGGCCTCAGCGCTGCACCGGTCGGCCGCTTCAGTAGCGGACCGCCCGTGCCACCTCCGCCTCCACGTCCCCACTCAGGTCGCGGGTGCTGCGTGCGGTGCCCTTCCCGGTCTCACCCGCCGCCACGTCCGAGACGGTCACCACGGTCGCGTCGAGGAGATTGCCGTTCTCGTCCTTGAAGTTGCCGCCGCACGGCCGTCGGAGTCGGTCGTGGGGTCGCCAAGGCTCACCGCGTCCTTGGCGTCGATGCCGCCCTTGATGTCGTCTAGCTGCCGCCCCGCCTCCGCCGTCGCCGATGCGAAGGCCGACGCCGCCTTGCTGGCCGCCGAGGAGACCGCGGACGGGGTGTCCTCGTCCGCGCAGGAGGTCAGGGCCGGGGCGACGGCCGTGGCACTCCAAACGGGGGCGAGGGCGATGACCGGGCATGCCGTACTCCAAGGGGTGCGTTTCCGTCTCTTCAGTGAAGATCGGCGCCGCCGACCCCGCACTCCGGACGTCACCCGATCGACACTGTCCTTTCCTGCCGTGCAACGGCGGCCATGGTTGTCCCAGATGCGATAGTCGGCGGCTAGCCGTGCCCCAAGCCGCCCCCGCCGAAGGATCCGCTCTTGCCGGGCAGCCAGCGCCTGCGGTGCTGGTCCTCGCTGCGTTTGCTGCCCGCGTGGTGCAGCTCGTGCGGCAGGAGGCGTTCTCTGCCCTTCGAGTGCGGCACCTCGTCGGGCTCCCGCAGTTCCCGTTCCTCGTGAACCGCACCGGTGTCGGGGAGGTGCGGCTGCTCGTCGACCGTGGGCCGTGGCAGTTCCCGGTCACGGACCCGCATGCCGAACTGCACCGCCCAGATCAGCGCGCCGGCGATGACCATTCCACCCACAAAGGCGGCGATCACGTTGAGTACATCGCTCGACGTGGCCGCTAGTTCAAACGTCGCGGTACTCATAGTCCTAATTATCGCCGAAACGGACGAATAAGCTCCTGTGGGAACGGACGGTTCCGCAGCCCCAAGGGTCTACGCGCGTTCCGTCGCCGCCGCCCCGGTGCCGCCGCCGCCCTCCTCCCTCAGCTCCGTGAACAGCGTGAGCTGAAGCGCGCCGGGTGCCTCCAGGCGGGCGTTGAGGGAGTTCCACGGTGTGCGGGTGGGCTCGGCCAGGACTCCGGCGCCGGCCGCCGCCAGCCTCGCCGTGGCCGCCGTGGAGTCGTCCACCTGGAAGGCGACCCGGACATGACCCGCCACCCGTCGGCCGACCTCCACCTCGTCGATGAACTCCGCGTGGTTCGGGTCAGTCAGCTCCAGCGTGGCCCGGCCCGCCTCGAGGATGGTGACCCGGCCGTCGGGCGAGGAGAACGCGGCGCGCTCGGGGAGGCCGAGCACATCCCGGTAGAAGCGCAGCGCCTCGTCGTAGTCGTCCGCCGTGACCACCAGGCGGAGCTCGTGTACGGGGGTGGGGGCGGTGTCGGGGGTGCGGGGTTCGGCGGGTGCCGGTGCGTCGGACATGGTCGATTCCTCTTCGTGGTCAGGTGGACGTGAGGGGTGAACCCGGGTGTCCGGGGCCCTGATTCCCGTCGATTCCCGTCGATTCCCGTCGTGCCCGGGCACTCCGCCTCGGCCGTTCGGTGGAGCCGACCCTCGGACGTCTTCTTCAACCTGCCCTGACCACAGCCTGGTCCGAGACCACCGCCCGGCCCGAAACCTCCGTATGCGGCGACAGCGACCAAAGACGCATCGCGAGCGACGATCGGCCGACGCGCTCGGTGGCGCCGCCGCTCGACCATGGACGCACGCATCCGGCTGACGGGAGGAGCGGGAACATGGCGGACCTGCGGGTCGGGGCGGTCGTGTCGGTGATGGTGGTGGTGGCGCTGTCCGTGTCCGGCGGGCCCTGGGCTGCCGGGCAGACCGTCGCGAAGCACACGAAGAACGGTAAGAACACGAAGGACACGAAGGACGCGAAGCAGTTGTACGTCGCGCCCTGGGGGGGGGACGACAGGTGGCCGGGCACTTTCGAGCATCCGTTCGCGACGCCGGGCCGTGCCCAGCGGGCGGTGCGGGACCGGACGGGTGGGATGAGTTCGGACCTCGTGGTGAACCTGCGTGGCGGGACGTACCGGCTGACGGCCCCGCTGCGGATGTCGGAGGCGGCCGGTGACTCGGGCCGGGGCGGTCACCGGGTGGTCTGGCGGGCTTACGGCTATGGCACGGCGCGGCAGGAACCGGTCACCCTCAGCGGCGGCCGGAGCGTCGGGGGATGGCGGCCCGACCCGCAGCGGCGGGGCGTGTGGCGGGCGGACGTCGGTGCGCTCGACACCCGTCAGCTCTACGTCGAGGGGAAGCGGGCCACCCGCGCGAGCCTCGGCGACGGCATCCCCGGCAGGCTGAAGGTGACCGGCACCGGCCTCACCACCACGAGCGCCGTCCTCCGTACCTGGCGGGCGCCGCGTGACATGGAGCTGCGGTTCCGGTTCGACTACCTGGAGGGCCGCTGCGGCATCGCGGGCATCTCGCGCGGCCCGCGCGGCGGATCGACGATCACCATGGACCAGCCATGCTGGCGGATGGCCCACGAGCTGTACGGGCCCGAGTTGCTGGGGCTGTCGTCCGATGTCGAGAACTCGCCCGACTTCCTGGGGAGGGAGGGGAGTTGGTATCTTGACCGGTCCCGGCCGGGGCACCACCGGCTGCTGTACCGGCCGAGGCCCGGCGAGGACATGCGGCGCGCGGACGTGACGGCGCCGGTGCTCCAGACGCTGGTCGCCGGGTCCGGCAGCGCGGGGCGGCCGGTGCACGACATCGCCTTCCAAGGGCTGGCGTTCGCACACGCCGGGTGGCTGGCGCCCAGTGAGCCGGCCGGGTTCGCGGCGGCGTGGAGCATGTATCTGCGGCCGGGGAAGGGTGCGGAGAGCAGGCTGCTCACCGTGCCGGGGAACGTCGCCTTCCGCACCGCCGAACGCATCACCTTCCAGGGCAACCGGTTCATCCATCTGGGCGCTCAGGGGCTGGAGTTGTCCGCAGGCAGCAGGCACAACACGGTCGACGGCAATCTCTTCACCGACATCTCCGACGGTGGGGTGGTTCTCGGCGTCCTCCCGCCCCGCACCAGGGGCACGGACCGCGGCAACCGCGTCACCAACAACCGGATCCACCACACCGGGGCCGACTACCACGCCTCCTCCGGCATCTGGGACGGCGGCAGCCGCGAGACGACCATCGCCCACAATCAGGTCGACCACGTGCCCTACACCGGCATCCTCTCCGGCCCCGCCGACGACCCGGGCGGGCTGATGAGCGGCAACCGCGTCATCGGCAACCGGGTCTTCGCCACCAACCCGCTCCTGCCCGACGGCGGCGGCATCTATCTGCGCGGCGAGCAGGGCACGTCGTACGCGGACGGCGCGGTCGTCAGCGGCAACGTGGTCACCGACAGCGCCTACGGCGACTGGAACGTCGGCATCTACACCGACGACAGCAGCAGGTGGATCACCGTGCGCGACAACGCCGTGCACGGCTACCGGGCCTCGATCGGCGGGTGCAGTGAGGACTGGGGCGACCGGCCCGTGCGGAACGTCCGCTTCCGCGGCAACTTCTGGGACGACACCGTCCCCGACTGGCTGCCCCGCCGGGACTACCCGGGCGGCTGGCCGCCCGCCCCGGACTGCGGCGATCCCAAGGACCTGGAGTTCAAGGGCAACACCCTGCTGCGGCCCGCCGGCCCCGCCGAGGACTGCGCGTCCCGCCCCGCCTGCGCGGCGATCGTGGACCGGGCCGGGCCGCAATTAATCGCGCGCACGCCTGGCTGGGAGTGAAATTCAGGGAACTCCGTAATAGATTACTCATGAGGGAAAGAAGGTGAAGAACATGCTGAGGTACACGGCCCCCACAGTCGTCCGACTAGGACGGATCGAGGACCTCACCGGCCAGTTGCGCCGCGGTGTTCCTGACCTCCTCGGCCACGGCAACATCCTGTGACAGACCGGCAGTTCGGCCCCTCACCTGCTGAGATCGGTGCACGGGGAGGGGCCGTCACGTCCGACGGTTATTTGTCGCTTCAATGGTTGACCCGGCGATTTGTTTTCACCGGTCCCCCCGTATTCAGTCCATCACTGGAATGCGTCCAGAGAATTGTCGACGCCACCTCCTCCGCGCAATCCGCCGCACAATTCGAAATGCTCGCGCGCATGCTCGGATCGCTCCCGCCGGAGTTCTCCGGATGCGTCGCCACCCCGCAGCGGATCCTGATATTCCGCGGCCTGTGCAGCCCCGACCAGATCTTCCACCGCCGGAGCGGCAGACACCTGTCCTGGTCCACCGACCCCAGGGACCTCCTGCACGGCCGCCTCCCGGACTTCGACGGCGAGACGCTCTGGCGCAGCTGCCGGGGCGAGGACGTCCTCCTCTACCCGGACCTCGGACCGCTGCCGCGCCCCGGCCAGTTCGTCGTCCTCGGCCTCCACTCCACCCGCACCTGGACCTACGACCGCGCGAGCCCGCTCGAGCTGCGCCGCCGCACCCCCCTGCGCGAGTACGCCCGCCTCACCTACGACCTCCTGCGCGAGGAGACCCGCCGCTGGGCCGACGCCGGCCGCGTCGGCATCCTCCTGTCCGGCGGCGTCGACTCGGCCACCGTCCTCGCGGCGCTCACCGAGCACGGCGCGGACGTCACGGCGTACCACATGGGCACCGACGACCCTTCGGCCGACGAGTCCGGATACGCCCGCCAGGTGTGCCGGCACCTCGACGTGCCCCTGGTCACCGTCGCGCGCGTCACGGACGACGAGGACTACTTCGCCACGGCCCGCGATCTGCCCCACCCCTTCAACCACGTCTGGCTGCGCACCCTGGAGCGCCTCGCCGACCGCATCGCGGCCGACGGGGTGCGGGTGGTCGTGTCCGGCCTGGAGGGGGACATGCTCTTCGGGCCGCTGCGCTACGGGCTGTACGACATCCTCGCCGGGGACGTGCCGGCGCGCGAGAAGGCGTGGATGCTGCGCGGCCTGCTCGCCACCCGCTGGGAGCTGAGCCGGCTGCTGCGCAGCGCCCGGCCGTCGTACTCCCTCTACGCGGACCCCGAGGCGCTCGCCGAGACGGAACTCGGCAGCGACTTCCTCGTCCCACACCCGGACGCCGCCCCCGAGGCGTACGACACCGACTTCGCGCCCCAGGAGCACACCCTGAACCTGGCCCTGTGGCGGCCCCGCGGCATCCACCTCGCCAAACCGCTCGGCGCCCGGCCGCTGCGCCGCCTCGCGGCCCGGCTGCCCGACGCCTACCACCTCATCCCGCACGCTGGGCGCACCATCGACAAACCGGTGCTGCGGCTGGCCGCCGCGCACCGGCTGCCCCCGGACGTGTGGCGGCACTACGGCAGGACCTGGCTCGGCTCCCCCGACGAGACCTGGTGCCTGCGCCACCCCGACGCCCTCGCCCGCGTCCTCGGCGCCCCCGACGCGAGGCTGACCGCCCTGGGCGTCGTCGACCCGCAGCGGCTCGCCGAAGTGCTCGCCGACCCGCGGGCGCTGCGCCGCAACGCCGAGAACCTGATCTGCTCCGCCATGGTCGAGCTCTTCCTGCGCGACCTGGAAGACAATCTGGCAGCACGACGTCGGCCGACCGGTGCGGCCGACGACCGGAGGTGACCGTCATGCCGCTGCTCCGCCTCACCGACCAGACCGTTTTCGACCCCGCCGACGGCAGCGGACTGCTCCTGGACGGCACGGAAGGCACGTACTACGAGCTGAACCCCGTGGCCACGCTCATGCTCCAGGCCGCGCTCGAGTACGACAGCACCGACGAGGCCGTACGCCACCTCGGCGAGCGCATCGACGCCACCGACACGGTGCTGCGGGAGGGCCTGAGCAGCCTGACCGGCACGCTCACCGAGTCCCACCTCGCCGAACCGGCGCCACGAGCGACATGAAGAGCCCCACCGCCGACTGGGAGTTCCTCCTCTGGGACCCCGGCCCGGCGCCGCCCCGTCCGCCCCGGCGGGCCCGGCTGCTCGCCGCCGCCCGCACCGTCCGGGCCGCCCGGCTGCTCAGGCGGCGCGGCTGGCCCGAGGCCCAGCGCCACCTGCGTGCCCTGCGGCCCACGGTGCGCCGGCAGACCGAACAGGCGCAGGCGATCGGCCTCGCCCGCCGCGAGGTGCCGGCCTGCCTGACCGCCCTGCGGCTGGCCGACCCCGAGGCGCTGTGCCTGGCCCGCTCCTACGCCCTCGCCGTGCACCTCACCACGCTTGGCCTGCCCGTCGAGGTCGTCGTCGCCCGGCAGCGCTCGTCGATCGGCGGGCGCTTCGCGTGCCACGCCTGGGCGGAGCTGCACGGGGAGGTCCTCGCGGACATCCCCGGGGTGCGCACCGGGTTCACGGTGCTGCAGCGGTTCGGTTCCGAGCACGTACGGGGGCGGGAGGACGTACGGAGCGTACGGGGCGTCGTATGACCGGGGCGGCCGGCGAGGGCGCACCGGTGAACCGGACGGCGGTGGGTCGTGCCCCACCGCCGTCCCGGGGCGTCAGCCCTTGCCGAGGAGCTTGTTCATCTCCTTGATCTCGGCGGTCTGGGCGGTGATGACGGCGTCGGCGAGCTGGGTCGCCGGGCCGTACCGGCCCTTGTCCTTCTCGGTGGTGGCCATCTGCACGGCGCCTTCGTGGTGCTCGACCATCATGGTCAGGAACATGGTGTCGAAGCCCTTGCCGGACGCCTTCATCAGTTCGGCCATGTCCTTGGTGTCCATCATCCCGGGCATGCCGGCGCCGCCGGAGTGACCGCCGCCGTGGTCCATGCCGGGCATGGCCGAGGGCACGTCCTCACCCCAGGTCTTCAGCCACTCCGACATGGTCCGGATCTCCGGGTCCTGGGCCTTCTCGATACGGGATGCCAGGTCCTTGACCTCGGCCGAGGAAGCCTGCGTCGCGGCCATCTTCGCCATCTGCACGGCCTGCTGGTGGTGCGGGATCATGCCCTGCGCGAAGGCGACGTCCTGGTCGTTGTGCGCGCCGGCGGCGTCGGCGCCGGCGCTCGCGGAGGACGAGGCGGACGCGTCGGCCGCGGTGTCCCCGCCGCTGTCGCCGCCGCACGCGGCGAGGACGAAGGCGGCGGCGGTGGCCGTCGCGGCCAGGACGGCGCGACGGACGAGGGTACGGGTACTGCTCATGCTGAGAACTCCTGCGGTGTACGTGAGCTGCCGCGCCCTCGGCAGGGCGTGGCACGGACATGACTGAGTGCCGTACGCCCCGGTGGTGAGGGGGGACGGCCCGGCCTTGTCCTACGTCCGCAGGATCTGGAGTTCGGCGAGTGAGGGTGGCCCGCGCCCGCCGTCGGGCGCGAGGGCCGGGGTGGGGTGGTGGTCGAGGCCGCCCGAGACAGCGCCTGCGGCCGGATCGAGCGCCGGGGCCGGCAGTACGGGCCCCGCACCGACGGCACCGGAGGCGCAGGTCGGGTCGGCGTGCTGGGCGTGTCCGCCGTCCGTGGTGCCGCCGTGGCAGACGGATTCGTCGCTCGCGACCGGCGCATGGGCGCTCATGGCCCGCGCGTGGGTGTGCGGGGAGTCGTGCGAGGCGCCGGCGACCGCGTTCACGGACCCGAGCGCGTGCATCCCGAACAGCCCCGCGAGCAGCCCGAGCAGCAGAAGCATGCGCCACGGCCCCGGAACGGGGAGCTGTGGCGCACGGCGGTGCTGTGCACGGGCTGTCACGCCCTCATCGTACGTATGCGAGTCCGAACCGACTCACGCGATGCGCCTTTGCCATCTCTTTACAACCCGCTCCACCCCTGCCTCGTCTCTCCGCTCGACCCGTCACAGCAGCCCGCCGCGTACGCATACGGCCGTACCGGCGGCCCGACGAAAGAGAGCACGTCCATGCGCCGGACCATCCTCAGCGCCCTGGCCCTGACCTGCACCGCCCTCCTGGCAGGCGCCTCCCCCGCCCTCGCCGACTCGACGTCCCCGACCCCGGTCCCCAGCCCGACCAGCGACCAGTCGGCCGCTCCGACCCCGTCCGCCGCACCGGCCGAGCCCACCTCCTCCGCCTCCACGGCACCGACGCCCGTCCCGACCCAGGCACCTGACGGCGGCCAGGTCTCCGTCGTACCGTCCGGCGCCCCCGACACCGGAGTGACCGCCTCGAACTCCGGGACCGAGCCGGGCGCCCTGATCGGCGGGGGAGCGGCCGCGCTGCTGCTCGCGGGCGGCGCGACGGCGTTCGTCGTACGGCGTCGGCGGGCGAACGGGGCATGACGGCGCTCACCAGGCGCGCGTTCGCCGCAGGGGCGATGGCGTCGCTGCTGGTGGGGTGCGGCGGCAAGGGCGAGGAGACGCCCCCGGCCGCAGGCGCCGACACCCGCCGGACGAGAGGAAGGGAGGACGACCCCTCCTCCTCGTCGTCATCATCCGCGAACTCGGCACGCGCACTGGGCCGTTCCACACCCGTCCGCCTCCGGATCCCGGCGATCGACGTCGACACCCCGCTCATCCGCCTCGGCCTGGCGGCGGACGGCACGGTCCAGGTGCCACCCATCACGGCCGACGACCGGGCGGGCTGGTACCGGCACTCGCCGACGCCGGGCCAGGTGGGCCCGTCGGTGATCCTGGGCCATGTCACGGTGGGCGAGTACGGCGACGGCGTGTTCCGCCGCCTCAACGAACTGCGGCGGGGTGACCGGATCGTGGCGCGCAGGGAGGACGGCACGTCGGCGGAGTTCGCGGTGAGCGCCGTACGGACGGTGGCCAAGGCGGACTTCCCGGCGCAGGAGGTCTACGGGGACGTAAAGCGCCCGGAGTTGCGCCTGATCACGTGCGGGGGCCCGCGCACGGGAGACGAGTACCGGGACAACGTGATCGCGTTCGCGACGTTGACGTCCTGACCGATGCCGCCGTCTCAACTACCGACCACGAATACCGTGCAGGTTCCTCACGACCATGGAGAGCGTTGAAACGGTCCCGCGACACGGCAGCGTCCGAGCTGTTCGCCGCCCTGTATCCACGCCTGGCCGGCTGGTGCCGCCGTCTCGTCGACGACGACGAGACGGCGCACGAGATCGCGTCGGAGGCCTTCACCAGGCTGTGGGCCCGCTGGAGCCGGGTCGAGGAACCGCGCGGCTTCCTCTACGTCACGGCGGCGAACCTCGTGCGCGACCACTGGCGCAAGCTGGAGCGCGAACGCAAGGCGATGCGCCGGGCGACGACGGAGGCCGCGATGAACGCCCACACGGAACAGTCGGACCCGTCGGTCCGCCTCCTGGTCCAGTCCCTCCCCGAACGCCTGCGCATCCCCATCCTCCTCCACTACTACGCCGACATGCCGATCCGGGAGGTGTCCGTGCTGACCGGACGCAAGGAAGGGACCGTCAAGGCCGACCTCCACGCGGCCCGCGAACTGCTCCGCGTCCACCTGAGGAGAAGCCTTGACCACACGCTTTGACGAAGGCGACCTCAACGGCCCGGAGTTCGCCCCCGACGACCCCCTGGCGGTCATCCTCCGCCCACCCACGGACCACCTCGCCCCGCCCCCCGGCCACTACGAGACACTCCGCCGCAAGGCGTCACGCCGACGGCTGGTACGTACGGCGACGGGATTGGCCGCGACCTGCGCGGCGGCCCTCCTGCTCGCGCTCCCCTTCACGACGGACCACTCGAACACGCCGGCGCCCCCGCTGGCACCGCCCACCCCGCCCCCGACCCAGCCTTCGAATCCCGCGCCCACTCCGACTCCCACTCCCACCCCCACCCCCACTCCTTCGACACTCACGCCCCGAACATCACCGCCCCAAGAAGCGACGCCGGTACCCACAAGGGACCCCGGGCCGACGGGGCCGGCGACAACGACCGTTACGGCGGTTCCCACGCCGGGGATCAGCGCGCCGTGAACTGGAACCGGTCGGTTGCAGGACATCCGGTCGTGCCAACGGATTTCTGTGGCCCACCGCCTGGATGCCGCACCAGTGCGGGCTGGAGCCCGTCTTGTAGCGGACCGAGATCTTGTCCGAGGCCGCCGGACTTACGCCTTCGTAGTTGTCCTGGGACGGATCCTCCCTGCCAGCGGGGCTGAGCCCGATGCCGGTTGCGGGGGTGGTGGCGCGGCGGTCGGAGCAGCCGCCGCCGTCGTGGGTGACGGGCTGGATGGTTTCGGTTCTGGCTTCGGCTTCGGCTTGGGTTTCGGTCCTTACGGCGTTCGGTGAGAGCTGGCCATGTGTCAGTGGTCGCCGTGCGCCGAAAGGTTGCCGGGGGAGAAAAAATCCCTCGCGGGTTCGGCACGCCCGGCGTTACGCTCGTGCGCGATGACGACTCACTCTGCTGACAGATTGGGGGTCCCGTCCGCGCAAGGTGAGTGCTGATGGGCACTATTTTCGCGAACGGGGATTCCCGGCTCTCCGAGCTTTCCTTCTGGCCGCGCGTGCGCGAGTTCGCCGTGCCGGCCGCCATGATCGAGACCGCGACCGCTCGTCGGGTCGCCGGGGACTGGGCGGGGGCGTGTGCCGCCGCCGGGGTCGATGTCGATCTCAATCTGCGGTCACTGGCGCGGGATCACGGGCGTGAAGTCGCCGGCCGGGTGCGCGACGACCTTCGGTGTCTCGCTCCAGATCTGCTGCGCTGGCACATGCCTAGGATCGCTCCCGACGGGTTACTGCGTCCTGGCCTGACCCTCGCCCTCGCTCGGTACGGCGGCGTCGGGCGTGGGCACGGGCGCGGGCAGCCGCTGTATCTCGTGGTGCGGACTCCGCCCGCCTGGGCGGACGCCGGGCAGCGGATCAGCCTTGCGGTGTGGGGTGGCGGGCGGCGTGTGGCTGCCGCCGCACCTGCGGCTCGTGGGCACCCTCATCCGCGGCCCCATCGGCGGTTCCGGCTCGATCTGCACCGGCATCTGTGGGATGCGGAGAGGGCCGGTGAGCTGCGGGTGCGGGCCGGGTGCGGGCTCTGCGCCGATGACCTGCCCGGCCTGCCTGGGCTGACCTCGTCGTACGGGCCTCGCTGTGCCGTTGACCGGTGGGGCGACGAGGCGCGGCTGCTGCTTCGTGCCGAAGGGCGTTCCTCCGGGAGTGTCGTCGTGCGGTTGGAGGGGCGGCGGCGGGTTCTGCTGGACGTGGACGTGGACGTCGGCAGGCGTGACGTACGGATCGTGGAGTCCGTCGACCGGCCGGCCTCCGCTCTGCCCCTGCTCCCCGACGCCGCCACCTGGGTGCTGCCCGACCTGGAGTTGCTGCGGGCCGGTGCGGTCGACGTCGGCCGGCTGCATCCGCTGGTCGCCTCCGCGCTCGTACCGGAGCGTTCCGCGCCGACGCAGCGCCCGTCCGCGGATCCGGCCGGGGTGCCCCGGGTCGTCGAGTGCCGGGGTGCCCGGCATCGGATCGCGCTGGTCGGCGGCGTACTGGCGCCGCTCGACCATGACCCCGAGGAGATCCGGCGCGAGGAACTCCTCGCCGCTCTGACCGGCACCCCGCTGCCCTGCCTCCAGGCCATCGACGACGCCCACCGGCATCCCGAATGCCTGCCCGACGTGCGCGAACGGCTCTCGCACGGCGACTTCGCCGGTGCGCTGGCCGTCGTCGAAGGGCTGCTCGGACCGGACGCGGTGCTGCGTGCCGGGGCGCTGCGGGACGAGCTGGAGGCGGCCGCGCGGCGGCGTATCACCTACGGGCTCTTCCGGGCCGGGCTGATCGGGCCCGGGCCGGGGAGTGTCCGGTACGACGGGCCGGGCGATCGCGGTCGGCCGTCCGGTGCCGGTCGCGGCCGTGGCAGCCGTCGTTCCGCCTACAACCCCGCGCGCCCACGTCACGCGACCACTTCCTGATCCGCACCCAGCGGTCCCGGCGCTCTTCCCTCCCCTGCCCCACCCTCACACAACCCCAAGGTGATCCCACATGCCCACACCCGCCCGCCCCGCCACCCGACTCGCCACCCAACTCGATGTAGCCGCCGACCTGTTGACCCTCCTCCGCGACACCACCACCGAACCCCGCCCCGACCCCCAACTCGAGGCCCTCACCCTCGCCGTCGCCGCCGATCTGCCCGTCCTGCTGTGGGGTGAGCCGGGGATCGGCAAGACCGCCTCGCTCACGCAGCTCGCCGCCGCGCTGGACCTTCCCCTGACCACCGTGATCGCCAGCGTTCATGAACCGTCCGACTTCTCGGGGCTGCCCGTCGTGGGGGACGACCCCGCCGAGCAGGGGGTGCCGATGGCTCCGCCCGACTGGGCCGTGCGGCTGGTGAAGGCCGGGCGCGGGCTGCTGTTCCTGGACGAACTGTCGACCGCGCCGCCCGCCGTGCAGGCCGCGCTGTTGCGGGTGGTGCTGGAGCGGAGGATCGGGGCGCTGCGGCTGCCGGCGGGGGTGCGGATCGTGGCCGCCGCCAATCCGCGCTCCTCGGCGGCCGACGGCTGGGAGCTGAGCGCGCCGCTGGCCAACCGGTTCGTGCATCTGCAGTGGGCCCACGACCACGAGGTCGTCGTCCGCGGACTCGCCGGGACCTGGCCCCGGGCGACCCTGCCGCGGCTCGACCCGGAACGACTGCCGCAGGCCGTGGAGTTCGCGCGGCGTGCGGTGGGCGGGCTGCTGTCGGGGCGGCCGGGCCTTGTGCACCGGCTGCCGAGCGGGGAGGCGCGGCGGGGCGGGCCCTGGCCGTCGCCGCGGAGCTGGGAGATGACGCAGTGCCTGGTGGCTTTCGCCACTGCGGCGGGGGCTTCGCGGGATGTGCTGTCGTTGCTGGTCAGGGGGACGGTCGGGGACGGGCCGGGGCTGGAGCTGCTGGCCTGCGTGGACCGGATGGATCTGCCGGATCCCGAGGTGCTGCTCGCCGATCCGGCGGGGGCCGGGCTGCCCGAGCGGGGGGATCTGCGGCAGGCCGCGCTGGAGGGTGTGGTGGAGGCGGTGCGGGCGCGTCCGGACAAGGGGCGCTGGGACGCGGCCTGGGCCTTGCTGGTACGGGCCTTGGAGACCGGCGCGCCCGATCTGGTCGTCGTACCGGCGAGCACGCTTGCCTCGCTGCGGGAGGCGGACTGGGACGTTCCGGCGTCGATCGAGCGGCTCGCCGGGGTCGTGTCGCTGTCGCGGCGGGCGGATCAGGCGGCGGCCACCGCGAGGGCGGGGGTGGGCGGCCGGTGAACGTCGAGCGTGACGGGATCGTCCTCGACCGCGACAAGCTGTTCTCCGCCCGTCTGCACGCCGCCCGCGTGCGTCCCTATCTGGCGACCGCCCTGTTCGCCCTGCATGTCGTGGAGTCGCGGCGGGTGCCGACCATGGCCGTCGACCGGCACTGGCGGTGCTATGTGTCGCCGGTGTTCGTCGAGCGGACGCCGGTGGAGGAGCTGGCCGGGGTGTGGGTGCACGAGGTGTCGCATCTGCTGCGCGACCATCACGAGCGCAGCGACCGGGTGGCGCGGGAGCGCGGGCTGACCGGGCCGGGGGAGCGGCTGCGGATGAACATCGCCGCGGACTGCGAGATCAACGACGATGTGTACGGGGACGGGCTGGTGCGGCCCGCGGGGGCCGTCGTACCGCAGACCCTGCTGCTGAACGACGGCGAGCTGATGGAGGACTATCTGCGGCAGTTCCGGCTGGGGCCGCGGATGCAGGAGCTGGCCTGGCTGGACTGCGGAAGCGGGGCCGACGGCCTGGAGCGCGAGTGGGATCTCGGGCCGGACGGCGCCCACGGGCTGAGCGCTCAGGAACGGGACGCCGTACGGTTCCGGGTCGCGCAGGGCATCACCGGGCGGCCGGGGGACGCCCCGGACGGGTGGCGGCGGTGGGCCGAGGAGGTGTTCCACCCGCCGCAGCCGTGGCGGGAGTTGCTGGGGGCGGCGGTGCGCTCGGCCGTGTCCGGTCCGGGGGTGGGCGAGGACTATACGTACGGCCGTCTCTCGCGCCGTTCGGCCTCCGTGCCCGGCGCCGTCCTGCCGAGCCTGCGGCGCCGGCCGCCGCACGTCTGTGTCGTGATCGACACCTCCGGCTCGGTCAGCGACGCCGAGCTGGGCAGCGCGCTGCTGGAGGTCGCCGCGATCTCCAGGGCCGTGGGCGGGCGCCGTGACCTAGTGAGCGTGGTGTCGTGCGACGCGGCGGCCGGGGGTGTGCACCGGGTGTGCGCTGCCGAGGGAATCGAGCTGGTCGGGGGCGGCGGTACGGATCTGCGCGCGGGTTTCGACCGGGCGCTGCGGACGCGGCCACGGCCCGATGTCGTCGTCGCCCTGACGGACGGGCAGACACCGTGGCCCGGCTCCCGGCCGCCGTGCGCGACGGTAGTGGGGCTGTTTCCCCGCTTTCCCCGGTCTTCGCGCTCGTCCCGGCGGGCGGGCGGCCGCTCGTGGGACGAGGACGGCGCCGAGTACGTACCGGACGCGCCGCCGGCCTGGGCGCGGGTGGTGGAGATCGGGGCGGGGGCAGGGGGCCGGGCCTGACGCCGCGGCCCCCGAGGCGGCGCGGCCCCCCGAGGCGGGCGGTCCCCCGAGGGCGGCGACGGGCTCAGTCGCCGGACGACGGCTCCCGGCGCGGCACCTGGGACGACATCGCCGCCTGGGCCTCCGCCTTGGCGTCGCTCACCGCGGCGGCGGCCTGCTTCTCGGCCTCGTCGGCAGCGGCCTGCGCGGCGTCGAGCGAGACCGACGAGCCCGCGCCCAGCTCCGGAGTCCGGCTCTCGGGCGGTGTCTCCTCGGCGGTGGCCGCCTCCGCGGGTTGCGCCGGTGCGGGAGCACCCGCCGCCGTCTGGTCACCGAACGCGCTGGTGACCGTCCGGACCGCCTCGGTCAGCTCACCCGGGATCACCCAGAACGTGTTGTTGTCGCTGCTCGCCAGGTGCGGAAGCGTCTCGAGGTACTTGTAGGCCAGGACCTTCGGGTCGGCGTTGTTGCGATGGACGGCCTGGAAGACCAGCTCCACCGCCTTGGCCTCGCCGTCCGCCCGCAGGATCATGGCCTGCTGCGTGCCCTGTGCCTCCAGGATGTCCTTCTGCTTCGTGCCCTCCGCGGTGAGGATCTTCGCCTGCCGCTCCCCTTCGGCGTGCAGGATGGCCGCGCGCTTGTCCCGCTCGGCGCGCATCTGCTTCTCCATCGCCTCCTTGATGGTGTGCGGCGGATCGATGGCCTTGATCTCGACGCGGTTGACCCGGATGCCCCACTTGCCGGTGGCGTCGTCGAGGACGGCGCGCAGCCGGGAGTTGATCTCCTCACGCGAGGTGAGCGTCTCCTCCAGGTCCATGGAGCCGATGACGTTGCGCAGCGTGGTCACCGTGAGCTGGTCGATCGCCTGGAGGTAGTCGGCGACCTCGTACGCCGCTGCCCGCGGGTCGGTGATCTGGTAGTAGAGCACGGTGTCGATGTTCACCACGAGGTTGTCCTCGGTGATCACCGGCCTGGGGTCGGACGAGTAGACCTGCTCGCGCACGTCGAGTTTGGTGTTGATGCGGTCCGCGACCGGCAGGACCAGGTTCAGGCCGGGCTGGAGCGTGCGGCGGTACCGGCCGAACCGCTCGATGTTGTAGCGGCGCGCCTGCGGGACGATCCGCACCGTGGAGGCCACGAGGAAGACGACGACGAGGACCGCCACAAGGGCGAGGATGCCAACTGGATCCACAGTGCCTCCGTTGCTAGCGGGGATGGACGATCATGGCAGAAGCTCGCGGGGATAGACGATGGCCGTGGCGCCCTCGATCTCCATCACGTCCACCAGCGCCCCCACCGGTATCACCAGGCTCTCGTCGAAGGCGCGGGCGGACCACTCCTCGCCGGAGAGCTTGATCAGGCCGTGGGTCGCGGTGACCTCCTGCATGACCTCGGCCCGCCTGCCGACCAGGGCATCACTGCCCTCGCGCGTGACCGGCTGCTGTTCCATGTGCCGCATCGCGATGGGACGGACGACGAGAAGACCGGCAGCCGCCGCCACTCCGAGGGCCACGAGCTGGCCGAGAACGCCGACGCCCACTCCCGCGACCACGGCGGCGACCACCGCGGCGCCCGCCAGCAACCCGAAGACCAGTGTCAGTGTGAAGAACTCCGCGGCACCCAGCACCCCGGCGATGAGCAGCCATACGAACCACGCCATCGGATCGCCCTCCCTCAGGGGCCTTCTTCCCCCAAGTTACCTCCCGGAAAGCCGGGCAGACAGACGCGGGAGCCGTGCTTCACGATCGTTGCGCGGCTCGCCCTGGTCCGAGCACGGCCCCGGCCTCAGAGCGCCGCGTCCTCCTGCGCCCCGTACGGCTGCAACGGCAGCGCGGTCGTGACCTCGAAGCCGCCCTCGGGGCGGGGGCCCGCGCTCAGCTCGCCGCCGATCGACTGGGCGCGCTCGCGCATGCCCATGACGCCGTAGCCGCGGCACCCCACCGTCCCGGGAGCGGGGGCGCGGGTGGCGGCGGGGCCGTCGTCGGTGACCGTGATCAGCAGTTGGGAGCCGGAGTAGACGAGCCGTACGCACGCGGCCTCCGCGGTGGCGTGCTTGGTGACGTTGGTGAGCGCCTCCTGCACGATGCGGAACGCGGTCAGGTCCACGCCCGGCGACAGCGGCCGCGGCTCCCCCTCGGTGGTGACCTCGACGGTGACCCCGGCGGACGCGCACGACGCGACCAGCTCGGGCAGGCGGGCGAGGCCGGGCGAGGGCTCCAGCGGGGCGGAGTCCGCGTCGCCGCTGCGCCGCAGCAGCCCCAGCGTGGCCTTCAGCTCGCGCAGCGCGGAGGACGTCGTGCCGTTCAGGTCGGTGAGGATCCGCTGCGTCTGCTCCGGGTTGGTGAGCGCCAGGTGGGCGGCCGTACCGGCCTGGGCGTTGGCCAGGGCCAGGTGATGGGCGACGACGTCGTGCAGCTCACGGGCGATGCGCATGCGCTCCTCGGTGACCCGCCGCCGCGCCTCCTCCTCCCGGGTGCGCTCGGCGTGCTCGGCGCGGGCCTGCATCGAACTCAGGTAGGCCCGCCGCAACTGGGTCATCTTGCCGGCGGCCAGCGGCAGCAGCAGCCAGAAGAACGGGCCGATCGTCCTGAGCAGCAGCGACACATGCTCCATGGAGTCGGAGATCGCCGCCGCGATGGTCACCACCACCATGGTGGTGATGCCGTAGACGCGGGTGGTCCTGCGGTCGCTGACGGTGGCCAGCCAGTACAGCGCCGCCATGACGGGGGCCAGCAGCAGCGGGGTGAGCAGGTACCCCAGCCCGATCACGACCACGGTGCAGGCCGCGTTCACGACGAGGGCGAGGCGCGGGTGGCTGCGGTGCTTCAGCAGGGCGAGGCAGGCCACGCCCATGAGGGCGACGGCGGTCCCGTCCTGGTCCGGCGGGTCGGCGCCGGGCAGGGTGAGCATGCTGCCGAGGGTCGCGCAGCCCATCAGCGGTATGACGAGCGCCAAATCGACGAGGAAGGGGTGACGGCCCGCGAACTCGTCGAGCCGGTCCGCGTAGCGCCGCTCCGGGCTGGTGCTCATCGTGCTCTCCGGTCGGTGGGCTGGGTCCATGGTGGACGCCTCCGGGTACGGACGGCCGACGGGACCGCCCGTGTCCTTCGTCACGGGCGGTCCCTGTGGGGAGTGGGCCGGGAGGATCAGGTGCGCGCCGGTTCCGCCGGTTCCAGCTCGGCCGGGACGGAGTCGGGTGTCTCGGGCCGCCGGCTGAGCGCCTCACCCTCCACGTCCACCCGCGGCAGGATCCGGTCCAGCCACTTCGGCAGCCACCAGGCCTTGTCGCCGAGCAGCGCGAGCACGGCCGGCACGATCGCCATCCGTACGACGAAGGCGTCGAGCAGCACGGCGGAGGCGAGCCCGAACCCGATCATCTTGATCATGGAGTCGCTCTCTCCGATGAACCCGGCGAACACCGCGATCATGATCAGCGCGGCGGCCACGACCACGCGGGCGCTGTGCCGGAACCCGGAGACCACCGCCTGCGCGGGCCGCTCCCCGTGGACGTACGCCTCTCGCATCCGCGAGACGAGGAAGACCTCGTAGTCCATGGCGAGCCCGAAGACGATGCCCACCAGGAAGATCGGCATCAGGCTCATGATCGGCCCGGTCTGCTCCACGCCCAGCAGTTCCGCGCCGTGCCCCTCCTGGAAGACCACGACGACGGCGCCCAGGGAGGCCAGCACCGACAGCAGGAAGCCGAGGGCCGCCTTGAGCGGCACGAGCAGCGACCGGAAGACGACCAGCAGCAGCACGACCGCGAGCCCGACCACGACGATCAGATACGGCACCAGCGCGGCCTGCACCTTGTCGGAGATGTCGATGTTCAGGGCGGTGGTGCCAGTGACCTCGAAGGTCGCCCCGGTCTCGGCCTCGATCCCGTCCCGCTCGCCCCGGATGACGGTCACCAGGTCCTTGGTCTTCTCGTCGGTCGGCGCGGTGGACGGCACGACGGAGAAGACGGCCGTGTCACCGGCGTCGTTGAAGCGGGCCGGGGAGACGGACACGACCCCCTCAGTGGCCTCGATCTCCTCGGAGATTGTCGTGACCGCACCCTTGGGATCCGCGTCACCCCTGGCGTCCACGACCACGCTCAACGGCCCGTTGAAACCCGGCCCGAAGGCGTCGGCGAGCGCGTCGTAGGCCCGCCGCTCGGTGGTGGACGTCGACTTCGCCTCGTCACCCGGCATGCCGAGCTGCAGCCCGGTCATCGGCACGGCGAGCGCCCCGAGCCCCAGGACGCCGAGGAGCAGCACGGGCAGCGGCCGCCGCAGCACGAACCGCGCCCATCGGGTGCCCCCATTGTCCCCACCGCTCCCCTCTATACGGTCTATACGGCCGATACGGTCCATACGGTCCATACGGCCGCTCTTGCGGGCCCGCCGCGCGAGCACGGCGTTGGGCCAGAAGCCGAGGAAGGCGGGAACCAGCGTGAGCGCGACGAACACGGCGACGACGACAGCACCCGCGGCGGCCAGCCCCATCTTGGTGAGCATCGGGATGCCGACGACCGACAGCCCGGCGAGCGCGATGACGACCGTGAGCCCGGCGAACACGACCGCCGACCCGGCCGTACCGACGGCCATTCCGGTCGCCTCCTGCGGCGTACGCCCCTTGGCGCGCTCCTCTCGATAGCGCGAGACGACGAACAGCGCGTAGTCGATGCCGACGGCCAGGCCCAGCATCATCGCGAGGGTGCCGGTGGTGGTGGACAGCCCGAGCGCGGAGGACAGGGCGAGGATCGTGGCCATGCTGACGCCGACGCCGATGACGGCGGTCAGCAGCGGCAGCCCCGCGGCGGCGAGGGAGCCGAAGGTGACGAGCAGGACGACGGCGGCGATCGCGACGCCGATCACCTCGGCGGCCCCGCCCGGTCCGCCGTCCTCGGACATCGCGCTCCCGCCGGCCTCGACGGTCAGCCCGGAGTCCCGGGCCCCGTCGATGGTCCGCTCGAGCTGGGCCCTGCTGGCGTCGGTGAGGTCACTGGCGCCGACCTTGTACGTAACGGTCGAGTACGCCGTCGTACCGTCCGCGCTCACCGCCTTCGCCCGGAACGGATCGACGACGGACGCCACCTGCGAACCGTCCCCCAGCTCGGCCACGGCTGCCTCGACGGCCTTCTTGTTCTCTGCGGCGGTCACCTTCTGACCGCCCGGCGCGACGAACACGACCCGCGCGGTCGCGCCGTCGGCCGTCGCACCCGGGAAGCGCTCCTCCAGCAGGTCGAACGCCTTCTGCGACTCGATGCCCGGCATGGAGAACTGCTCGTCGGAGGCTCCCGGGGCCTTCAGGGCACCCAGCCCGACGGCGGCCAGCACGGCCGCCCAGACCAGGGCGACGTACCAGCGTCGCCGGAAGGCCAGACGGCCCACTCGATACAGGAAAGTAGCCACGGCAGGGGGTCTCCACATCTGGGACTCGAAGGTGTGCCCAGGCTCTCGGGGACGGGGGTGCCGTGTCGTCGTGCGGCTGCCGACAATCGCCGGTACTGAGAATGCAGTAGGGAGGGGGTGGGGGGTCGGCCGTGGGGACTACGGGACCACGGGAGCAGCGGGCGGGGTCACCGCTGCGCGGCCTTGACCGGGTGGCGGCGGGTCGGCACTGTGGGAGCGCTCCCGTGATCACGTCTGAACCACCACTTTTTCTGCCCCTCCGCCGAAAGCGTGCCCCATGCAGAGCCGGACCAAGCGCCACCTGTCTCCCGCGGACCTCGACGCCCTGCTCCGCGATTCCGCAGGCATCGGATGCCGTCTGGAGTCCGAGCTGACCGACGGCTGGTTCAACACGGCCTACTGCGTCCGCCTCGACGACGGCCGCCCCGCCGTCGTGAAGCTCGCCCCGCCGCCGGACGCCGAGGTCCTGCGCTACGAGCGCGGCATCCTCGCGACGGAGGCCACGGTCTACCGCCGTATCGCGAAACTACCGACCGCAGACGTCCCGACCCCCGAACTCCTCCACGCCGACGAGGAGTTCCTCGCGATCTCCGTCCTGGAGGGCACCCCGTGGGACAAGGCAGCCGACCGCCTGCCGCCGTCCACCACAAGGGAACTGCGCCGCCAACTGGGCGCCGCCGTAGCCCATCTGCACACCCTGTCCGCCGAGGACGGCCGCTTCGGCTACCCGGCCGCCGAGTCCGCGCTGTCCGCCCCGGACTGGCGGACGGCCTTCACCGCCATGGTCGACGCGCTCCTCGACGACGCCGCCCGCTGGCAGTCACCGCTGGACGCGACGCCGGGCGACATCCGGACCCTGGTGGCCGAGGGCGGATATGCCCTGGACGAGGTCAAGGAGCCCCGGCTGGTCCACTTCGACCTGTGGCCGGGCAACATCTTCATCGACGAGACGGAGGCGCCGGAGAGTACGAGCGGTCGAGGCGGACCCCGCATCACCGGACTCATCGACCACGAGCGAGCCTTCTGGGGCGACCCCGCCGCCGAACTGGTCTCCCTGGCCGTGGGCGGCGACACCAGCCCGGACAGCGACCTCGTCGCGGGTTACACCGGGGCCGGCGGCACCCTGGACTTCACCAGCCCTGCTTTCCAGCACCGACTGGCCCTGTACCACCTCTACTTGGGCCTCATCCTCGTGGTGGAGTGCGGCCCGCGTGGCTATGGCGGGGAGCATCTTGCGTACTGCCGCCGGGTCTTGGCGGACAGCTTGGGTCGGGTGCGGGGGCTGGGGTAGGCGCCCGTAGGCGACTTTCCCACGGGATACATGGAGGCTGCTGCCCGGGAGTTCAACCATCGATGAGGAGAGCGAGGACACGCTCAGGGGGATGGGCTCTTGAGTCTCGTCGCCATCGCAGACACCAACGTCCCGTACCGACTCCTGGACGCCAGGCTGGCTGGTCACGACGCGCACAAGAAGGCCGCCCTGGCCTCGATCAGCCACCTCGTTGTCTCCCCGATGGGCCTGGCAGAGCTGGATTGTCTGGTCGCTACGAGGGCTGGGGCCGAGAAAGCTGTCGCGGCGGCCCGGTTCATCGAGCGCAGCGCAGCAACCCGCAGGTTCGAAGTGCCGTCGGTGAGCACGCACTTGAGTGCGGGCATCGCCGTCGTGGAGGGCTACAAGGACGCGGACGGTGGCAAGGGGGCTCGGGCTGACGGACGCGATGAACGTCGCCCTTGCCGCCACTTCCCAAGTGGAGCGACGGAGTCGATCGCAGTTCCCCGGCAACGGGCCGGGGGTACCGTTCCGGTGTCGATGCAGAACGGAGGCCAGGGGTGCCCCCGTACCCTGACAGTGACGAGCTGTGTACAGAGAGGGGCAAGGCCGTGTCTCCAGATGCTTCCCCGGACCCGTTCACTGAGCCGGTTGTCTTTGGCCAGCGCATGCAGATCCTGAGAACCCGTCGCGGCATGAGCCGTGGTGTCTTGGCCGGTCTACTGGGGAAGTCACCGAGCTGGGTCAAGCAAGTCGAGGGTGGGCGCCTCCAAATGCCCAAGCTTCCCATGGTGTTGCGTATCGCGGAGGCTCTGAGAGTTCGAGACCTCGCTGACCTCACGGGTGATCAGTCAATGGCCGTCGAGTTGTTCACCGGCCCCGGTCATGCCCGTCTGCCCCAGGTGCGTTCGGCGATCAACGCGTTCCCTCTGGCAACGCAGCGAGAGGCACCGACTCAGACACATCTGCGGCAGCGTCTTGCCCGCGCATGGAGCGCCCGCCATTCCGCACCGAATCACCGGGATGTCATTGGGACTCTCTTGCCTGACCTTATTCGGGACGCACAACTCGCCGTTCTGCAGGCTGACTCGGCCACCGAGCGGCGAACGGCTCAAGCGATCCTGTCCCAGGCGTACAGCCTGAGTCAGTTCTTCATCGCCTACCAGCCGGATGCCTCACTGCTGTGGCGCGTCGTGGAGCGCGGGATGATCTCCGCCCAGGAGTCGGAAGACCCGCACGCTCTCGGTGTTGCGGCATGGCTGGCCACGCAGGCTCACCGCGACAGCGGGCCGGCGCATTTCGATGCGGCAGACGCGGTGAATCTTGAAATGCTCCGGTACTTGGAACCGCTCTTGCCCGACGCGAATGACGACGTGCTCGCTATCACAGGTGCGCTCCAGTTCGAGGCCGGCTACACGGCTGCTCGCCGGGGTGACACGGGGACTGCGTGGCGATATTGGGACACCGCGCGGGCTGTGGCCGATCGCTTGCCCGCCGACTACTACCACCCAGTGACATCGTTCTCGAAGGCTGTCATGGGTGCGCACGCTGTCACCATCGCAGTCGAACTGCACGCGGGCGCGGAGAGTGTTCGGCAAGCTGCTGCTGCGGACACCACGACGATTCCCTCACGCCCCAGGCGTGCCAGGCATCGCATCGAAGAGGCGCGCGGATATCAGCTCGACGGGCAGCCGGAAGCGGCCCTGGCAACCCTCGACAAGGCGTACGAGGCCGCGCCGGAAACCATTCGCTACAACGGCTATGCCCGGTGCATCGTCTTGGAGGAGACCGATTCTAAGAGTCCTGCTCAGCGGCGGAGGGCAAGTGAACTGGCAGTGAAGATCGGCGTGCTGGCGGCCTGACGCAGGGGGCACAAAGTGTGCCCCCACCCCCTTCACAGGGGCCATACGGTCACTCATCGACTGACCGTCAGAAGACCCCCGCGACCGCGATGGGCGCGGCCCGGGGGCATGGCCACCAACGTGAAGGGTTGATGACATGGCCCACAGTATCGCCGGCCTTTTCGGACCGCTGCTGCGGTTACCGCTCGCCGCACCGGGGCTCCACCGGGCGCCCGCCTCGCCTTCCCTGATGCTCTCACCGGATGCGCCGACCACGTGTCTCCCACGTGTTCCGGTGCTCCGGGGTGAGGACACTCGACGCCGATTCCTGTGGCTGGCCGTCCATGGGGTGGACATCGGTCCCCGGCATCTCCACGGAGTGGGGGCGAGCACGTGACGACCGAAGTCTCCCTGTCTCCCCGCCCGCAGGACATCAGCCAACTCGAAGTCGTCTACGTGATGCATCGCCAGGAGTGCTTGCAGTGCACACGGACGCAGTCGTGCGAGCTGGCGCGACGAATCGAAGCGGCACGGCGCGAAGCGGAGGCGTCATGAGCGAGAAGTGCACTGAGTGCGCCCGGCTGGAGCGTGAGAGGGAAGAGGCGCGCACGGCCGGGAACCACAGCCGGGTCACCGACTGCAATGTCTTGATCAAGCGGCACCCCGACCACAGCGAGCAGCTTTCTCCGGCTGGTAAGAGGTGGACGTGACACGCGCTGTCTACCGGTTCCGCGAGCACACGATCCGTCCTGACCGACGCCTGGAAGCCGAGCCGATCACGTCGGCGATGGAGTGCCAGGCATGTGGTGAGACCAGCGGGAAGGCCGAAGGGTTCATGGACGGTACGGCTTGGGCCGTCGACCACCTGAAGTCCAACCCCGGGCACCTGGAGTACCAGGAGCACATCACACGCCCGTACCGATTCGAGCCGGGGGCATGGCAGTGACCGACACGAAGAGGCAGGAGATCACCATTCCGCCCGCAGATCAGATGTCCGGCACGGTTGGAGAGGACGACATGACCGTGCACCAACTCAGGGGTGGTAGGCCCGTCTGTGGCGCCCCCGGCACGGTCTACTACTGGCAGCGTCGCGCGACGTGCCCCGCGTGCATCGCCGCCGAGTGACCCCACCGATCCCGGCACGCTGAGAGACGGCGCACCAAAGCTCAACGTGTCGGCTGCCCCGTCCGTGCTCGCGTTTTCCGTGAGACATGGACGGGGCTTCTCCATCAGATACCCGAGGCGTGTTCCGATCGGATCCTGGCGATCGCTGCTGCAACCGTGACGGTTGCGAAGTGCGGTAATGCGCCGACGGCGGCCTCCCCACGATCTCGCCATGACGAGCTCGCGGGGGCAGGGGGCAGCTACCGATGGAGCAGCCGCACGTACATGTCCTGTACGACGCCTCTCGCCGGGATCGCCGCGAGCCGGACCGCCCGCGTCCCGTCCGGCTCTACCTGTGGGAGCCGCGGCGTCCGGTGGCCGCCCCCGCCCCGTTGGTCGCTGTCTCGCATGGCACCGGCGGCTCCGGGGACGAGACCGGCAGCACGCTGGTGGCGTGCACCGGCGTCCGGCAGACCCAACCGCCCCGCGCGACCAGAGCCCTGCTGAATGTCCCGGCGCCAACACGCTTTCCAACTGTGGTGGTGGGATCTGGGGCATCGGACGGGGCCGTTCACCTGCGTTCATCGACGGCCGGTCGTGCGTCCGGCTCCCACCTTCGATCTCGTCTGAACGGCCGTGAACGGCGCTGAATGAGACGGAAACTGAGACGGACGGCGGGGCCGGGCTCGCTAGCATCTTCGCTGTTGAAGGGGGAGCCATGGCACTGGTCCGCAAGGGATCACGACGGATCGTTGTCGACGGCACGGCCTACCGCTGGCGGCTGCGAGGCAGGCCGACGTGCGACCAGGGCCTGGCATGGTCGCCTTGCACATTCGCGGTCGAGCATGCGGACACCCCAGGTACGACGCTCGTGGTCACCACCGACCAGCCGCATCCGAGCAACTGGATCTGTCGAGGAGCTGTGCCTGTACTGCCGTCCGATGTTGCCGCGGCTGTTCGGCTTGCTCTGCGAGAGGGGTGGACTCCGACGGCGCCGGGCTCCGCGTTCCACCTCGACCAGTCCGCCGGCTTCACGCCTTCACACTGAACAGAGCCGGAGGATCGTTGGGGCCTGTACCTTAGCCGACGACAGTCCGCCACGACGGCGGGTGCGCCGACCAATCAGGCGCGCGTGTGCCTCGTTGCACTCCCACCGGCCTCCGCCACGCCTCCGCCGGTGGTTGATCAACCACCCTAGCGGCTGCGCAAATCCTCGGTGACCCTCGACATCAGCCCTATCGCGCCTTGCGGTTGGACCTCTGCCAGCGGACGTTCCGTCTGGGGGTCGTAGGCAGTCAGCCCCGTTTCCTTCTCGACGATGACCGCCAGGGCAATGACCTTGCCGAGCACGACCCCAGCATCTTCCCCTGCATGCCAGTAGGGCACGGTGATGCTGACCTCGTCACCGAAGACGGACAGGTCGATGCCGGTACCCGAGTGGCTGAGGTCTCGCGACTCCTGTTCGTACTCCGTGATGTCCACTTCGCCCAGCACAAGCCGGGCCTGCGGGACTATGCGTTCCCAAGCTTCAAGGAGGCGGGCAGGGATCGGCTCGCTGTGCTCGGCCGCGTCTTCCATCGCCTCCAGGACCTCGTCCCAGGACTGCCCGTCGCGTCGGCTCAAGAAGTAGATGTCGTAGCTCATCACGCGATCGTAGACACTCCTCTCGCTGGCCACAGTCGGCCCTGATCTATCACGACGAGGGTTGCTCACCAGTCCCGCCACCGGTCCGTGAGCTCGTGCCGGCCGAGTCCGTGCCTGGCGGTCAGGGCCGCGACGTCGACTCCCTGCTCGGTGAGCGCCTCATCAATGTAGGCGCACAACTGCTCGCGCTCATCGGTTTCGAAGGCGCACTCGTCGTGAGCCTCGTTCACGGCATTCAGGGCCAGGACGACGCGCTCCCCTGCGGCGAAGATCCGTGCGCCGTCTCCTTCGGTGAGCGTGGGCAACGCGGCCTCGAACACGTCGAGGACGGCATCGGCCTCCAGCAAGAGCTCTTCGGGGAACAACTCGACCATGCACGCGCAGTCGAGATCCAGGGTGCCGGCGGCAAGCTCCGCAGCCTCCTTGGCTATGCCCCTGCGCCAGTTCGTCGTCGGTCTCTCAGCCATGGGGCGGACCGTACAGCGCAAGTCTGACAGCAAGACCCGCTTTCACGAGGGAACCCCAGCTTGGGAAGCTCGTGTGCTTTGACCCGTGCGGCCTTGTTGGCCTGGGCTGGAGCGGCGCCTGGAGTACGTCGGCTGCCAAATTGTTGACCCCTGTTCCCCCTGGTTCCCCGCACGATCTGGCACGGCATCTGGCACGACAGCGCTGCTCGTGTGATGTACGGGCACGCTGTCACTGAAGCTCGCCCCTGTCCACCGACTGCACGGCATCGCAGTTCACTGCCATGGAACAAATAGCAAAGGCCACGCGAACACCTCTAGATCATGTCAGACTGGACTACGCGTCATCATCCGCTGAGGAACTACCCGGGGGTAAGGGTGCGTATCGCCTTTTTTGATGCCGAGTCCGATGAGCTCTCTTCGCAGCAGAAGGGGCGCCTATTCGAGAAATTCACTGCCCGTGTTGTGGAGCTGTGTGGATACAGGGACGTCGTAATCAGGGCAAAGAGAGCGAGTCTTGAATATGACATTGAGGCGAATTCGGCCCTTCATGACCGCAAGCTTTATGGTGAAGCGAAAGCTCATGAAGCATCGATGTCAGGGAAAGAGGCTAGCGCATTCGTCGGAAAACTGCTCCCTCTGGCGGTCGGTACTGAAGGAATTGATGGGCTGTTTATCTCTACTTCTCCCTTCACTCCAGAGGCAGAGGATTACCTGAGAAGCCTCTCATCCGCCGGGGCTAGCATTGCGGGGATCAGCCTGAGGACGTTGGCGGGGGGACAGATTGCACAGTTCCTAAATGAGGGGAATATCTGCATCTCGGAGGCACAGCTACGCGAGAAGGCTGCGGCAGTTACAGGGCTTGCCCCGTGTGATGCGTGGATTACGGTCGCAGACAGGGGCGACTTTTTTATCGTCACTCTTGGGCAGAGCGTTATGTCCACTGCTGCGAATTTCGCAGCCTTTTCGCTGACAGGTGATTGGATTTCGCTTAGCAGTGAAGAGGCTCGGAGGCTTGCTAAGCAGATCTCGGACTTGGAGGAGCTGAGGTTCGTTTCGCCGCAAGCGCCCGAAGTGAAAGTTTCCGGTGATGCTCAAACCCTTCCGACCGTTGTAGCCGGCTCAGGTTGGTTTGATTATAAATTCCCTAGCCCGCCAGAGTGCTTTATTGGGCGAGAAGCTGCTCTGGTGGAGATCGATAAGTTTCTGACTGAAGTCCGGGGAGCCGAGACATCGCTCCGCGCAGCACAGGTGCTCAGCCGTTCCGGCGTAGGAAAAGGTTCGCTCCTGCTGAAGGTCGCGGCTTCTGATCGCGCAATTTGCGCTGTCACTGTAGATGGCCGGAACCTAAGGGTTCCGTCTGACTTGCGTCTTATTGCTGCTGAGCTGGTTGAGCTAGTGAACCAAATCGGAGACCCTGCTATCACCCTCCCGGTAAGTCAGGATGCTATCCGTCAGTCATTCACATCGACGGGTAGCTACTTGCGAGATTCAGGCCAACTTGCCCTAATCCAGATTGATCAATTCGAGGCTCTTCTGTCTAGGCCGGCCGTGTTCCAATCCGTCCTAGACCTCCTCATTTTTTGCACCACGCTGAGCCTCCCTATCGCCTGGATCATGGCTCGCAAGAATGATTTGGCTGCTACCTACGACGAGAGTGCGGCAATCGATCTATCCCAGATGAACGAGCTGAGCAGGGCTATCAAGCTGGATGACTTCAGTCCGCCGGAAGAGCAGGCACTTCTTGATCGGCTAGCCGTCGAGTTGGGTGCACCTGTTTCGCAGACCCTTTCTGAAGCTCTCCTTACCTTCTCTGCCGGATTTCCGTGGTTGCTCAAGCGCGTGTGCGCCCACGTGCTGAGCATGAGCCGTGAAGGAGTGACGCAAGCAAACCTCAGTCGCGGAGGACTGCGAGCGGAGGACCTGTTCAATGAGGACCTAGCTGGCCTGGAAGAAGGAGACAAGGCACTACTTAAGACGCTCGCTGCGAACATGCCAAATACGGCCAGCGAACTCTCGCGGCGCCTAGAGGGAGAGGTATCTGTTCAGCGGCTTACGCAAAAACTTAACGAGTTTTTGGGCCGTAAGCTATTGCGTCTCTCAGGCGACGTATATGACACCTTAATGACGTCTTTAAAGCATACTTGCTAACGGATCGGATTCCGTTCCAGACTCGCTTTGTATTCCGAGTGACCCCCGGCCCGGCTTTTGCTCTCCTCCCCAAGATCGTCGAGGAGGGGCCGATGGATATGAGTGTTTTCACTAAGCGTGTGGGCGGGAATGCGATTGCTACATACAATAAATTGAGAGAGCTTCGGCTCTTGGGGTTCTTGGATCCGCAGCCGGGGCGGGTGGCTCTTTCCCCCGAGGCTTCTGCTGCTCTGGAGAGTGACAGCCTAGGGGACTACCTAAGGCGGGCTCTCCGCAGTAACGCTCTAGTTGGTCGCCTCTTGGATCTAGTCGCCAATGAGGAATCAGTTACTTTCGATGATGTTTCGGCCATGCTCCAACGTGAGTTGCCGCATATTGATGTGAACCCTAATACATGGTCATCCTATGCCAGCATTATGGTCAATTGGGTCAGGTATGCCGGGATGGTGGATGTCGAGGGCGATAGGGTCCGATCAAGAGAGTCTGCGTCAGATGAGCTCCTTCTGCGGCGTGAATTCACTCGCGGAAACTTCTCTTCTGGTACTTTCCTTCCATCGGTTCGACCGAAACTCGTTCGATCCTTTTTGGTATTCTTGGAGGGCGACTCAAAGGCGCTGGAGGACGTTCGTTCGGAGTTCGGGTCGAAGTACACTGCTTCGCTAATCCGAGACTCGCGGGCGCTGGGACTGATTGATGATCACGAGGAATCTATTGGACTATCGGCCCATGGGAGAGCCCTCCTCGATGGAGGCGATGTGACTGAGCAGAGAATTGCTTCCCTCTGCCTTGGTAAACCCAATGTTGCCGCAATCCTTTCCGCTGCCGCAGATGGACCGGTGAATTTTGAGAAGGAGCGAGAGGTTTTGGCTCGGTTCGGTAACGCTAACTGGACCGACGGTACTTGGAAATGGCGCCTTGGTATTCTGAATTCCTGGCTCGCGGCTTCAGGCCAGGCCAAGGCAAGTCGGGTCGGGGTGCGCCTACAGCCGTGACGGCGGCACGCGAGGTCGGTGGAGCGGCTTTGGGGTGGCGCTGCTTTGGCGCGAGTGATCATGGCCCCGTAAGCTTCCGGCGCGTGGGGCAGTCTGTGGACCTGCCCGGTAAAGCACGACGTTGGGGCCATGATCTTCGAGGCTCGCGCCAAAGTGGCTCCGTAAAGCCGCGGAGCCGACCGCCCTAGCCACGACGTATCCCTTCTCTGGCATCAGGCGGCTGCATGCTGTGAGCGCGGCGCGGGCGCCGGCCGGGCCGCGCGGGGAGCGGAACGAGCCGCCTTGAACCCGTGAAGAAGGTTGTAACTCAGTCGGTTGCTGTGCGGTTGCTGTGCCTGGCCGGTTGGCTGTTGCGCCTGTGATGCTGCGGGACTGGGCGCCACGTCGAGGTCACCGCGAACGTCGTGATGTCTTGCCGGGACTTCGGGATCAGCCGGCAGGCGTACTACTCCTGGGACCGCCGCTACCAGGGTGAGGGCAACGAGGGTTTGCGCACCCGGTCCAAGGCCCCGAAGACGTCCCCGAACGCGACCCACGTCGAGGTGGTCGGGCAGACCAACACGAATGCCGCCCGGTACTGCCTACGCGCATCCAGCCCGTTCGGGGCCAGCGTTACTTCTCCCCGAGGGCTGTGCGAAGCCAGTCCAGGGAATCGGTCGCCAGGACCGCGTCGGCGAGTTCGTTGGCCGATTTCGTGGTGAGACGGGCGCGGCTGTTGTCGATCCACCGCTGGGCGTGCTCGTAGCCCTGGGCCTTGTACTCGACGCCCTGGATCATGCACTCCAGCTTGTCGGCGTCCCGGGCGCAGATGACTTCCCGGGACTCCTTCGCCTCGTACTCGGCGACGAGTTCGCGCACCGCGGAGGCCAGGACCTCGGGCATGCCCGCGACCTGGTCGTCGGTGACCGCTCGTGGGTCCGCCTGCGGGGCGTACTTCTTGCCCAGGTGGTTCACGTCCCCGGTGCGGGTCTCCTGCGAGTCGTGCCATACGGCGAGGAACGCGGCCTGTGCGGGGTCGGCGCCTTCGAGCTTCGCGATGATCGTTGCGAGGAGAGCGGTGCGCCAGGAGTGCTCCGCCACCGACTCCGGGTCGCGTACGCCGGCCATCCACCAGCCGGTGCGCTTGGTCTGCTTCAGCGTGCCGGCCTCGTACAGGAAACGCGCTACCGCGGACAGGTCTTCAGCCACCGTCGGACTCCTCTCACGCCTCGGCGAGGCGGATCGCATACCGGATGCTCTCCAGCTCCCGGCTATCCAACATCACGGACAGCCTGCCAGGGCGGCATCCGGCTCACGCAGAGGAGGCGCTCGCGCGCCGGCCGACGGCCAGCAGGTGAGAGCTCGCCGCCAGCAGCTCTGGGTACGGCTCTGCCATGCGGGCCGCAGCGAGTGCCGATTCGAAGAGCGCGGAGTGCCGGAAGTCGTTACCGGTGTTTCGCTCGGCCGCGGCGAGCAGGGACCAGGCCGGACCCTCGACGCCGAACACCTCGGTGGACTCGAAGCCCGCCTCGGCCACCTCGTCGCGCAACTGCTCGCCGCTGTGGAAGTAAGCAGCGGTGAACGCCTTTTTCCCGTCGTGGATCTGGGAGACGAGGATGTCGCCGATGCTCCTGCGCATCGCCTCCTTGTGGAGGTGCGCGAAGGCGGCGTGCTCGAACAGGCTGGAGTACCGGTTGATGCCCGCGGCCGCCAGGAGGCCGCCTGGCTTGAGAACACGACGGGCCTCGGCGAGGGCCTGGTCGCGGTCGGCGCGCTCGAGCAGGTGATAGAGCGGGCCCAGCATGAGCACCACGTCGTAGGAGGCATCTTCGGCAGTTAGCTGGCGGGCGTCGCCGAGTTCGACGGTGGCGCCGGTCTGCTGGGCCTGCTCGATGTGACGGGCGATCGGGTCGATGAGGTGCACGGCGTAGCCGTCCTCGACGAGCCACTGGGCGTGCGCCCCGGGCCCGCCACCGACGTCGAGGATCCGGGCGGGCGGTGGGGGCAGGTAGCGGCGCAGCAGTTCCTGCGTGCGGACCATCTCAAGTCGGCCGTCCGCTGTCGTGCTCAGTCGATAGGCCTCGTCGATGGTCTCGGTGTAGAACCTTACGATCTCCGGCGCTACCTCGGGGCTCGTCATGGAGGGGCATTCTGGGGGCTCACCGGTGGACCAGTCCAGTGATCAGAAGCCGGCCGCGCCGCCCCGCCCGAACAACGCGTACGTCGGCCGACGCGGCCGCGGCCGCCCTACCGTCGCCTCACAGGCCGAACTCCTGCGCAGGCAGCCCAAGTACCGAGCAAGCCTCGCGCAGGACCTGCTCCTCCGTCGGGGCGATGTACCCGTCCGCACCGGCCACCACCAAACCGGTCTGTACGACCGCCCGGGCCTCCGTCGGCTTCTTCGCGGCCTTGGCGATTTCCTGGAGGGCCTCGGTCTTGCCCTGCTGGAAGTTGAAGGCGAGCTGGTCGACGTGCTTGTTGAAGCGCTGGCGGAGCTGCTCGGAGGGGAAGTTCTGCAGGACGTCGTTGTTCAGGATCAGCGACTCCACGTGCTGCCGCTCGGAGGGGTCGACATTTCCGTCGGCGGCGGCGACCAGGGCGCACATCGCCATGCTGGCGTCCCGGTAGGCACCGCTCTTCAGCTCCGTCTTGAGCGAGGTGAGCTGTGACTTCAGCGCGCTGACCAACTGGGCCTTGGAACCGCCGCCGGAGCGGCCGTGTCCGCCGGACCCGGTTCCCGGCCCGCCGTGTCCGCTGGTGCCCCGCATGCCCTGGGCCTGCTGCTGCAGCCCCTTGGCCTGGTCCTTGAGTCGATCCCACATCGCCATCTGTTGCCACCTCGGCTTGAGCCCGTGTCGTTCCGGTCGTCCGCTTGCGCTTCGCGTGTCATCCAGCCAACGTCCGCCCCGCCCCGGGAGTTCCACGACTCCCCGCCCGTTGGCTCGTTCAGTCGTACAGCGCCACCCTCGGGGCCACCGTGCCCTCAGCCTTCGGGTTGACGACGGTGATCCGGTAGACCTGGGTGAGCGTCTCGCCCGCGGGCAGGGTGCGCCGCGCCGTCGCGAGGTCCGTGAACAGCGTGCCGGTCTGGGTGCCGACCTCCGCGGACTCCCAGCAGCCGTGCGCGGTGCACCGTTCCAGCTTGATGTCCGCGGGGGCGAGGAACGGCCCGGCGTCCGGTGAGAGCACCAGGAGCTGCGGGGCGACCGTCCGGTCCGTTGTGCCGTCGTTGCGGTAGGTGACCGTGAACTCGTGCTGCGAGCCGTCGGCCGGCAGGGGCGTGGTGGGCAGGTCGACGAAGCCGGTGGGGGCGGTGGGCGTCTGGTCCTGTGAGCCGGTCGGCGCCTGGGCGACGGGGGACGGTTGCGTGGCGGCTATCGCCGGGCCTGTGGTGGCCGCCAAGCCTGAGAGCGCCACGACTAGGGCGACGGATGCGAGCCTGAGACGACCGTTCTTCAACGACACGTTCGTTGATCCTTCGAATTCGCTCGGGTGAACCGGCCTGGCCGGTAAGGCTGTCGGCCACGCACGGCTTCAAGATTACGCAGAGAAGGCTATGTGCCGGAAAGCGCCCGTCGGATCGGCCGAATGGCCGAGGGGGGCCGTCGGTTCCTGGCCGGGTGGATGAGGTGGACAGGCTGTGCGGCACCGTCGCTCAGGTCCATGCGAACGCGAACAGCGCTCCTTCCCCATGCGCCCCGGTGTAACGCTTTTCGCGCCTCCGTCCAAGAACAGGTGACGTGACTTTCGGGAACTCCCGGGCCGCCGGTGTGCGAGCCGGGGAGCCTATGAGCTGAAGGAGTCGCCAGTGGACGGAGCGGAACAGTTATCGGGCGGGCCCGCGGCGGCGGTGCGTGACCCGAAGCTCTTCGAGGAGTTCTACCGGCGCCACGTGGACGCGGTGATGCGCTTCGTGGCCCGGCGGGTGGACGACCCGCACACCGCGGCCGACCTCACCGCCGAGATCTTCCTCGCCGTCCTCGACTCGGCCCACACCTACCGGCCGCGCCTCGGCAGCGAGACGGCCTGGCTGTACGGCATCGCACGCAACGTCGTGTCGTCCGAGCGCCGCCGGATCGCCCGGGAGGCCGAACGCGATCTGCGCCTGTCCGGGCGGCGGTTGCTGGAGGCCGACGACATCGTCCGGATCGAGGACCGGCTCGACGCGGAGAGCCCGGGGCGGCGCGCACTGGCCGCGCTCGTACGGCTGCCCGAGAGCGAGCGGGCCGTCATGGAGCTGGTCGCCGTCGACCAGCTCACCGTCACGGAGGCTGCGGCAGCGCTCGGCATCCGCCAGGTCACGGCCCGGGTCCGACTGCACCGGGCACGCAAGGCGCTCCGCGAGGAAGCCGAATCGCCGGCTGCGACGACAGCGGATTCCGCAGAGGCGAAGGCACCGAAGGCGCCGGAGGCTCCGCTGGCGTACGTCGTAGGGGGAGAGGCATGAGCACGACGAAGACGACCTTCGAGGACCGGCTGTTGGCCGAACTGACCAAGGAGATCGAGCGGCGCCCTGAGGAGATCCCGGCCGACGGCCGGACGAAGGATCGCGTGCGCCGTCTCGCCACTGCGCGCCGCATCGCCGTCGTCACGGCGGCCTGCGCCGCGACCTGGCTCGCCGCCGTGGTGGTGCCCGGGTCGCCCGTCGAGGCGAAGGTGTACGCGGTGGAACGGCACGGCGACGGCAGCGTCACGCTCAAGGTCAGGGACCAGGAGATCGGCATCGGTGCCCAGCGCGAACTCGCCCGGGAGCTGCGCCCGTTCGGCATTCAGGTCACCGTGGAGGTGATCGACCCCGGTTACGTCTGCGAGGGGGACTGGGGCAGGCGCCAACCGCTCCGTCTCTGGGCGGTCCGCAGGGACGACGGAAGCCTCGTCCGCGTCCACGTCCTGCAGGCCCGCTCGCAGATCACCCTGCGCCGGGGCAACCTGCTGGTCTTCGAGAACATCAGGGGCGCTGACCGGCCGACCTCGGTCAACGCCTTCGCGGACAAGGGCGATTACAAGCCGTGCGTTCCGGTGAGGCCGCTGATGCCGGACGACAAGCCGGATGACAAGACGGACGACAAGCCGAATGCCGGGCCCGACGACAGGCCGAGGGATTAGCGCGCCTCGGGCGGGCTGGCTGGACGCTTTGCGTGGCATCGCCGCGCTCGTCGTGGTCCTCGACCACTCGTCGTACTCCTTCATGGCGGAGTTCCGGCGCGAGTTGATGCCGCAGTTCAACACCAGCCGCTACGGCATCATGGTGTTCTTCCTGGTGAGCGGCTACATCATCCCCGCGTCGCTGGAACGCCGGGGCTGTGTCCGGACCTTCTGGACCGGACGGCTGTTCCGCATCTACCCGCTGTGCGCGGCCGCCGTCACCGCGGCCGTCGTCCTCGACCTGACGGGCATCGCGGAGTTACGCCCGGGCCTCGACGGGGAGAACGCGGTCGCCGTGGCCGTCGCCCATGTCACCCTGCTCCAGGAGCTGCTGGGGACGCCCAATCTGCTGCTCGTGCTGTGGACGCTCTCGTATGAGATGGCGTTCTACCTGCTGGTCGTCGCCCTCTTCACGGTCCGCCTGCACCGGCGGTCGGCGTCGGCGGCCGTCATCCTGGCCGTGCTCGCAGCCGTGAGCGCGACGGCCGGGGCCGCGCTGCCGGCGTCCGCCCTCTCCGGCGCGGTCGGCACCGGCCCGCTGGTCGCATGCGCGTCGATCACCATGGCGGTGGCCATCGGCTGTGCGAGCGCCGGGACACGCGCGTTGCGTGTGTTCGGGGGCGTGCTCGGCGCGGTGCCGGCGCTCGTCCTGGTCGCCTTCAACAGCACGGTCCCGATGTGGGAGAGCCTGGTGATCCTCGCCGTGATGTTCCTGGGCACCGCCGTGCACCGGGCCGAGCGCGGTCAGAGCACCTGGGGGCGCGCGGCCGTGACGACCGGCGTGGTGCTGGTCTGCGCGGTGGGGAGCGCGTATTGGCACGGGGACGTACGGCAGTTCACGGCGCGCGGCTGGACCCTGGCGTTCGTGGCGGCCGTGGTCACCTTCGGCGCCGGGCTGGCGTTACGGCACCGGCGGACACCGCGCCCGCTCACCGCACTGGGCATCATCAGCTACTCGGTCTACCTCGTGCATCCGCTCCTCCTGGCGGTGAGCGACAGCACGCTGGGCCGGACGCGGCGGGACGATCCCGTACTCGCAGTCGCCTTCCTCGCCGTGCTGCTGCCGCTGTCCGCGCTGACCTACCGTTTCGTCGAAGTACCGGGCCGGAGACGAGGCAAGTGGCTACGGCGCCGTCGGTGGCGCGGCGTCCTGCGCCGGCGGAAGCTCCCGTCCCAGGCGGGCGAGTGGGGACAGAGCCATCACCACCGGGGAGAGCATCATGCCCGCGGCCGTCACCAGGAGACCGGTGCGCAGGCCCCACCCCTCCGCGAGAAGTCCCCCGAGCAGTGAGCCGAGCGCGGTCAGGCCCATGCCGACAAAGGTGATCGTCGCGGCCGCGCGGCCCTGCATCCCGGCCGGAGTGACGGCCTGCCGTACGGCCATGACCGTGACGTTGACCAATTGGCTGCCGGTGCCGAACACGAAGCCGGCCGAGAGGAGCACGGCGACCGTCACCGCGGAGGAGCCGTGCAGCGCGGGCACACACAGGAACGCGCCGTCGCCGAGCGCCGCCGCGCCGATCAGGACCGCGCCGTAACCGAACCGGCTCGGCAGGCGGGCGGCCAGCAGGGAGCCCAGGAGCGCGCCCGGTCCCGGGGCCGCGAGCGCCAGGCCCACGACGGTGCCCGACAGGTGCAGTTCCCGCGGCAGGAAGAGCAGGTAGACGGTCATCATCGCCGCGAAGGAGAACTGGAAGGCGGCCGAGGCGAGGCACACGGTCCGCAGCGAGCTGTCGCCGGCGACGAAACGCAGGCCCTCACGGATCCGCCGCCAGACCCGAGGAGGGGACTCAGGGTGGTCCGGGCGCTGCGGGATCGACTCGGCTCGGCGGATCCGCCGGATCGACAGGAACGACAGCGCGAAGAACAGCGCGCCGGAGGCGACGGCGATCGGTGCCGAGAGCAGGGAAACCAACGCCCCGCCGAGCGCGGGTCCGCCGATCTGGGCCGCGGACCGGCTGCCCTCGAGCGCGCTGTTGCCGCGCACCAGTTGGTCGCGTTCCACCAGCCGTACGAGAGACGCCTGGTACGCCACGTCGAAGAACACGGACAGGGCCCCGACCGCGAAGGCGAGCGCGAACAGACCGGGCAGGCCCAGCAGGCCGAAGAGGCCGGCCATGGCGGCGGCAGCCAGGGCCAGGGTCCGGCCGACGTCCGTGAGGACCATCGTCGTGCGGGTGCGCCATCTGTCCACCCACGCGCCGGCGAAGAGCGAGAGCAACAGGATCGGCGCCTGCCCCACCGCACGGAGGACGCCCAGCTCGCCGGCACTGGCGTCGAGTGTCAGGACGGCGAAGAGCGGCAGCACCACCAGGCTTGTGTGTTCGCCGAGTTGGGAGGCTGTCTGCCCCAGCCAGAGCCTGCGGAAGTCTGCGTCCCGCCACAGGCTGGACGGAACCGGCCGATCGGATTCGGATTCAGAGGAAGAAGCGGAGGAGGTGGACGGCACCGGGGGTCCTTCGGGTCGCAGCACGCGATGACAGGCCGCTCACGGTCATGGCCTACAACGTCAACGCGCGCTCGGAAGACCGACCACGTCTCAGCTCCTCGCTCCTCATATGTGACTCGCCGCGCCCCGAGCCTAGCCATCGGCTCCCCGGCGCAAAAGGCGGCAGGCGGCCCCGCTCGCCTCACCCGCGCACGGCAGGACGCGGCCGGCCGTGAAAGACCTGTTCCGTGTGCCAGGCGCGGTGGGCCGTGGAGATGCGGTCGGCTCCCGGCTGTGGGCCGATGAGAGGGCGGCCCGCGAGCGATATGACGTGCTCGCGGGCGGCCGTACTGCTGCCGACGAAGTGCTGTGAGACCAGGATGCGGTGGCCGTCGCCGACCCCCAGGACGCCCTTGTCGAAGAGCTTGTGGTGCAGCGAGCACAGGCACAGCCCGTTCTCGACGACGTCCGGGCCCTCGAACGCCCACCACCGCACATGCGCGGCCTCCAGCCCGACCGGCACTGCGCCGATCCGGCCGTCGTAGCCGCAGAACGCGCACTGGTACTCGTAGGCGGTGAGCACCAGTTCGCGCATCCGCCGGTTCCGCTGCCGCCGCGCCGCCGACAGCCGCACGGTGCCGTCGGGCGTCGGCTCCAGGCCGACTGCCTCGCACAACTCGGCGTGCAGAGACGGCGGGAAGTGGGTGTCGAGCAGCAGTCTCGCCATCCGCCCCACCAGCGACGGCTCGCGCCGCAACGCCGCCCTCAACTCCGGCGCGAGCCGCCCCGTCGCACCCGATTCCCGCAGGTCGCGCACTCGGGATCCGGGGCTGCCCGGCCCGCTGTCGGTGCGTACCTCCCATACGCCGTCGCTGACCAGGTGGTGGAACGGATACGCCGGTGTCGTCGCGTGGGGCGGCCCGTACTCGGCGAGCAGCCGCCGCAGCTCCGACTCCACCGCGCTGTAGCGCAGTTCGGCGTCGGCGTCCTCCTGGAACCGGCCCAGGGCGTAGAGCAGCAGCAGCGGCTTGTGCGGGGCACGCGTCCCACTGCGGCTCCACTGCCTCAGCTTCGCGGTGCGCTCGAGCCAGTCCATGAGCGTTGATCGTAATCGGGGGCGCTCACTGGGACAGGGGCCGGCCCAAGCGTCGTTCAATGGTGTCCGTCGCGCAGTCGCGGCAGGATCTTCGTGCGGTAGAAGTCGAAGAAGCCCTGCTGGTCCTTGCCGATCTGGCTGACGTACACCGTGTCGAACCCGGCGTCGATGAATGCGCTCAGCGCCTCGGCATGTGCGTCCGGGTCGTCGCCGCACGGCACCGCGGACGCCACCTGGTCCTCGGTGACCAGCTCGGAGGCCTGCTCGAAGTGGCGTGGGGTGGGGAGGATCTGGCCGAGTTCGCCGGGGAGTTGCTCGTTCGCCCACAGGCGGTGTGCGGTGCGTACCGCCTGTGGGCGGTCCGCGCCCCAGCACACCTTGGCCCCGCCGTACACCGGCTTGGTGCCGCCCCCGGCGCGGCGGAAGCGCTCGACCAGGGCGGTGTCGGGCATCGTCGTGATCAGTCCGTCGCCGATGCGTGCCGCGGTCTCGACGGCCTGGGGACCGAAGGCGGAGACGTCGATGGGGATCGGCTCGTCGGGCAGGGTGTAGAGGCGGGCGTTCTCGACCGTGAAGTGCTTGCCGTAGTGGCTGGTCTGCTCGCCGGTGAACAGCTGCCGGATGATCTGCAGCGACTCCTCCAGCATCTCCAGCCGTACCGATGCCTCGGGCCAGTGGTCGCCCAGGACGTGCTCGTTGAGGGCCTCGCCGGTGCCGACGCCCAGCCGGAACCGGCCGCCGAGCTGGGCCGCGGCGGTGGCGGCCGCCTGGGCGGTCACCGCGGGGTGCAGACGCATGAAGGGGCAGGTCACGGCCGTTTCCACGGGCAGTGAGACGGCTTGCGACAGGGCGCCGATCACCGTCCATACGAAGGGACTCTGACCCTGCTCGTCGTTCCACGGGTGGTAGTGGTCGGAGATCCACAGCGAGTCGAAGCCGGCCTGCTCGGCCATCCGGGCCTGGTCCACCAGTTCTGCCGGGGTGTGTTCCTCGCACGACAGGAAGTATCCGAAGTCGGGCATTGTGCCTCTTCCGCCTCTTCCGGGGGAGCGTGTGGTGCCGGTACGGGTGCGGGTGCTACCGGTACGCGCTCGCGAGTACCCGTTGGTCCGAGGGGCGTAACAGCGGCGTGCGGGTGTTCCGCGGGCGAGGGAGGGTACTGGGAGGCGGACTCTGCGGGGGCGTGCATGGGAGGTGTCATGGGAGCGGAGCGTCTTCTGCCCCGCGAGGTGTGGCGTCGGTGGCGACGGGCCGGCGCGCTGCGGCCCGGGCCCCACCCCTCCGACGTCGAGGTGGCCGCCCGCCGGTTCCTGCTGCTCGGGCTGTTGCCGCTGTGGGTGGTGCCCGGTCTCGCGGACTGGTGGATGCACCGGCGTACGGGCATCGAGCGGACCAGCGGGACCAAGGAGTCCGTGGTCCACGCGCTGATGATGACCGAGGCCGGGGTGCCGGTCGTCATGGGGCTGCTGGCCCGCGTCAATCCGCTGGTGCTGACCACGATGGGGGCCTCCGCCGTGGCGCATGGCGCGACCGCGCTGTACGACGTGTCGCTGGCGACCGGTGAGCGCGAGATCCGCCCGGTCGAGCAGCACATCCACAGCTTCCTCGAAGTCCTGCCGCTGACCGCGCTGGCGTTCGCCGCCTGTCTGCACCCCGACCAGGTCCGCTCGACGCTGCGCGGCGGCACGCGCCCGCGGGACTGGCGGCTGCTGCCCAGGGAACATCCGCTGCCGCCCTGGTATCTCGCGGGGCTCGCCGGCGTGATCGGGCTGGGCGTGGTCGTGCCGTATGCGGAGGAACTGCGGCGGTGCGTGCGGGCGCGGCAGGGGGCGGCCGGGTAGGGCGCGGTCCCTGCGATGGTGCGTGTGGGCGGGGCCGGGTGGGGCGCGGTCCCTGCGGTGCGTGCGGGCGCGGCACGGGGCGGCCGGGTGGGGCGCGGTCGGCGACGGATGCGGCCTCGGGGCGGCACGCCCGTCCGTGCTCCGCTCAAGGCTCCTCGACGACCCTGACGGTGTTCAGGCGCCGGTCCGCCGCGTCCGGCAGGAACATGCCCGCCTCGACCCCTGTGACCAGGTAATGGAGGACCGGCTCGGTCAGGCGTTCGCCGGGCAGGACCACGGGGATGCCAGGCGGGTACGGCGTGATCATCTCGGCCGCGATCCGGCCGGCCGCCTCGGTCGTGGGGACCTTCGCCGGCGGGGCGAAATAGGCGTCCCGGGGGAGGCGGACCTGGTCCATCCGCAGGTCGGCCGGGGCGGGGACGTCGACCCGAGGGGCGTCGCGCAGGCCGGTGGCGTGGGCGGCCAGCTCGCGCAGGGCCGTGAGCAGACGTGCCGTGGTCCGCTCGTCGTCGGCGTGGGTGAGCTGGGTGCTGATGCGCCGGTGGTCGAAGAGGTGGGCGTCGATGTGGTGGTGGGCCCGCAGCCAGTCGCCCGCGCGGTAGCCGGTGGTGCCGAGGGCGGCGATGTCGATGACGACCGGGAGCGGGTCGAAGCCGGCGGCGAGGTGCGGGCCGCAGAAGTCGTCGGCGTCGTTGACGTGGAAGCCGTCGATCGCCTCGATGGCCGTGCGGGTGCGGGCGGCCAGCTTCAGGGCGTTGCCGATGAGTTCGTGGCCGTGCTGCACCATCTGGCGGCGCCAGGCGTCGATGCCGGCGTAGATCAGGACGTTGGGGCTGGTCGTGCCGAGGAGGTCGGCGCGGGAGGCCAGTTCGGCGGGGTCGATGAGGTCGCCCTGGAGGTGGAACACCGAGCCCTGTTCCAGGCCGCTGCCCATTTTGTGGATGCTGGTGACGCAGATGTCGGCGCCCGCGTCCATGGCCCAGGCCGGCAGATCGTCGTGGAAGGGCAGGTGCGCTCCCCATGCCTCGTCCACGATGAGGGGCTTTCCGTGCCGGTGGCAGACCTCGGCGATGCCGCGGAGGTCGGCCGCGGCTCCGTACGGTGTGGGGCTGGTGACCAGCGCCCCGTCGGCGTCCGGATGCTCCGCGAACGCCTTGTCGAAGGTGGCCGTGGCGGGCGGGTGGGCGAGGTGCCGGGCGGCGTCCCACTGGGGTTCCACCCACACCGGGTCGACACCGGACAGGATGAGTCCGGCCACCACCGACTTGTGCGCGTCGCGTCCGACGAGGAGCTGGTGGCCGGGGCAGGTCACCGCCAGCATGGCGGCCTTCACCGACAGGGAACTGCCGCAGGTCGAGAAGAAGGTGTGCTCCGCGTGCACGGCGTCGGCCATGAGTCCTTCGGCTCGCGCCAGCACCTCGCCCCGGGTGAGCCGGTCGTCCAGGCCCCCGTTGGCCAGGACGTCGCCGTAGAACACGGCGTCGCCCAGCACCGCGCGGGCGCGTGGATCCGCGCCGCGGGCCTGTTTGTGCCCCGGAGGCGTGAACGCCAGCTCGTCGGCGTCGCGGTAGCGGATGAGCGCGTCCAGAATCGGGGCCTCGGCGTGGTTCACACCCATGGCTGCCGGGTTCCCCACGGCCCGGCGGGCATGCGGGCCGCCACCTGGCGATGGCGGGCGCGAGCTGCTTCGGCGCGGAGGCGGGCGGGGGCGGGGCGGGCGTGGCTACGCGCGGTGCCCGGGAGCTGACCGGTATGCCGTCCGGGCGAGGCCGCTCTGCCGTCCAGGCGAGGCCGTATGCGATCCAGGCCAGGTCTTACGGCGTCCAGGCGAGGCCGCTCTGCCGTCCAGGCCAGGCCTTATGGCGTCCTGTCGGCCCAGGTCCGGCGCAGGCCCGCGGGCGGATCGCTTCGGCGCGGCGACGAGGGTGGGGCTACGCGCCGTTGCCCCAGAGTCGGCCGGTACACCGCCGCCCCGCCGTGACACCCCCTCGCGGTGCGGCGCCCGGCTCAGCAGCCGGGTGTCGGTCTGCGAGGGACAGCCTCCTCGTGAGGCCAGGCAGCGGGACCAGGCAGCGGACCCAGGCAGCCGGGGGGCCGGGCAGCCGGGGGGCCGGGCAGCGGGGCCAGGCAGCGGACCCGGGCAGCCGTGGGGCCGGGCAGTGGGGCCGGGCGGAGGCGCCGAGGGCTTCGGCTTCGGCGTCGGCTGCCACGGAGGCGTTTCTCAGTCCTCGCCCCGCACGATGTTCCACTCGGCGCTCGTATGGGCCGAGGGCGGGGAGCTTCTGTCGTCCTCAACGGCTGCGACGCAGGTGCGGATCGTCTTGCGGCGCAGATGACGGGCCTTGGTCCAGCCGGTCTCGGGCACGTTCAGGACTTTTCGTTCGGCGGTGCGCGCGGTCACGGCGCTTCAACTTCTCTCTGATCCGGCTCTCGCTGACATGCCACCCCGGGTTCCCCGCGACCCGGGGTGGAAACGGCGACCGCTCACGGCCGTGACCGCTCTCGGCCGTGACCGCCCTCGGCTACTGCCGCCAGGCCCAGTGCAGTCGGTCCAGTCCGCTCTGGTTGTTCACCTTCAGGGTGAGGTCGGTGCCCGTGCCCTGGAGGGTGGTGAGGGAGTAGGTGTCGCCGTTGCGCAGACCGGGCCAGTAGACCGAGCCCAGGCCCAGTTCGCGGATGGTGTCGGTCGCCGCCTGGATGTAGGCGATCTCGTGGGAGCCGTCGACCGGGCCGTTGTAGTTCAGCCCGGAGGTCATGGTGGCGCCGAACTCGTCCAGGACGGTGCGCGAGGCGCAGCTGCCGATGCGCTCCTTGAAGTCCTGCTTCCACTGGTCGTAGCCGGTCCAGTCGGTGTGCCAGAAGCCGTAGTTGTGCAGGGCAAGGCGGGTGCCGTCGAGCCGGCGGTCGGCGCATACGGGCTTGACGTCCTCGCTGTATTTGATCCCGCCGATGAGGATCCGGTCGCGGGGGACGAAGCGGTGGCCCGTCACCCACCGCGCGGCGATGTCGCGCCACTCCTGGGAGGTGTAGCCGAACGGCTCGTTCATCGGCTCGAAGTACACCTTGGAGTCACGCGCGTAGGCGGAGGTGAGCCGCGTCCACATCCGGTTCCAGTCCGCCCGGTCGTCGATCTTGCCGTCCTTGGCGTTGTCGGCCTCCCAGTAGCCCAGGATGACCTTGAACCCCTGGTCGGTGGCGGCGTCGATGGCTCCCCGGTACGACTTCCAGAAGGGGCCGTTGACGGAGGACGGATTGACCGGCAGCCGGACCGTGTTGGCGCCCAGCTCGGCGAACCCGGCGATGATCGCCTCCGACTTGGCGTAGGTGGTGGCGTAGCCGTCGGAGGTGGACAGCCCCGAGGGTACGACCTCGTCGTGGGCGAAGTTGTCGCGCGGGTCGGCCCAGTTGACCCCGCGGAAGTCGCTGACCGGCGGCACCGCGGTGGGGCCGTACGCGGACGCGGGGGTGGCGAGCGCTCCCCCGAATGCCGTGGCGCAGGCCAGCAACGCACCGAGGCAGGCTGTCCGGCGATTGTTCTCTCGTGGCACGGCATCCCCTTCTGAGCAGGCGCGTTCCGAAATCCCGAACACGGACCGACAGGTCGATTGGTTCGATGGGCCAATTGGCTCCCGCAAGCTAGAAGATGATCCGAACAGAGGTCAACACATCTGCACACAAGGGTCCATGCGCGCGGTTATGGCCCGTGAGGTCAGTGCGCCCGGCGCAGGCCCGCGATGAGGAGGTCGACCAGCCGGCGTGCGTCGTAGCGGGGGTCGCTGTCCGCGCCGACGCAGAGGTTCCCGACGCCGCGCATCAGTTCGTAGGCCTCGATGCCGGAGCGGATCTCGCCGGCGGCGGTGGCGGCCTCGAGCAACCGGGCGCACACGGGCACGAGGCGGTCGAGGAAGTAGGCGTGCAGCGCGTCGAAGCCGGCGCTGTCGGACCGCAGCACGGCGGCGAGTCCGTGCTTGGTGACCAGGAAGTCGACGAAGAGGTCGATCCACTGCCGTAGCGCGGCGTACGGGGTCGCGCTCGTCGTCAGCAGGGCCGGCCCCGCCTCGGCGCAGGCGTCGACCTGGTGCCGGTAGACGGCGATGATGAGATCCGCCCGGGTCGGGAAGTGCCGGTAGATCGTGCCCAGCCCGACGCCGGCCTCGGCCGCGATGTCGCGCACCGGCGCGTCCACGCCCTTCGCGACGAACACCGCGGCGGCCGCGTCGAGCAGCGTCTCCTTGTTGCGCCGGGCGTCCTTGCGCTTGGGCGCGGCCGTGCGCCCGGCGCCCTCGTCGTCCTTCACCGAGCCACTCCCTGTGCCGTCGCGCCGCGCCCTCACGCCGCGCCCTCACGCCGCGCCCTCTCAAGGTACGCCATCGCGCTTGCCAAAGCGGAACACGGTTCCGTATCGTCAATCCGGAACGGGGTTCCGCTTTCGCTTCTTCATTGTGTTCCGCTTGATCATGAGGAGATACGGTCATGCAGTACCGCACCTTGGGCCGCACCGGTGTACAGGTCAGCGCCCTCGCGCTCGGCGCGATGAACTTCGGCCGGATCGGGCGCACCACCCAGCAGGAGGCCACCGCCCTCGTCGACGCCGCTCTCGAGGGCGGGATCAACCTCATCGACACCGCCGACATGTACGGCGCCGGGGAGTCGGAGGAGATGGTCGGCAAGGCCATCGCCGGCCGCCGCGACGACATCGTGCTGGCCACGAAGGCGTCCATGCCGATGGGCGAGGAGCGCAACCACCGCGGCGGTTCACGCCGCTGGCTGGTCACCGCGCTGGAGGACAGCCTGCGCCGCCTCGGCGTCGACCACGTCGACCTCTACCAGATCCACCGATGGGACCCGAGCACCGACGACGAGGAGACCCTGTCGGCCCTCACCGATCTGCAACGCGCGGGAAAGATCCGCTACTTCGGCTCCTCGACGTTCCCCGCCCACCGCATCGTGCAGGCGCAGTGGGCCGCCCGCGAGCGTCACCTGAGCCGTTACGTCACCGAACAGCCCAGCTACTCGATCCTCCAGCGCGGCGTCGAGACCCACGTCCTGCCCGTGACCGAGCAGTACGGGCTCGGGGTGCTGGTCTGGAGCCCGCTGGCCTCGGGCTGGCTGTCCGGCGCGGTCCGCGCGGGCCGGCCCGTCACCACCAGCCGCTCCACCTTCATGCCGGACCGCTTCGACCTCACCCTCCCCGCCAACCGGGCCAGGCTCGACGCCGTCGAGCAGCTGGCCGGGGTCGCCGACGAGGCCGGCCTGACCATGATCCAGCTCGCCCTCGGTTTCGTGACCGCACACCCCGCCGTGACCAGCGCCCTCATCGGCCCGCGCACACCGGACCACCTCCAGGCGCAGCTCGCCGCCGCGGACACGGTGCTCTCCGACGACGTACTGGACGCCATCGACGCGATCGTCGCCCCCGGCACCGACCTCGCACCCCACGAGAAGTACGACATCCCACCCTCGCTGCTCGACCCTTCGCTGCGCCGCCGCCACTGACGTCCGAGGGAGACCAGGAACCCATGCCAGACCCACTCCACCCCACCTTCGGCATCATGACCGCACCGATGCAGGTCGGCTACGACGACGTCCTGCGCGTCTGGCGCGAGGCGGACACGATCCCGCAGATCGAGCACGCCTGGCTGTTCGACCACCTGATGCCGATCGCCGACGACCCGCTGGGCCCCGCCTATGAGGGCTGGACGCTCCTCTCGGCTCTGGCCGCCCACACCCGCCGCCTCCGCCTCGGCGTCCTGGTGACCAGCAACCGCTTCCGGCCGCCCGCGCTGCTGGCCAAGATCGCCGCGACTGTCGACATCGTGTCCGGCGGACGGCTCGACTTCGGCATCGGCGTCGGCTCCCGCCCCGGCCACCCGCTGGCCCGGCGCGAGTACGAGGCCCACGGCCTGCCCTTCCACGACACCGAGCACGCCGTGGCAAGCCTCGCCGAAGCCTGCGCGCTGATCCGCCGGCTGTGGACGGAGGAGAAACCGTTCGACTTCCACGGCACCCACCACCACCTCACCGGTGCCTTCGGCAACCCCAAGCCCGTCCAGCGCCCCCACCCGCCCATCCTCATCGGCGGACGCTCGCCCGCGACGCTGCGCGTGGTCGCCGAACACGCCGACCTGTGGAACATCCCCGGCGGCGACATCGAGGACGCCGTCCGCCGCGGCGCCCTGCTGGACCGCTACTGCGCCGAGATCGGCCGCGACCCCGCCGCGATCACCCGCTCGATCCACCTGCCCGTCTCCTACGACCGCCCCGCAGCCACCCGCACCGCGATCGGCGAGGCGCTCGACGCGGGCTTCCGCCATGTGGTCCTGGGCCTGCCGGCGCCGTACCCCGTCGCCGTCGCCCGGTGGCTCACCGACGAGATCATCACTCCGTTCCGATCCCATGTGATTGGCCCTCATATCCCTTGAATCACGGGAAAGTTGAACCGATGCTGTGATCCGGTCCGTGAACTCCTGATTCATGGAGGGACACACGTGTCATCCAACTCCCCACTGCTCCCGCGCGTGAAGGCGCGCGGGAAACTGGCCGTCGGCGCCCTGGTCACCACCTTGTTGGGACAGTTACTCGCGGGGACGGCCGTGGCCGCCGCCCCCACTGCCCCCGCCGCCCCCGGGCGAATAACCTGGGAACCCTGTGAATCCCCCTCCGGCCAGGGCGGGTTCGAGTGCGCCACCGTCGAGGTGCCCGTGGACTGGAGACAGCCGCACGGCGCCACCATCGACCTGGCCCTCGCCCGTCACCGGGCCACCGACCCCGAGCGCCGGATCGGCTCGCTGCTGATCAACCCGGGCGGTCCGGGCGGCTCCGGCGTGAGCTTCGCGTTCGCCGCCCCCGACGCCTTCTCGCCCGAACTGCTGGCGCGGTTCGACATCGTGGGCTTCGACCCGCGCGGCGTCGGCCGCAGCAACCCGCTGAAGTGCGACGCGGACCGGATCGACGCCCAGGAAGCGCTGCTCTACCCGGACAGCCCCGCCTCCTTCGCCGCCCTCCGCGAGGCCAACCGCGCGCTCGGCGAGAGCTGCCGCGACCTCACCGGCCCGCTGGCCGACCACATGGACACCGGCAGCGTCGTCCGCGACATGGACGCCATCCGCGCCGGCCTCGGCGAGCAGCGGATCAGCTACTACGGCGTCTCCTACGGCACCGCGATCGGCCAGCAGTACGCCGAGCGCTACCCGCACCGCGTCCGTGCGATGACCCTCGACTCCAACATGGACCACAGCCTGGGCAACTGGGCCTTCCAGAAGACCGAGACGACCGCGCTGGAGGAGGCGTACGGCCAGTTCGCCGACTGGTGCGCCCGTACGGCGTCCTGCGCGGTCCACGACGAAGACGCCCGCGCCCTGTTCGACTCGCTGTACAAGCGCGCGGAGGCCGGCGACCTGGTCCTGCCGGGCGACCCGCCGCAGACGGTCACCCCTCAGGACCTCCAGTCCTTCGCCCTGGGCCGCATGTACGACCCGGCCTCCTGGTTCGACTTCGCCCAGACCCTCGCCGACCTGGACGCCACCGCCCCCGCGGCGATCCGGCCCCTCCTCGGACACGGCGAGCCGACGCCGTACCCGTTCCTGTCGGTGATGTGCCAGGACTACGACCTCGACGTCCCCTCGTACGCCACCCTCGCCCGCTACGAACGCGCACTCGCCCGCCGCGCCCCCGTCACCCGCTTCAGCACGCTCGGCTGGACGGTCCAGACGGGCTGCCAGAACTGGCCGGCCGAGGTGACCAACCCGCAGCGCAGGCTCGACGTCGACGGCACCCCGCCGATCCTGCTGACCAACAGCCGCTTCGACCCGGCCACCCCGCACGCCTGGGCCGCAGGCGCGGCCCGCCAGATCGGCCGCGAGGCGGTGTTCCTCACCTACGACGGTGTAGGCCACGGCGACTACTGGCTCAGCCCGTGCGCCCGTGACGCCATCGACACCTACCTCACCACCCTCAAGACCCCCCGCAAGAACACCCACTGCCCCGCGGTCTGGCCCACCGCCCCCACCACCCAACGCCAGTCCCCGAACGGCGACCTCGTCAATCCACTGCCGGATCTGGTGGGCACGGGGACGTACCGATGAAGATGCGCAAGCCGTTCACCGGCTGAGTTCACGGTTCGTGTGTGGCGCCGCTTGCCCGGTTCACGGGTGGGCGGCGCCACATGCTTGTCCGGCTCTCCGGCCGATCCCGATCAGGTGCTTCGGGTAGGCCGACGGCCCGGGAGCGCGGCGCGTAGGAGGCGTCGGAAGCGGGTGACGGGCGGTACCTGGTCGTGGACGGTCTTTTCGATCGCTTCGCAGGCCTCCCACGCGGCGTCGGCGTTCGTGGCGTCGGGGCCGCGGTCCGCGTACTCGACCTCGTTGACCAGTGTGGCCAGGGCCGGCAGACGTCGGCCCACGCCGTCGCCCACGTGCTGTGCGCCGAAGGCGGCGATCTCCTGTGCCGTATGTGCTCCCGTGTCGGGCAGGCCGATCTCCGTGAGGCGTTCGGTGATCTGCTGCCAGGCGCCGAGGAGCCGGTGTCGCGCGTCCGGGGCGTTGCGGCGTCGGCTGCGTCGGTTGTACGGCAGCCAGAGGGCGTACAGGACGTATGCCGTGGTGAGCAGGAGCAGTGCGAGAGGGACGGTGAGCCATAGGGGTGGGCCGGCCCCGGGCGCGCCCTCGGTGATGGGGGATGCCTGGTCCGCTGTGTGTGCGGGTGTCGAGGGGCGGCGCGTCGGGGCGGTGCTGTCCCGGTCCGTCTTCCGGGCCGGCTCCTCGGGCTGCTGTGCGGACACCGCGGAGGAGCCGCCCTGCCCGGTCTCGCCGGGCGTCGGGTGGAACGGCACCCAGCCGACACCGCTGAACTTCACCTCCGGCCAGGCCAGTACGTCCCGCCCCCGCACCTGCCAGGTGTCGGAGCCGGTCCGCGTGCCCGGGCGGAACCCGACGGCCACCCGGGTGGGCAGACCCAGAGTGCGGGCCAGCACCGCGAACGACGCGGCGAACTGCTCGGACGTCCCGCCCGCGCCGCCCGCCAGGAAGAACTCCAGGCTCCGGTAGGTGTGGCCGGGCAGCGCCCCGGGGTCGAGGTGGTACGTCGTGCGCAGCCATTCGGCCAGTCGTACGGCCCGCTCGTACGGGTGGGTGCTGCCCCGGGTCACCCGCTCGGCGATCTTCTTGAAGGACCGTACGGAGGGGATGGGTTGCCCGGCCGCGTCGACGCGGGGGAGGGACACCTGCGCCGGGTCGGCGTCGGCGGCGGTGGTTGCGGCTGCGGCGTATCGGAGTCGTTCTGCGTCGTCGTACACGGGGAGCTGGGACGTCGCTGTGTACGTGAAGCCGCGGGGGACCGGCTCGCCCGTGGAGAGCACTCCGCTGGCCGGGTTGACGGACAGGGACGTGCCCTCGGGTGTACGAACGGACGTCGGTCGGTCGGCGACCGGGAGCCAGATGCCGGGCAGCGACTGCACGGTGAAACGCTGGTTGAGCGTCTTGGTGTCGTCTTTCCCGGCTGGATTGGTGGTCTCCTCCGGTGGGACCCGGCCGCCCGTGCGGGTCAGTCCGGCCGTGCTCGTCCACGTCGTGCCGTCGTATGTGTCGAGGACCGCCAGGCGGTAGTTGCCGGGGGCCGCGCCCGAGGTCCGTACCGTGAAGACCTTCTCGTCCCCGTTTCGCATCCAGGCCGCCACCTGGTCCAACGGGCTGGTGGAGCGGGGGCGTTCGGCCGGCGGGGTGGCCGCTTCCCCAAGGCGGTAGGGCGTGCCGAGGCCGGGCAGGTGCGGGCCCAGCAGTGCCGCGACCAGGCCGATCGCGGTCACGGCCGGCAGGCGTAGGGCCAGGGCGCGCGGTGGAAGCCGGGCCGGTGAGCGTACGAGGATCAGCAGCGCGGCCGCGGCGGCCAGCGCGCCCGCGGCCGGGTACGAGGAGCCGGGCCCGTCGGCGCCGAGCACCAGCGGGAAGCCGAAGGCGAGGACCGCGGGGAGGGCCGGGAGCAGCGCGGCGCGGGTGCGCAGGGCGAGTTCGGCGGAGACCGCGGTGGCCGTCCAGACCAGCGCGTGCGGCAGCACCAGCAGTTCGGGGTCGCCGGGGGCCGGCAGGATCGTGGACAGCAGGGTGTGCGGCGCGTCGAGCAGTGCGGACCACGCGGCACGCAGCGCCGGACCGCCGGGCAGGCCGTCGCTCACCTCGCGGAACAGGGTCGCGCTGACGACGACGGCCCATGCGGTCGCGGTCAGCAGCACGGATGGCCACAGCGGGAGGGTGGGGCGGCCGTCCCGGGCGGCTGGGCGGCGGCGGAGCAGCCCCGACAGTGCCGCCGACAGGGCGATCGGCGCGGACACGGCCACCGCCAGTACCGGAAGCAGGTCGGACGGCGGGAAGATCCGGGCGAATCCGTACCCCGAGGCACCGGACAGCGCGGCCACGGGAAGCAGTGACCACAGCCGCCCGGCCCGGTCCCGGTCCGTCTCTCCCGCGGTGCTCGTCGGGGCCGCGGCCGTAGGGCTCATCGCGTGGCCTCCCGGCGCCAACCGGCCAGCAGTTCGTCCAGCGACGTGACGCGCACCTGCGGTACGTCGGAACCGGCGCCGGCGGGCGTTGCTTCGGTGGCGCCGGCGCCGACGCGCACCATGGTCGCCCGGTCGAAGCGGCGCCGTACCCGGTCGACGGCGCCGAGACCCCGGGTGTCGCCGGTGCCGGTGACGACGACCAGCGCCCCGCTGCCGTGGTGGCTCTCCAGGCCGTCGAAGGCGGCGGCCACGGACATCAGTTCCGAGCGGCGCACCACGGCCAGCGCGTCCAGCAGGGCCTCGCCGTCCTGGCCCGAGCCGTCGGTGTGCAGGAGGGCCCCCGCCTCGCTGGTCAGGTGCACGGGGAAGTGGGAGCGGGCGGCCGCGTACGCGATGGAGGCCGCGCAGTCCACGGCCAGCTCGAAGTCGTCCTCCGAGGCGTAGGCGCGCCGCCGGGTGTCGAGCACGAGCGCGGTGTGCGGGAGCGAGACGTCCACCATCTGGCGGACCATCAACGTGCCGGTGCGGGCCGTCGACCGCCAGTGGACCCGGCGCAGGTCGTCGCCGAGGACGTACTCGCGCAGCGCGTGGAAGGTCAGCGTGCCGTCGTCGGCGCTGTCGGAGGCCGGGCCTTCGACGTGGTGCGCCTGCCCGGACGGCAGCACGGGCAGCGGGCAGATCCGGGGCCGTACGAGCAGCGTGTCCGCGGCGTCGTAGGGGCGCATGCGGCGGGCGAGCCCGAGGGGATCGGTACGTTCCAGCCGCAGCGGCCCCACCGGGACGCGGCCGCGGCGGGCGGTCGGCAGCGGGTACCGCACCTCGTGGGACGTACCCGGACGCAGCGGCGGCACCTCGACGGCGATGTCCCGCTCGCCGCACCGGTCGACGGCCCGCAGACCGCGCCGGGTGCGCCCCCCGGTGTTGGTGATCGTGACGACGCCCTCGGCGGGATCGCCCCGGCTCACCCGGCTCGGCGCGATCCGCCGCTCGGTGCCCAACGCGGGTGCGGGCAGCGCCCACAGCACGGCGACGGCGACGGCGAGCAGACAGGCGGTGCCGAGCGCCGCGGCCTCGCCGTACCCGAGCACATAACCGGTGGCGGTCAGCACCACACCCCCCACCAGCGTGCCCCACCCGGTGGCCGACAGCATCAGACGCGTGCCCCGCTCTTCAGCTCCACGGTGGCCAGCACTTCCTCGATCACGTCCGTGCCGGTACGGCCGCTCAGCTCGGCCTCCGGGGTGAGGATCAGCCGGTGCGCCAGAACGGGCCCGGCCAGCGCCTTGACGTCCTCGGGGAACACGTACGGCCGGGACTGCGAGGCCGCCCGCACCCGGACCGCGCGCAGCAGGGCGACGGAGCCGCGCGGCGAGGCCCCGAGGCGGACGTCGGGCAGGGTGCGGGTCGCCGCCACCACCCGCACCACGTAGTCGTACAGCGCGTCGGCCACCTGCACCTCGGCGGCGGCCTCGATGAGCTTCGCGATCTCCCGGGCGGTGGCGACGGGGGCCAGCGACTCGGGGGTGATGTCGGCGCGCGCCTCCTTGAGCACCGCGACCTCGGAGGCGTGGTCGGGGTAGCCGACGGTGATCCGCATCAGGAACCGGTCGAGCTGTGCCTCCGGCAACGGGTAAGTACCGCCCATGTCCACCGAGTTCTGGGTGGCGACCACCATGAACGGGCGGGGCACCGGATGCGTGGTGCCGTCGGCGGTGACGCGGCGCTCCTCCATCACCTCGAGGAGTGCGGACTGGGTCTTGGGTGAGGCGCGGTTGATCTCATCACCGAGCACGATGTTGGCGAAGACCGGGCCGGGGAGGAACTCGAACACACCGGTGTTCTGGCGGTACACCGTGACGCCGGTGATGTCGGACGGCAGCAGGTCCGGGGTGAACTGCACACGCGCGAAGTCGGCCTCGATGGAGGCGGCGAGGCAACGGGCGAGGGTGGTCTTGCCGGTGCCGGGGACGTCCTCGATCAGGAGGTGGCCTTCGGAGAAGAGGCAGGTGAGGGCGAGTTCGATGGTGTCTCGTTTGCCCTTGACGACGTGTTCTATGTTGTCGGCGAGGGTGTGGAAGCACTGGGCGAAGTGCTCGGTGCCGTTGGTGGGGGGTGGGGTCATGTGCAGTCCCAGACGTCGGGGTTGAGGCGGGAGTCCAGAAAGATGTCGGAGAGGTATCCGGTGGTGCTCTCGTAGGTGATGCGGGCCCAGACGTCGGTGTCCACCTCTGAATGCGGAGGCCTGCTGCCTTTCGTCTTGCAGTGGACGGTGACTTCGGGGTTCGTCATACCAGGGATTGAGCCTGCTCGGCCGCCCACCTCGTGGCTGGGCTGGTTGCGGATTCCGACGCTGTCGGCATTGTTATTGTTGCGAATGACGGTCATCGCCTGGCGAGGCGGGATCAGGTTCAACGTCCCGAACGCCGCGGGCCCCGATCCTGCAGCATTGCTCGCCGTCACCGACACCGGGTGGGGGTAGCCGTTCTTCAGATTCTTGTACGTGTGCGTGGCTTCCGTGGTCTGCGCCGTCCCGCCGGGCCCGCTGATCGTGTACGTCAACGAGCCGCCGCCCTGTGGTGCCTGCCATGTCGCCGTGCCGCCGTGTCCGCCCTGGTCGGGGGTCACGGTGAGTTCCTGGGGCGCCCCCGGCGCAATGCACGGCCTCGCGAACGCCGACGGCACGGACTCCTTGTCCGGCCTGCCCCCGCCGTACTCCGCCACCACGGTGAAGCTGTACTGCTCCTCGCACGACCCGCCCCTGACCTCGAAGGCGAACGGGCCGTCGGGCCCTACCGCCTCCGGGGTGACGGTCTGGTCCTGTTCCGCCCCCTTGAGCACATAGCGCTGCGGAGTCGCGCCCAGCGCCTTGGCGAAGGTGATCCGGATGGCGCCCGACCGCGACTCCGCCTGCGGCGCCCCCGGGGCCCCGGGCTCGGGCGCCGGCTGCGTCGGCCCGGGGCCGGGCCCGGGCGCCTCCGTGGACGGGCTGCCGGACGGGCTGCCGGACGCACCGCCGGAGGGGGCACCCGCACCCGATACCGGCGGAGCCGTCGCGCCCGGGACATCAGTCCGAGGTGGAACCTGCGGCGCGGCCGGCGGGCCCGTCGGGACGCTGTTCTCCACCGGCTCGTCCCCGGGCTTGCGCGCGGACGGCGCATCCGTCTCGTACTTGCCGATCCGCCGGACCTCGCCCTCGGCGTCGATCACCGCGGCCGCGGCGCCGTCCTGGTCGTTCACCCACAACAGGCCGTCGCGTACGAAGAGTTCGAGCTCGCCCGCCCCGTCGGTGACCCGTACCGGTTCGGTGAGCGCGGAGAGGGAGGTGTCGTACACCAGGAGGCTGCCGGTGGACTCGTCGGGGATGTAGACCCGCTTGCCCAGGAGCTGGGGTGCTCCCAGGTCGTGGCCTTGGGCCGGCACCCGGGCGCGTGTGGTCTGTCTGCTGCGGACGTCCACGACCACCAACTCCCCGCTGTTGGCGGCGAGCACCGGCACCGCGGAGCCGTCGGTGTCCGTAGGCACCAGGACGTCGGCCGGGTCCGCCCCGGCGAAGGCGCCGCCCAGTTCAAAGGAGCCCTGTACGCCTCTGACCGACAGCACCGTCATCGCGGCGGTGGTCCCGTCGGTCACCACGGGCCGCCCGTCGGCCAGGGTCAGCGCCAGTTCGTGGCCCGCTTCGGCCACCTTCACCGCCGTACCTTTGCGGCCCTCGACGAACGGCACCACCGTGCCCTTGTCCGGAAGCGGAACCCACAGCGTGCCGTCCCCGTCCACCACGGCGGCTCCGGGCTTTCCGCCCAGTTCCACGGATGCGCCCTTGGCCGTCGTCATCGCCGGGTCGATCCGCTGGACGGTGCCCTTCGCGGGGTCGACGACATACGCGTACGCGCCCCCGGAGACCAGTTGCAGCCCGGCCGCGCCGTAGTCCGCCGACTGCGCGGCGGTGAGCTGCGCAGCGTCGATCCGTACGACCCGGCCGGTCCGCTCGTCCAGCACCAGCGTGGTGTCGCCGTCCTGCGCGACCGAGACCGGATGGCCCGCCATCCCGGCCGGCAGCACGGCCCTGCCCTCCACCTCGCCGGTCAGCCCATGCGCGTGGACGACCTCGCCCTTCGCGCTGCTGGCCAGCCAGGCGCCGATGTCGGCGATCCTCGGCCGGGTGTCGGAGGCGCCGGCTCCGACGGCCAGCGAGCTGCCGATGAGCGTGCCGACCGCGCAGACGGCCAGGTAACCGGTGACGCGGTTGCCGGTCGGCCGCAGCCTTGCCCGGGCAGCGGTGACCAGTGCCGTGCAACGCTGTTGAACCCCCGGCATCTTCGCCCCCATTGGTGGTCAGCCAACCCTGCTTGGAGGCAGGGTAATTGACGTAACGCGAGGTCTCCCCGACAACGATGTGGAGGTACGGTCGTGATCCGGCCATACCGGGGCGGCAGGCTACAACGCCGCGCGCTGGAGCGCAGGTTGCCGGTGCCGCCACACCTCCTCCAGTCGCGACAGCGTTGCTTCGGGCTGCTGTCGCAGGAAGGCCACACGCCTGGAGTGGAACGGCAACGGCGGGCCGGTCGTGGGACCGGCCCGCGCTCTGTTGTCGTGGTGGATCACGGGGCCAGGGTGGCCTGGTGCAGGTCGCCGTTGGGGGTGGTGGCTGCGGCGATGGTGACGATGCGGCCGCTGGGGTCGGAGACGCTCGCCCCGGTCCACTGGCCGTCGGTGCCCCGCATGTTGTGGAAGACCCGGCCGTTGAGGAGTGTCAGCACGTGCAGGCGGCCGTCGCGGTCGCCGGCCGCAGCGATGTCGGAGATGGCGCCGTTGTCGTCGGCGACTTGGGCGCCGGTCCACTGGCCGTCGGTGGTTCGCATGTTGTGGAAGACGCGGCCGTTGAGCAGCGTCAAGACGTGGAGGTCATCGTTGGACGTGGTGGCCGCAGCGACTTTGGAGATGGCGCCGTTGCCGTCGATGAGGCTTGCTCCGGTCCATTGGCCGTTGGTGCCTCGGACGTTGTGGAAGACCTGGCCGTTGAGGAGTGTCAGCACGTGCAGGCGGCCGTCGCGGTCGCCGGCCGCAGCGATGTCGGAGATGGCGCCGTTGTCGTCGGCGACTTGGGCGCCGGTCCACTGGCCGTCGGTGGTTCGCATGTTGTGGAAGACGCGGCCGTTGAGCAGCGTCAAGACGTGGAGGTCATCGTTGGACGTGGTGGCCGCAGCGACTTTGGAGATGGCGCCGTTGCCGTCGATGAGGCTTGCTCCGGTCCATTGGCCGTTGGTGCCTCGGACGTTGTGGAAGACCTGGCCGTTGAGGAGTGGCAGCACGTGCAGGCGGCCGTCGCGGTCACCAGCCTCGGCGGTGTCGGTGATCTCGGCATTGCCGTCGACGAGACCGGCCCCCGTCCAGTTGCCGTCCGCAGCTGCACGCAGGTTGTGGAACACCCGCCCCTTCGTCGTCGGGGTCTGCACGCCGGTGGGTTTGACGTAGCCGGAGATCTTCAGGCTGTCCACTCCGCTGGTGGTCCTGCGGGGGTCGACGGTGCGGCGGGCGACCTTGTCGCCGTAGTTGCCGTCGACGGTGGTGAGGGTGCCATTGCTGTGCACTGCGGTGATGACCCCGATGTGCCCGCCGGTGGCGTTGGCCGGGGTGCCGTAGACGGCCAGGTCACCGACTTCGGGGTTGCCGATCCCGTCCGCGGGCCGAGGGCTGAACTGGCCGCGCTCTTGAGCCCACAGCCCGACTCCGCGGGCTGCGTAGGTGTCCGGCAGTTCGGTGATTCCCGCGGTCTTCCACACCCACTTGGTGAAGTAGGCACACCACGGCGTGGTGGTGCACGGCCCGAACTTCAGGCAGCTGCCGTCCGCCTCGTTCTTGCCGACCTCCGCCTCGGCGATCTCGGCGATGCGGGCGCGGGTGGTGGCCGCATCGCTGGTGCCGGTCCCGGCCACGAGGCCGGCAGTGACGATCGCCAGCATGATGGCGAGGTTGATGACGATCCGCGCGGCTCGGGCGAGTACGGGGGTGGCAGTCGGCGGGGCGGTGGCGATCGGGGGTGTCGTCTGCGGGGGGCGGCTCGCGGATATGTGCTGCGAGCTCGATGTTGTGATCATGACAGCTCTTGACAGCTCTCTCTTGGATACCGGAATACGCATTGATGGCTCTTTCCTGTTGGCCTGTTGGCCTGGTTGGTCATCGTGTGCCGGCTCGGGCTTCGCACGTTGAGCGGGCAGCGTGGTTCTTCAGCGGGCGGCCCGCCGGGTCTGGACGGTTCAGCAGGTCATCCAGCGGCCACGCCGACGCTCGCAGGGCGTTTCGGCGGCTGGCAACGAATCGCCGTCCGGTGGGATGCTGGGACGCCGAAACGTGTGGTGACCTTGCACTTCAGTCGGCCCGCTGGGACGCCGGTGGGACGGCGCGGTACGGCGGGTGGGCGCCGAGGGGGAAGAGCGAATGGGATCGCAGCCCGTGGAGTTCGACGAGTTCGCGGCCTGCCTGCGGGCGCTCAGGGAACGGGCGAACCTCAGCTATGACGCGCTGGCCCGCAGGACGCACATAGGCAGATCCAGCCTGCACCGGTACTGCTCCGGCTCGCACGTCCCGCAGGACTACGGCTCGGCCCACCGCATCGCCACGGCCTGCGGCGCGTCACCGGAGGAACTGCGCCGATTACACCGGCTCTGGGCCCTGGCGGACGCCGCCCGGGAGCCCGACCGTGGCGCGGACGAGGCCGCCCCGGCGCCGACCCCGGGCGTCGAGGCCGAGGAGAGCCCGGCTCCGGGCGCGGCCCAAGAGACGTCCCCGTCCACAGACACGCCCCCGTCCCCGTCCCCGTCCACAGACGAGCCCCCTTCCCCGACCCCCGCACTCACCCCCCGCCCACCCCGGCACCGCAGAAAGCCGTCGCCCCTCGCCGTGCTCGCGCTCGTCCTGGCACTGGGCGCGACGGCATGGGCCCTCGGATCCGCCCTCGGCGGTGGCGGCACCGCCGAGTATGAGGACGGCCTGTTGTTCTCGGCGGAGTGTGCCGAGCCGGTGAGCATGGGCCAACAGGGGGCCTGTGTACGGGAGGTGCAGCGGCTCCTGGGCCGGGCCGGGGCCGAGTTGGACGTCGACGGTGAGTTCGGGCCGGAGACCCTGCGCCGGGTGACCGCCTTCCAGGCGCTGTCGCGCATCAGCGTCAACGGGGTGGTGGACGAGGAGACGAAGAGGGCGCTGTACGCACCGGAGGTCCGGATGGACACCTGGTCGGCCGGGAAGGTGCGGGAGCGGGTGCGCAAGGTGTTCCGCGAAGTGCCCGACCACGCGGCCGCCATCGCCGACTGCCAGTCGTCCCTCGACCCGCTGTTCATCGTGCCGAACCCCAGCGGCACCCGGAACTGGGGCGTGTTCCAGATCTCCGACGCCACGCTGCTCAAACTCGGCGGCACCCCTCGCGAGGCGATGGACCCGGAGTGGAACATCCAGGCCGCGCACCGCCTGTGGAGCCGGGCGAAGAGCTTCGCCGACTGGCCGCACTGCGACGACGCGACCTCTCCCGAGGCCGTCGAACCGGCCCTGGTGCAGGCGGTCGGCGACCGGTCGGCACCGTCGGCGCACGACGACTCCTCGCCCGCGCCGTCCCCCACCGGCGCCTGCCCGGAGCCGGGTCAGCGGTTCAAGACGCCCACCGACGACCGGGTTTACCTGGTCGGCCCCGGCAGCCGCCTCTACTACATCCCCGACGCGACGGTCTACTTCAACCTGTGGAACGACTGGAACGGCGTCGCCGTCGTCAGCGGCGGCGTCTTCACCGACTGCGGGTGGGACAAGGCCCGCGAGTTGGCCAACGGGTTCCTGGCCAGGAAGAGCGGCAGCTCGCAGACCTACATCTGGGACGCGTGGTACGGCTACCGCGCGATCAGGGAGCGGGCCGTCTTCGACACGTACGGGTTCTCGGCGGCGAAGATCCAGACACGGTCGTCGCTGTCCCCCGTCAGCAGCGGCGCCCGATGGCAATGAGCCGTCACCACACGGGAAGCCGAAGGTGTGCCCCTGCTGCTTCAGCCACGGCAGGATCTCGCGCAGGGCGGCGACGGTCTGGGAGCGGTCTCCTCCGCCGTCGTGGAAGAGCCATCAGCGCTGCCGCAGCGTGGTGGCGTCGTCGAGCGAATGTTCCGGGCGTCACGGAGCAGGGTCGAGATCGCCCTGGCTTCTCCGGAGCCTGGCGGATCACCCCCGACGTCGCCGCCGTGGCAGATCGAAACGGCGTCCTATGCTGTGCCGTGATCTACGCCGGGAGGGGCAGCGTATGGCGACCTGGGGACTGATCGTCGAGACCACCGTGGGCATGGGGCAGAGAAAACACGTCGAGACGCAAGTGATGGCGCATGTGGAGGGTGCCCGAGAGGATGCTCTTGCGGAACTGGAGAAGCGTGCCCGGAACTACTCTCCGGAGCACCCCGGCAGTCCCCGGCGCCGTCGGCTCTTCCGGCACAGCGATGGCTTCGTCCTCGTCGTCGACGGTGCTTGGCAGTCCTTCGGTACTCGGTTCACGGTCGCGGAGTTGCTGGCCGACGACGCAGGGCTGTAGTGGGCAGAGCCGACGACGATGACCTGCTGTGTTCCGTCGGTCCGGGCGGCTCCCGGCCGCCCGCACAACATGCACGGCCGTGGCGCGAGCGCTGACCGGGAACCGGCGCAACGCGCCTGAGAAGCCCTGGACCTGGAGATCGCGTCCAACACCATCATCAACAACAACCGCCTGAACTCAGCAGCTCGTCGAACGCGGAATCCCGTCCGAGACCGGACATGATGCGCGCCCTGCTGGCGCCCGGACGCATCGGCGCCACGCCTGGACCTGCCAGTACACGAGGGCCGGCCGACGACCCGCGTGCGCTGCACCACCTTTCCTGCGAGCCTCTGGGTATGCCACACATCAGCCCGGCGGGGGCCGTCAACATCGAGTACAGCCACTTCTCCATCGGGGAGCTGTGGGAACCGGGCTTCGAACGACGGGATGTCAGGCCGGACTTTCAGACGAGCGAAGCGGTCGTCGTCCCTGGCCGCATCATCGTGAGATCACGAGTGCAGGAACACACCGCGCGCGTTGTCCTGGCCCTCGGCGGACAGCACGGCCAGGTGCCGGGGGCCGGGTGGGAACTGCTCGCGTCCGTGGCGTACCAGCCTGTCTACACGGGCCGCGTGGCTGCGTTCGACACGACGAACGGCCAGGCACGGAGTGCCGGCGAAGCTGTCAGGGTGTTCGGTCAGCAGGTCGACCCGGGCGAGCCGACCATCGAACTGGATCCGTCGCGCACGTATGACGTGCAGGTATGGGCTCAAGGCCGCTCCGACTCCCGCGAGCGGTTCGACGCTGCCGCGCCGGGCGCGGATACCGAGGGTTTCTCCGGCCTGGAGACGTATCTGATCGTGTTCACTCCCTCCGGCACTCAGGAACCCCTGCCACCAGCCGTCCCCGAGAGCCGACGAGACCGGCTGGCCCGTACTCATGGAAAGCCGCCCCTCAACTCCCGCTGACACGTCGTGGGAACGATGAGGGGGAGCACCCGGCGGGTAGTGCCCGAGCTCAAGAAGGCTTGCGGACAGCTTCTGTTCCCAAGCTCGGTGACTTGCTCTGACACGCGCTGGCTTCCTGCCGACCGCCTACCACCAGGGGGTGCAGGTGATGCCGGTGTCCCTGACGACGCTGGTCAACCGGCCGCACTGGATCCACGACGCGTTGTTGTCTGTCGCCGACGTTGCCCGTCTGCATCGCGTAGGAGACGACGGCCTTGGGTTTGCCGATGATCATGTCGTCACGACGGTTGCTGCTGCTACCCGACCGGAGCGTTCATGTCGCTCCTGCTCCAGCCGCCGTAGCGACCCTGACAGATGTCAGGGTGTGGCGCACGCCTCCTGGCCGCCACGGTGCACCGGAGCCGGGAATGCGATCGCCGGTTGACCTGGCAGAACAGCGGTCGCTGGTGCACAACCTTCGAGGTCTCCCGGACGTCCAACACCCCACCCGGTGCTACCCCATGGCGCCGGAGTTCTTACCCACGCATCCGGGAGATGCCATGAGTTCTGTCCCCGTCGGCCGTATACGGCGGCGCGGAGTTTGTGTCGCGGCCATTGGTGGTCTGGTGCTGGCCGCGCTCGGCGGCGGGGCCGCCGTCGCCGATGATGAGCCGCAGAGCGATCAGCTGTGGATCGAGGCGCCTTACGAGCAGACGGTCACCGTCGCTCCGGCGGGCGGCGTCGCCGCCTGGCGGTCGCTTGCGCTGGGGCTGTACCACGACAACAACAACTTCACCGTCACCGATGGCCGCATCAACGTCGACATCTCCGGGCTGGCGGGGGTCGCCGAGGTGGCGTGGCCCGACAACTGCACGGCTTCCGACGCCGGCACCACGGCCGTGTGCGTCACGGGGGACGTGCCCGTCGTCGCGAAGACGTCGTTCGAGGTGAAGGTGCGCGCCGTCGAGGGCGCTGCCCCGGGCGCCGAGGGCCTCATCAGCTACTCGGCGGAGGCCACCGGTGGTCCCGAGGGCAGGCTGAGCACGCCGGAGGGTTGGTCCGAGACGACCGTGCGCGTCGGCTCCGGCCCCGACCTGGGCATCGAGAACCCCGAGCGGCTCAAGGACGTCGCCCCCGGCACCGTCCTCACCGCGCCGTCCGCGATCACCAACACCGGCAACGAGCCCGCCCAGGGCTTCACCGTGTGGATGGCGGCGACGTACGGCATCGACTTCGTCACCAAGTTCCCCGAGTGCAGCTACCCCGAGGCCGGGGAGAGCGGTGATATGAAGCAGGTCAACTGCTCCTTCGACACCGTCGTCGAGCCGGGCGCCACCGTCGAGTTGCCTGAGCCGCTGAAGATCGCGGTGAACTCCCACGCCCTGTACGACCGTCTCGACATCAGCGTCCAGCCGGGTGGCGACGCCTCCGACCTGGACGGTCGCGACAACTACCGTGCCTGGGGCATCGACGCCAGCAACACCGCCGACTTCGCGGTGCGCGGCAGCAAGGTGAGCGGGGCGGCCGGGACGACCGTCGACGCCGGCTTCCGCTTCGTCAACCGCGGTCCGGCCTGGGTCTCCCACGTCTTCTCCGGTGACGCGCCCGCGCTGATCGACTTCACCGTGCCCGAGGGCACCACCGCGACCTCGGCCCCCGAACTGTGCCAGCCGCGCACCCTGGACGGCGCCTGGATCGGGCAGCGTCTCGGCGCCCCGCGCTACACCTGTTACCTGCCGTCGGCGGCCTTCCCGGGCCTCAACGTCGACTACGCGTTCAAGCTGCGCGTCGACCGTGTCGTCCCGAAGGCCACCGGTCGGGTCGTCGCCCACTCGGAGCGCGGCCTCGACGTCCCGTTCCCCTTCGACCCGACGCCGCGCAACAACACGGCCAAGGTCGTGGTGAACCCGTAGGCGCGAGGAGTGGGACGGCCGGGGACCCCGGTCGTCCCGTTGCCCACGTACGCGCCTACGGCGCCTTGAACAAGGCGCTTCTCGGGGGGCCTTGGAGGTGAATCGGGGGGCTTGAGCCGTCACCGCACGGGGAAGCCGAAGGTGTGCCCCTGCTGCTTCAGCCACGGCAGGATCTCGCGCAGGGCGGCCACGGTCTGGGAGCGGTCTCCTCCGCCGTCGTGGAAGAGCAGGGTCGGGCCGTTGGAGATCTCGTTCTTGACGGTGGCGACGATGGCGTTCGTGCCGGCGCGCTCGAAGTCCTTGGAGTCGATGTTCCAGCCGAGCGGGCGCATGCCGTGGGAGGCGGCGAGGTGGCGGCTGTAGGGCGTGAAGGCGCCTCCCGGGGCCCGGTAGTACAGCGGGCGGACGCCCCCGGACGCCTCGGTGATCATGCGCTCGGCGTCCAGGATCTGCTGTGCCTGGTAGGCCTCGGGCTTGCCGTCCATGGTGACGTCGTGCGAGACCGTGTGGTCGCAGAGGCGGTGCCCGGCCGCCACCACCGCCTTGACCAGGTCCGGGTGGGCGCGGGCCTGCGGGCCGATCATGCAGAACGTGGCCTTCACCCCGTTGTCCCGCAGTACCTGCAGCATCTGCGGGGTCCAGGTGGGGTCCGGTCCGTCGTCGATGGTGATGTTGACGCTACGGGCACCACCGTCCGAGGCGTGCGCGATGTCCGCCGAGACGGGCGCCGCCTTCCGGCCGCCCTGCGGCTGAGCGGGCGCCTTGGCAGGGGGCGACGATTTGCCTGCCTGGGCGGGCTGTCCCTCGCCGGAACCGGAACCGAACTGCCCGTTCCAGAACGCGGTCAAGACGGCCACCGCGATCACCCCGAGCGCCGCCGCGAGCACCTTGCCGAACCATCCCCATCCGCCGCTTCGCGCCATGTCTTCTGTTCCCTTGCCGTTGCTGTGGGGCCTTTGCATCCGGCAAGAGGGGGGAAAGGGGCCGAGGGATCCATCTGTTACCGATCACGGACAATTCCCCATGACGGTCCCGGCACGCTGCCGGTCCGACTCCCAGCGGATCCACAGACGTACCTCAGCTCAGCCTCAGCTCGGCGCCTGAGGATTGTCCCCGAGCTCGACCCGGGGGACAGCCAGGCACCGGAGCCCGGTCGCCGCGCCCACGCGAGCCGCCGTAACTTCACGCGCAAGGTCTTCTTCGCCTCCGGTGCCTGGGCCGCGATGGCCGACGACACCACGGGTACGGCCGAGGCGTTTTCTTCGGCCTGACCACCGACGGCAAGCGCATGGACGACCTGTTCACGGGCCACTCCACCGGCGTCGCGACCGCCACCGGTGAGGCGCACGGTCGATCGCCTCGGCCCGGCGACGGGCGGAGCGCTGGTCAGTGGTGCGTCGCCGCGCACCGCGCCAGTCGCGTCGCGAAACGGCCGTGCGGGGCCAGCGCGGCCACCGCGTCGGCGTCGGCGGCCGTGTCGACGTCCCGCAGGCGGGGCAGGTCGCGCACGCGCAGCCCGGCGGCGACGAGCCGCTGCCGCTGTACGGCCCCCGTCGACGGCGTCGACATGGGCACGCCCCGCAGCAGCGCGGGGTCGGGCTCGGCCAGTCCGAGGGCCCAGAAGCCGCCGTCCTGCGCCGGGCCGAAGTACGCGTCGCAGTCGGTGAAGTCGACGTCGAGCAGGTCGGGCGTCACCTGGGGGGTGTCCATGCCGATCAGCAGGGTGGGCCGCCCCGCGCATCGGGCGAAGGCGTCCGCGAGACGTTCGTCGAGGCCGCCCGTGCACTGCGGCACGACGTCGAAGCCGGGCGGCAGCCAGTCGCCGGGCTCCCCGTCGAGCATCAGCACCCGCTCGCGGACCGGCGCGGCCGCCACCGCCCACAGGGTGTCCTCGAGCGCGGCCTGGGCCAACTCCGCGGCCTCCACCGGGGTGAACGGCGGGGTGAGCCGCGTCTTCACCCGACCCGGCAGGGGCTCCTTGGCGATGACGAGGAGTGTGGTCATCGCATGCTCTTTCCGGCGGCCGTGGCTTCTGCCGGGGTGAGCCGGAGTTTCGCGTGGCCCGGCGGGGGTTCTTGGGTGATGGCGAGGGGCGTGGTCATCGCACGCCCTTTCCGGCGGCCACGGTCTCCACCGGGGTGAGCCGGAGCTTCACGCGGCCCGGCAGGGGTTCTTCGGCGATGACGAGGGGCGTGGTCACCGCACGCCCCTCCCGGCGGTCGGAGCCGTGTCCTTGCTGGGCACCTCGGCCAGGACGTTGCTCATGTCCCGTACCGCCTGCCAGGTGCCGCGCCAGGTGCCCGTCACCTTCGAGGTGCCGGTGCGCGGCAGGTACGGCACGTCGTGCTCGGCGATCCGCCAGCCGTCGTCGGCCGCGCGGACCACCATCTGGAGCGGATAGCCGCTGCGCCGGTCGGTCAGGCCGAGGGCGAGCAGCGGCTCGCGGCGGGCGGCGCGCAGCGGTCCGAGGTCGTGCAGCCGCAGCCCGGTGCGGCGGCGCAGCATCCGCGAGAGCGCGAGGTTGCCGGCCCGGGCGTGCGCCGGCCACGCGCCCCGGCTCTGCGGTCGGCGCCTGCCGAGCACCAGGTCGGCCTCGCCCGCCCGCACCTCGCGGACGAAGGGGACGAGGAGCGACGGGTCGAGGGAGGCGTCGCAGTCGCAGAAGCACACCACGTCGGCGGTGGCGGCGGTCAGCCCGGCGTGGCAGGCGGCGCCGAAGCCCCGGCGCGGCTCGTGCACCACGGTCGCGCCGAGCGCGCGGGCGACCCGGTCCGAGCCGTCGGTGGAACCGTTGTCGACGACGAGGGCGCGCCAGCCCGGCGGGATCCGTTCGAGCACCCAGGGAAGCGCCTCGGCCTCGTTCAGGCAGGGGAGCACCACGTCGACGTCGGGAGATGCGGATGATGTCGTCGCCACGCTTTCACCCTACGAGAGTGAATCGGACATAACGGACCGGCGCTCCTTACGAAACGCGGACGTCGGACGACGAAGCGGAGCCCGGGTGCGGCATCGGCGGCGGCGCGGTGCCAGGCTGGGGGCATGCAGCAGCAGCCGTACGAGCCCCTCGGGGCGCACGCCGCCGACGGGACCCCACGGATCCTGGTCGTCGACGACGATCCGACCGTCGCCGAGGTCGTCGCCGGGTATCTGGACCGCGCCGGTTACGTCGTCGACCGCGCCGACGACGGCCCGACGGCCCTCACCCGCGCCGCCGCGCACTGGCCGGACCTGGTGGTGCTCGACCTGATGCTGCCCGGCATGGACGGCCTGGAGGTGTGCCGGCGGATGCGCGGACGGGGGCCGGTCCCGGTGATCATGCTCACCGCCCGTGGCGACGAGGACGACCGCATCCTGGGCCTGGAGGTCGGCGCGGACGACTACGTCACCAAGCCCTTCAGCCCCCGTGAGCTGGTGCTGCGCGTGGAGTCGGTGCTGCGCCGCAGCCGGCCCGTCGCCACCGGGCACCAACTGGGCGCGGCCGGCCTGGCCCTCGACCCGGCGGCCCGCCGGGCCACCAAGAACGGCACCGAACTCGCCCTGACCCTGAGGGAGTTCGATCTGCTTTCGTTCTTTCTCCGGCACCCGGGGCGGGCCTTCAGCCGCGAGGACCTGATGCATGAGGTGTGGGGCTGGGACTTCGGTGACCTGTCCACGGTCACGGTCCATGTGCGCCGGTTGCGTGGCAAGGTCGAGGACGACCCGGCCCGGCCCCGTCTGATCCAGACCGTGTGGGGCGTGGGCTACCGCTTCGAGCCCACGGGAGAGGAGACCGGAGCGTGAGCGACATGCTGCTCATCGCCCTGTACGCCTTCGCCGGCGCCGCCGCCAGCGGCCTGGCCGGGGCGGGTGTGCTGCGCCTGATCCGGCGCCGTTCGCTGACCGCCTCGCTCGCCGTGGTCGCGGCGGTCGGGGTCGTCGCGATGCTCGCGGGCACCCTCGCCGTCGCCTGGGCGATGTTCCTGTCCGCGCACGACCTGAGCGTCGTCACGACCGTCGTCGCCATGGCGGCCGTCGTCTCCCTGGCCACGGCGCTGCTGCTGGGCCGCTGGGTCGTCGCCCGCAGCCGCGAACTCGCCCTGGCCGCGCGCTCCTTCGGCGACGGCGGGGACTTCGCCGCCCCCGTCGGACCGGCGACCGCCGAACTGGAGCACCTGAGCCGCGAGCTGGCGGCCACCAGCGCCAAGCTCGCCGAGTCCCGGGAGCGCGAGCGCGCGCTGGAGACCTCCCGGCGTGAACTCGTCGCCTGGATCTCGCACGACCTGCGCACCCCGCTGGCCGGCCTGCGCGCCATGTCGGAGGCCCTGGAGGACGGTGTGGCGGCCGACCCGCACCGCTACCTCCGGCAGATGCGCACCGAGGTGGAACGCCTCAACGACATGGTCGGCGACCTCTTCGAGCTCTCCCGCATCCACGCCGGCACGCTCGCCCTGGCGCCCACCCGGATGTCCCTGTACGACCTGGTCGGCGACGCGCTGGCGGGCGTCGACCCGCTCGCCCGGGAGCACGGGGTGCGGCTGGTGGGCGGCCGGATCGAGCCGGTGCCGGTGGAGGTGGACGGCAAGGAGATGAGCCGGGTGCTGGGCAACCTGCTGGTCAACGCGATCCGCCGGACTCCGGCCGACGGCACGGTCGCGATCGCCGCGGAGCGCTCCGCCGAGGGCGTGGTGCTGTCGGTGACGGACGGCTGCGGCGGTATCCCGGAGGACGACCTGCCGCGCGTCTTCGACACCGGCTGGCGCGGCACACACGCCCGCACACCGCCGGCCGGCGCGGGCCTCGGCCTCGCCATCGTCCGGGGCATCGTGGAGGCCCACCAGGGCCGGGCCACCGTACGCAACATCCCCGGCGGCTGCCGCTTCGAGGTGGTGCTACCGACGGCCGTCTCCTGAGCAGGCCGCGGTTCGGCAGCGCCCCCAAAGGGGCGCGGGGCTGTGTTGACCTGCGGCTACCGCCGCGCGGGCGCGACCAGCCACGACGAAGCCCGCAGACGTCCGACGGCCCATCGCGGCACTCCCGCGGAGCGCTACGCCTCGCGCATCCCGGCCCGGGCGAACTCCCCCATCCCCTCCTCGAACCCCACCTCCGGCTTCCACCCCAGTTCGTCCCGCAGCCGCGAGGAGTCCGCGGTGATGTGCCGTACGTCCCCGAGCCGGTACTCGCCCGTGACGACCGGCTCGGGCCCGCCGTACGCCGCGGCCAGCGCCCGCGCCATCTCGCCGACGGTGTGCGGCTCGCCGCTGCCGGTGTTGTACGCCGAGAGCGCGCCCCGGGCGCCCGCCGCCTCCAGCGCCGCCGCGTTGGCCGCCGCCACGTCCCGCACGTGCACGAAGTCCCTGCGCTGCCGCCCGTCCTCGAACACCCGGGGCGCCTCGCCGCGGGCGAGCGCCGAGCGGAAGAAGGAGGCGACACCGGCGTACGGGGTGTCGCGGGGCATGCGGGGGCCGTACACGTTGTGATAGCGCAGCGACACCGCCGACCCGCCCGTCGACCGGGCCCAGGCCGCGGCCAGGTGCTCCTGGGCGAGCTTGGTCGTCGCGTACACGTTGCGCGGATCGGCGGGGGCGTCCTCGCCGACAAGCCCGGGGGACAGATCCGCCCCGCACACCGGGCAGGCGGGCTCGAACCGGCCCGCGTCGAGGTCGGCGACGGCCCGCGGCCCGGGCCGTACGACCCCGTGCCGCGGGCATTCGTAGCGCCCCTCCCCGTAGACGACCATCGACCCGGCCAGCACGAGATGCCGTACGCCCGCCTCCGCCATGGCGGCGAGCAGCACCGCCGTCCCCAGGTCGTTGCGCGAGACGTACTCCGCGGCGTCCGCGACCCCGTTGCCGAGCCCCACCATCGCGGCCTGATGACACACGGCGTCCACACCGGACAGGGCGCGGCCTACGGCCGCGGGGTCCCGCACATCGGCGGCGGGATCGTCCCGTACGTCGAACACGAGCGGCTCGTGCCCGCGCGCCGCGAGCGCCTCGACCACATGGGACCCGATGAATCCGGCACCGCCGGTGACCAGTACACGCATACGGCCACGCTAGATCCGTACCGGCGCCGCGCCAGGGGGCCGCGCCCGTACGTCACGACTCCGTAAGGCATCCGAGGGCGCCGCCCGCCGGACGTAAGGGTTTCGTCATCCGAAACGGCCGCCTCTGACGGCCGCCCTGCCCGTATGAATGGGGGAGAGATCGAGTGACTCCCAGGAGGTGGCGTTATGGGGCGGGCGCGCAGGTCGCGGGTCAGGCCGTGGATGGTCGCCGTGCTGACGGTGGCGGTCGTCGGGGCGGGCTTCGGGCTGTACTGGTTCCAGCCGTGGAAGCTGTGGCAGGACACGACCGTGCAGGAGGCGCTGCCCGGGACGGTCGTCCCGACGACGCCGGCTGCCGAGGCACCGGCCGGGGAGTCGGCCGAGGAGCCGGCCGAGGAGCCGGCGGATGCGCCGTCCGATGCGTCCTCCCCGCCGGCCCCGGCCGGTCCGACGACCCTGGCGAGCGGCGAGCTGATCAGCCACGAGCACACCACGTCCGGCACCGTGAAGCTGGTACGGCTGCCCGACGGCGGCCATGTGGTGCGGCTGGAGAACCTCGACACCAGCAACGGGCCGGACCTGCGCGTGTGGCTGACCGACGCGCCGGTGAAGGAGGGCCGGGCCGGCTGGGGGGTCTTCGACGACGGGAAGTACGTCAGCCTCGGCAAGCTCAAGGGCAACAAGGGCAGCCAGAACTACACCGTGCCCGCGGACGTCGACCCGGCCCGCTACAGCAGCATCAGCATCTGGTGCGACCGCTTCAACGTCTCCTTCGGCGCCGCGGAACTCGCCCGTGCCTGACGCGAAAGTCAGTGGTCGGAGCGCTGTACGCCATTGCGGGATCGATACTGCGGCCCGTTGCCCCGAGCCGATCGGCCGATAGGCTGTTAAGAACGCGTCAGGGGCGCGGGGTGTGCCGGGAAGTCTGGTCGGCGATGTATTGGGGCATTGAGCCCGCTGTCGTCGATGCCCGGAGGTTTGGCTGCCATGGTCGGTGCCCCGCGTCCCCGTCCCCGTCCCCGCTCCTACTTCCTCGGGGTGCTTCCGCTCCCCGAGCGGCAGGAGGTCACCCGGGCCCTGCGGACGGAGACGGTGGGTGGCCTGGTCCTGCTGGTGGCCGCGGTGATTGCCCTGGCATGGGCGAACAGTCCCTTCGGGGACTCCTATGAGCGAATACGCGACTTCCACTTCGGCATACCGGCCCTAGGACTGGACCTGTCGGTCGCCCACTGGACCGCCGACGGGCTGCTGACCGTGTTCTTCCTGTTCGCCGGCATCGAGCTCAAGCGCGAACTCGTAGTCGGCGAGCTGCGTACCCCGGCCACGGCCACACTGCCGGTGGTCGCCGCCCTGTGCGGCATGGTGGTGCCCGCCGCCGTCTATACGGCCACCGCGGGCTTCGGCGGCGGCAGCCTGGGCGGATGGGCGGTGCCGATGGCCACCGACATCGCCTTCGCCCTCGCCGTCCTCGCGGTCCTGTCCACCCATCTGCCCGCCGCGCTGCGGGCCTTCCTGCTCACCCTGGCCGTGGTCGACGACCTCGGTGCGATCCTGATCATCGCCGTCTTCTTCACCGACGATCTCAACCTGTACGCGCTGGCGGGAGCCTTCGGGTGCCTGGTCGTCTTCCACCTGCTCCAGCGGATGCGGGTGACCGGCTGGTGGTGGTACGTGCCCCTGGGGATCACGACCTGGGCGCTGATGTACAACGGCGGGGTGCACGCCACCGTGGCCGGTGTCGCCATGGGCATGATCCTGCGCACCGTCCGCGACAAGGACGAGCAGGAGTCGCCGGGCGAGCGCACGGGGCACCTTCTGCACCCCCTGTCCGCGGGCATCGCCGTCCCGCTGTTCGCCCTGTTCGCCGCGGGCGTCAGCGTCTCCGGGAGCGCCCTGGGCGAGGTGTTCACCTCCGCGGAGATGCTCGGCGTGGTCCTGGGCCTGGTGCTCGGCAAGACCTTGGGCGTCTTCGGGGGCACCTATCTCGCGGTCCGCTACACCCGTGCCCGGCTCAACCCCGACCTGGCCTGGGCCGACGTGTTCGCGCTGGCCGTCCTGGCCGGGATCGGCTTCACGGTCGCCCTGCTCATCGGCGACCTCTCGTTCGCCGGGGTCACCCAGACCGAGCACGTCAAGGCCGCCGTCCTCGTCGGCTCCCTGGCCTCCGCCCTCCTCGCCTCCGTGCTGCTCCTGCGCCGCAACCGGGTCTACCGGGTCCTGTACGAGAAGGAGACCGTCGACGCGGACGCCGACGGGATTCCCGACATCTACCAGCGGGATGCCGAGGGCGCGGAGGATGCCGAGGACGCGGCCGGGGTGGACGAGCAGGACCGGGCGGCCGGCTGACGATCCGGCGGACTCCCGCGCCGTTACGCCTCGGTAAGGCCTTCCGGGCCGGCATGCCGTGAGTCTTGACGCCTTCCTTACGCAGTCCGGCATGGAGGGGGAGGGGAAGATTGCCGGAATACGGCAATGCGGTGCGGGTCTCAGAACGGCAGGATAAGGATCGAGGGGAGCACGCGGGACGGCCCCGATGCCGGACACCGGCAGGTGGCTGCATCGGGGCCCGGAGGACGTGCCGCCGCCGTTACGGACAGGATGATCGGGGGTCGGGAATGCGGACGTTCGTCGAAGCCGCCACCGGCTTCCCGACCTTCTTCTTCACCGTCGCCCTGGTCGTCGTCGCGGGCGCCACCGGCTCCGACTGCTACGACGAAAACGTGGACGCCGATGCCTGGGGCCTTGGGGCCTTGGGGCCTGGCGAAGTCGGCTGCGGTTCGGCAGCGCCCCGAAAGGGGCGCGGGGCTGTGTTGACGTGCGGCTACCGCCGCGCGGGCGCGACCAGCCACGACGGGCCGACAGACGATCGACGGCCCATCGCGGCACTTCCCGCGGAGCGCTTGGCGGCGGTGGCCGCCTGGTGCGCGACCCGGCTGCTGGTACGGCCGTTGCATCGGCTCTTCCCCGATGAACGCGGGCCGTCCCGGACGACGGCCTGAGCGATCTGAGCGACCTCGCCGCTCGACGCCGCGACTTCTCCAGCCCTGAGGGGGCTCACACCCTCCCTACCTGCCAAGGACCTCACTGATGATTGCCATGACCGTGGGCATCGGCGCGCTCGTCGCGCTCTGCCTGATCGCCGTACTCGTCGTCTCCCTGCTGTTCCGCAAGGTGGAGCAGGGCAAGGCGCTGATCGTCTCCAAGATGCGCAAGGTCGACGTGACCTTCACCGGGCAGGTCGTGCTGCCGGTGCTGCACAAGGCCGAGGTGATGGACATCTCGGTGAAGACCATCGAGATCACCCGGGCCGGCAAGGAAGGCCTGATCTGCCGGGACAACATCCGCGCCGACATCCGGATCTCGTTCTTCGTCAAGGTCAACAAGACCGTCGAGGACGTCGTCAAGGTCGCCCAGGCCGTCGGCACGGCGCGGGCGAGCCACCGGGAGACGCTGCAGGAGCTGTTCCACGCGAAGTTCTCCGAGGCGCTGAAGACCGTCGGCAAGCAGATGGACTTCACCGACCTCTACACCAAGCGCGAGGAGCTCAGGTACCGGATCATCGAGGTCATCGGCGTCGACCTCAGCGGCTACCACCTGGAGGACGCCGCGATCGACTACCTGGAGCAGACGCCGCTGTCCCAGCTCGACCCGGCCAACGTCCTCGACGCCCAGGGCATCCGCAAGATCACCGAGCTGACGGCGATCGAGCACGTGCGCACCAACGAGTTCCAGCGCACCGAGGAGAAGGAGATCACCCGGCAGAACGTCGACGCCCGCGAGGCCATCCTGGAGCTGGAGCGCCGGCAGGCCGACGCCGAGATCAAGCAGCGCCGCGAGATCGAGACCGTACGGGCCCGCGAGGAGGCCGAGACCGCGCGGGTGGTGGAGGAGGAGCGGCTGCGGGCGCAGGCGGCGTTCCTGCGCACCGAGGAGCAGCTCGGCGTCCAGCGCGAGAACCAGGCCCGCGAGGTCGCCGTCGCCGCGAAGAACCGCGAGCGGGTCATCGCCGTCGAGAACGAGCGCATCGAGAAGGACCGCCTCCTGGAGGTCATCGCGCGGGAGCGGGAGACCGAGCTGACGCGGATCGCCGCCGAGAAGGAGGTCGAGGGGGAGAAGCGGGCGATCGCCGAGGTCGTGCGCGAGCGGGTCGCCGTGGACCGTACGGTCGCCGAGCAGGAGGAGTCCATCAAGAAGCTGCGCGCCGTCGAGGAGGCCGAGCGCGAGCGTCAGGCCGTCATCATCGCCGCCGAGGCCGAGGCGCAGGAGAAGCTGGTCAAGGACATCAAGGCCGCGGAGGCCGCCGAGCAGGCCGCCGTGCACCGCGCCGCCGAGGAACTCACCCTCGCCGAGGCCCGGCTGAAGAGCGCCGACCTCGACGCACAGGCCAAGCTGCGGCTCGCCGAGGGCGTCCAGGCGGAGTCCGCCGCCGAGGGGCTGGCCGCCGTCCAGGTCCGCGACAAGGAGGCCGAGGTCATCGAGAAGGCCGGCCGCGCGGAGGCCGAGGCGACGCAGGCGCGCATGCTGGCCGAGGCCGAGGGCGCCAGGGCCAAGGCGCACGCCGAGGCGGCGGCGATCGGCGAGAAGCTGAAGGCCGAGGCCGCGGGCCTGACCGAGAAGGCCGCCGCGATGGCCGCGCTGGACGAGGCGTCCCGTACGCACGAGGAGTACCGGCTGCGCCTGGAGGCCGAGAAGGACATCCGGCTCGCCGGCCTCGACGTGCAGCGGCAGGTCGCCGAGGCGCAGGCCACGGTGCTGGCCACCGGCCTGGAGAGCGCCGACATCAACATCGTCGGCGGCGAGTCGGTCTTCTTCGACAGGCTGATGTCCTCCATCGCGCTCGGCAAGGGCGTCGACGGCTTCGTGCAGAACTCCGAGACCGCGCAGGCGCTCGCGAAGCCCTGGCTGGACGGCACGTCGAGCTTCACGGACGACCTCAGCCGGATCCTCGGCTCGGTCTCCACGGGTGATGTCCAGAACCTGACGGTGTCCGCGCTGCTGATGAAGCTGATGAACGGCGGTGGCGGCAACGCCGGGCAGCTGAAGCAACTGCTCGACAAGGCGGGCGAGCTGGGCCTCGCCGACACGCCGCTGGCCGCGCTCAACGGCACCGCGAAGGCCTGACCCACCGGGCCTGACAGACCCGCGGTCCGGAGCTGCCGCACAGGGGACGGCGGCTCCGGACCGCGACCTTTCCGACGCCGGGAACGTGACCTTTCCGATGTCGGGAAAGGGACCGACTTCTTGAGAGGGACCCATGACCACCGGCCTGGACCACGGCACGAACGACGCGCTCGACACCGGCACCTACGAGGTGCTGCGCGACCGGCTCACCGCGCAGTCCGCCGAGCTCGCCCGGCGGGCCGAGGCGCTCAACGCGCGTCGTGTCGAGGAGTTCGGCTCCACCCGGCTCGAACTCGGCGGCACCGAGCGGCTGCGCACCGAGCAGGCCTGTGTGCCCCGCGACCTCGTGGCCGTCGGTGACGTGCTGCTCTTCGGCTACAACGGCGTCCTCGGCGCGAAGCCGGAGACCGCCGTGGGCGACGTCCTCGCCCTGCACGACCGCGACCTGAACCGGCTGCCCGACGACGCCGTGCCCGGCCTGCTCGACGACCCGGACTTCCTGCGGGAGTTCGCCGCCCTGCACCGCTACTACCGCCAGGCCCGCCTGCTCCAGCTGCGCCGCGTCGACGGCAAGCTGCTGGCCGTCTTCCAGACCGGCGACAAGCCCGGCGACATCCGCGTGCTGCGCTGGTCGCTGTCCGACGACGGTCAGGCCGCCTTCCTGGACGCGCGCGGCGACCGCGACCACGTCCTCCCGCCCTCCCACGACTTCGCCTGGACCGCGACGACCCGCGAGGACCACGTCCTCGGCCGCCACCCGCACGTGTCCATCGAGGGCGAGGTCTTCGTCGAGACCCTCGGTGGCACCCTGACCGTCAAGGTCGAGGACGACACCGAGACGGGGGAGGGGATCCACGCCGAGCCGGTCGACGAGCCGCTGCAGTCCCTCGCGGACGCCGACATCGCGTACGCGCGCGTGGGCGCCCTGATCCTGCTGCGCGTCCGCCCGTACAAGGAAGACGCCGACCGCCACCTGGTCTTCAACACCCTCACCAGGACCGTCGTCCGCCTCGACGGCATCGGGCAGGCCTGCCGCCGACTGCCCGAGGACCAGGGCATCGTCTTCCCCGGGGGCTACTGCCTGGCCACCGGCAGCCACAAGACGTACGAACTCGACACGGCGGAGCTGGAGTTCGAGCGGGAGGTCCGCTCCCCGAACGGCGAGGACGTCCTGTTCGCGTTCCACGCGCGCGCGGCGGGCCGCACCCTGCTGCTGCCGTACAACCTGATCCGCAAGGAGATCGCCAACCCGCTGTCCTGCCACGGCTGGGCGCTCTTCGACGACGGCACGCTGATGGTGCTGCGTTCCGGCAACGACGAGCCGCAGCGCGTCCACCCCGTCCAGCGGTGGAACTCCCCGTACGTCGCCGACACCCACGCCGCCGCCCGGACCGCCGGCACCGGACCGCTGGCCCGCGTCGGCAACGCCGACCTCGTCCGGGGCATCTCCGACTGCCTGTCCCTCACCCGCGCCGCCGCCGAGACCACGCCGACGAGCGAGATGTACGAGGCGCTGCTGGCCGCCTGCGTCCGGGCGGCCGACACCCACCACTGGCTCGCCGAGCCCGAACTCGGCGACCTGCACACGCCGTTGACGCAGGTGCGGGCCACCGCCGAGCAGGTGCTGGCCGAGTTCGAGACCGTGCAGACCCTGACCCGGCAGGCGGCCGACGCGCTGGAGACGGCCGCCGCCCGCCTCGCCACGGTCGTACGGCGCCTGCGCGGCGAGGCGCCACGCGGGGCCGCCGCCTGGGTGGCCGGGCTGACCGAGCTGCGCCAGGCGCAGGGGCATCTGCTGACGCTCAAGGAGATGCGGTACGCGGACACCGCCCGCATCGACGCGCTCGCCGCCGACACCGAGGCCGACCTGGCGGACTTCGGTCAGCGGGCGGTGGCCCACCTGGCGCGCGAGGACGCCTTCGCCGGCCACCACGCGGACGTCGAGCGGCTCGTCGCGGACGCCGAGGCGATCGGCACCGTCGCCGAGGCCGCGCCCCTCGCGACCCGCCTCGACGAACTCGCCGAGGACATGGGCGCGGTGACCGAGGTGGTCGCCGGGCTCGACATCGGCGACGCCACGGTCCGCACCTCCGTGCTGGAGCGCATCGCCGAGGTCCTGGGCGCCGTCAACCGGGCCCGCGCCGTTCTCGACACCCGCCGTCGTGCCCTCCTCGACGGGGAGAGCCGGGCCGGGTTCGCCGCCGAGATGGCGCTGCTCGGCCAGGCGGTCACGGCCGCGCTCGCGGTGGCCGACAGCCCGGACGCGTGCGACGAGCAGCTGGCCCGCCTGCTGGTCCAGGTGGAGAACCTCGAGTCCCGCTTCGCCGAGTTCGACGACTTCCTCGGCGCGCTCGCCGACAAGCGCGACGAGATCCACGAGGCGCTCTCCGCCCGCAAGCAGACCCTCGCCGACGCCCGCGCCCGCCGCGCCGAGCGCCTCGCCGACTCCGCGGCCCGCGTCCTGCGCACGGTCACCCGGCGCTCCGCCGCGCTCGCCGACGCGGACGCCGTCGCCACGTACTTCACCTCCGACCCGATGCCCGCCAAGGTGCGCCGTATCGCCGCGGAACTGCGCGAACTCGGCGACCAGGTACGCGCGGAGGAGCTGGACGGCCGCCTCGACGCGGTCCGCCAGGAGGCGTCCCGCGCCCTGCGTGACCGCACCGACCTGTACGCCGACGACGGCCGCACCCTGCGCCTGGGCAACCACCGCTTCGCCGTCAACACCCAGCCCCTCGACCTCACCCTGGTCCCCCAGGGCGACGCACTGGCCTTCGCGGTGACCGGCACCGACTACCGCGCCCCGGTCACCGACCCGGACTTCCTGACCACCCGCCCCTACTGGGACCGGCTCCTGCCGTCCGAGTCGCCCGAGGTCTACCGCGCCGAACACCTCGCCGCCCGCCTGCTCGACGAGCACGGTCCGGCCGTGCTCGCGCAGGCCGACGACCTGGCGGCCTTCGTGCGCAGGGCGGCGGAGGAGGCGTACGACGAGGGCTACGAGCGCGGCGTCCACGACCACGACGCGACGCTGATCCTCGCGGCTCTGCTGCGTCTGCTCGACGGCGCGGGGCTGCTGCGCCATGAGCCGGGGGTGCGTGCCGCCGCCCAGATGTTCTGGGCGCACGGGACGACGGCCGAGGCCCGGCAGGACTGGCGGCGGCGTGCGGTGTCCCTGGCCCGCGCCCGTGACACGTTCGGGCTGGCACCCGCGATCGCCGACCTGCGGGAGGAGCTGGCGCGGGCGATCGGCACAGGGAGCGCGAGCGTCGCCGCCGCCGACGGCGCGGAGAGCGCGAGCATCGCTGCCGCCGACTACCTCTTCGACGAGCTCACCACCGGCCCCGACGGCTTCGTCGTCAGCTCCGGCACCCGCATGCTGCTGGACAAGTTCCGCCGCACGGTGGGCGGTTCGGCCTACGACGATGACCTCGCCGCCCTCGGTGACCTGGCCGCTCGCCGCCAGCTCGTCGAGGCGTGGCTCACCGCCTACACGACGTCCACCGGCACCGACACCACCCCCGGCGACCTGGCCGAGGCGGTGGCCGCGGAACTCTGCCCCGACCTGCCCCGCTACGAGTCGGACGCCCCGCCGGCCGAGACCGTTCAGGGACTGCTCGGCACGCACCCGCGCATCACCGGCCGTGCGCTCACTGTGCGCGTCGACGAACTCCTCGCCCGGACCGCCGCCTTCCGCGCCCAGGACGTGCCCGGCCACCGCGCCTACCAGCACCGCCGCGGCACCCTCCTGGACGGCGAGCGGTCCCGGCTGCGCCTGGACGAGTACCGCCCGCGCGTGATGTCCGCCTTCGTCCGCAACCGGCTCATCGACGAGGTGTACCTCCCGCTGATCGGCGACAGCCTCGCCAAGCAGATCGGCTCCACGGGAGAGGAGTCGAACCGCACCGGAAGCGGCGGTCTGCTCCTGCTCATCTCCCCGCCCGGCTACGGCAAGACGACGCTCATGGACTACGTCGCCGACCGCCTCGGCCTGATGCTGGTGAAGATCAGCGGCCCGGCGCTGGGGCACGGAGTGACCTCGCTCGACCCGGCCGAGGCGCCGAACGCCACCGCCCGCCAGGAGGTCGAGAAGATCAACTTCGCGCTGGAGGCGGGCAACAACACCCTCCTCTACCTGGACGACATCCAGCACACCTCACCCGAGCTGCTGCAGAAGTTCATCCCGCTGTGCGACGCCACGCGCCGCGTCGACGGCGTACGGGGCGGTGAGCCGCGCACCTACGACCTGCGGGGCAAGCGCTTCGCCGTCTGCATGGCGGGCAACCCCTACACCGAGTCCGGCAGCCGCTTCCAGGTCCCCGACATGCTCGCCAACCGGGCCGACGTGTGGAACCTCGGCGACGTCCTGACCGGCAAGCAGCACGCCTTCGCGCTGAGCTTCATCGAGAACGCCCTCACGGCCAACCCGGTCCTCGCCCCGCTCGCCGGCCGCGACCGGGCCGACCTCGACCTGCTCATCCGCCTCGCCGAGGGCGACTCGACGGCCCGCGCGGACCGGCTCACCCACCCCTACTCCCCGGTCGAGCTGGAGCGCGTCCTGTCCGTCCTGCGCCACCTGCTCACCGCCCGTGCGACGGTGCTCGCCGTGAACGCCGCGTACATCGCCTCCGCCGCCCAGACGGACGCCACCCGCACGGAGCCGCCGTTCCAGCTCCAGGGCTCGTACCGCAACATGAACAAGATCGCCCAGCGGATCCAGCCGGTCATGAACGAGCCGGAGGTGGCGGCCCTCATCGACGACCACTACCGGGCCGAGGCCCAGACCCTCACCGCCGGAGCCGAGGCCAACCTCCTGAAACTCGCCGAGCTGCGGGGCACCTTCACCGCCGAACAGGAAGCCCGCTGGCAGGAGCTGAAGTCGGCGTACGTCCGCACCCAGGCCCTCGGCGGCTCGGAAAGCGACCCCCTCACCCACGCGGTGGCCGCCCTCAGCCTGCTCGCCGACCGGGTGGCGGCCGTCGAAACAGCCATCCGCCACGCCACCGACCCCCGACACCTCATGGCCAACCCCACCGCCCGCCACGCGGCACGCCCCGTGCCGGGGGACGGGCAGCACTGAAGCGGCGGCGGTACGCGTGCCGTGTGGGCCGACGGCGGGGGTGGGCCGTTGGGACGATGTTCCGCGGCGGTGCCTCGAGCAGGGGCATGGCAGCACTGAGGCCGCGGTGCGGCAGCGCCCCAAAGGGGCGCGGGGCTGTGTCGATCAGCGGCTCCGCCGCGCGGGCGCGACCAGCCACGACGGCGCCGCAGTTGATCGACGGCCCATGGCGGCCCCGCGGCCCCGCGGCACAGCCGCTGATCGACGCAGCCGGCGGAGCGCTCAGCCCGTGCGCCGGGGGCTCGGGTGAGGGTGGCGGCCGAGGAGTTCGGCCAGGCCCTGGCGGGTTGCGGCGAGTACCACGCGGTCCTGGGGGCGCAGTACGTAGCCGGGGTGGATGTCCCAGATCAGGCCGGCCGGGCGGGGGGAGCCGTCGTGGGTGGGGGTGGCGGACAGGTCGGGCATCCGCTCGTCCGGTGCGGAGGTGTCGAGGGCCAGGACGCGCCAGGCGCCGGCGCGGAAGGACTCGGCGAGGGTGCGGCCTTCGAGCTGGGGATGACCGGCGACGTCGAGGGCCGCGAAGAGGAGTACGCGCCGCTCGACGGGGATGGCGCCGAGGATCTGGCGGCCCATCATGGCTCCGGCGAAGGCGGGCGCGGCCAGCGTGGAGACGCTGCGGCTGCGGGTCAGGGCCTGCGGGTGGGTGGCGCGCAGGGTGCGGTGGACGGCCGTGGCGAAGTCGTCGTCGTACAGCCGCAGCGCGACCCGCAGACCGGGTTCGACGGAGCGTGCGTACAGCACGGCCTCCAGGTTGGTGGTGTCGCTGCTGGTGAGGGCGAGCAGGGCGTGCGCGCGGTGGATCTTGGCGGCCTCCAGGACGCCCTCCTGGGTGACGTCCCCGATGACCGTGGGCACCCGCAGCCGGCGGGCGAGCGGCACGCCCCGCGCCTCGGGGTCCTCCTCCACGCACACCACGGGGATGCCGAGCTCCCTCAGCCGGGACAGCACCCGGGTGCCGACCTTGCCGAGGCCGAGCAGCACGACATGCCCGGACAGGCCGCGCGGCGGGCGGCGCAGCGCGGAGGCGGTGCGGAAGGTGCCGAGCGCCTCCAGGACCGCCGCGAGCAGGACGGGCAAGAGCAGCAATCCGGCGAGTCCGGCGAGGAGTTGGAGCACCTGACGGGCGGGGGGATCGTCGAGCGCCGGGTCGTTGATCGCGAAGAGGTCGAGCAGGATGACGTATCCGGCGTGCAGCGGATGGACGTTGTCGGCGGTCAGCCAGGTGGCCACGGCCAGGCCCAGCAGGCAGGAGACCAGCCCGGCCAGCGACCAGCGCAGCCGGCGCGAGAACAGTGAGCCCAGCGGCGCTCCCCGGCCCGCCAGGCGCCCCGCCGGCTCCGGCGGGCCGGTGTGCGTGACGGCCTGCAGGATCACGGTGCCGCGCCCGGTGGCGGCGGCCACCGTGTCCTCGTCCGGCAGCAGCGCCGGCCCCGCTTCGCCGCTGGCGTCGGAACCCTCCTCGCCGGACGGGTCGTTCGTGGTCGACGACAGCAGGGCGAGGGTGCACAGGCCGGGGTCGGCCACCTGGCCGGGGCCGGGCGGGGTGCGTTCCGCGGCGCGCAGCAGCAGCCCGTCGGCCTGGACGACCTTGCTGGTGCCGGCGATCGCGGTGGCCGCCAGCGCCGGGGCGGCGGTGTCCGCGTCCGACAGGACGGTGGTGGAGGTGTCCAGCGCCTCCGGGTCCAGACCGGGCACGGCGAGCGCGGCGGCCTGGTCGAGGAGTTCCTCCAGGTGCTGGCCGAGCTTGCGGTTGTAGAGCCGGATGACCAGGCGCAGCCGCGGGTTGAGGCGGCGGGCGGCCAGCGCGGCGCGGATGTTGGTCTCGTCGTCGTCATGGACCAGCGCCATCGCGGCGGCCTCACGCACCCCGGCTTCGGCCATGACGGACTCGTCCAGCTCGTGGGCCTGAAGCACCCGGGGCCGGTCGGCACCGTCGTCGGCGGACGGCCCTCCCATCCGGTTCACCAGGGCCTGCACCGGGCCGGACAGGGTCCAGGACCGCCCCCGCCCGGCGGCATCGCTCTGCCGCGCGGGCGGCAGGACGAGGGTCACCTGCTCCCGGTACACCGTGGTGAGTTCGGCGGCCAGCCGTTCGGCGAGCGCGTCGTCACCACAGACGATCATGTGACTCGGCCGGGGGAGACCGCGTGTCGGCTGGGGGAGGAGGGCCATACCGTTCCTCTACCCCCGGTCGCGGACCGACACGGCGCGCGTCTCCTCCTGGGCGGTGCGCGGCGCCGGAGTGCCGCCGTCGACACCGGCGATGTCCTCGACGTGGAAGATTCGGGCGATCGGTACGTCGGTGGAGCTGTGCGCGATGATCGAGAAGGCGATGCACACGGCGATGAGGGTGAACGCCTCCTCGCCCTGCGGGATCCCGGCCTGCAGCACCAGCAGCCCGTACACCACGGACGCGAATCCCTTCGGGCCGAACCAGGCCGCGACCAGCTTCTCCTGCCGGGTGAAGCGCGTGCCCAGCAGCGACAGCAGCAGCGAGGCGGGCCGGATCAGCACGATGGCCAGCACGACGGCCGCGTACCCGCCCAGGGACAGGTCGCCGAACAGCTGCGGCGTCAGCAGCGCGCCGAACACCAGCAGCGCCGCGAACTTGGCGAGTTCGGCCAGCGACTCGCCCAGCGGCTCGAACGCCTCCTTCGCCTCGAGGGAGCGGGCGGTGAGCACGGCTCCGGCCGAGAACGCGGCGAGGTAGGGGTTGGCGTGGGTCAGGTGGCAGGCGGCGTACAGGATCACGCCGATCGCCAGCGGCAGCAGCGGCTGGAGCTTCGGCTCCGCCCCCAGCAGCGGGAAGCGTACGAGCTCGATCACCACGAAGGGCAGGACGACACCGAAGACCAGCCCCAGGACCAGCTCCAGCGCGATCGCCCCGAGGTCGGCCTCGGCGTGCCCGGAGGTGGGCCCGGCCGCGGCGATCAGGATGAGCACGACGGGCAGGGCGAGGCCGTCGTTGATGCCGCTCTCGACGTTCAGCAACTGCCGCAGCTTCGCGGGGACTTCCTTGCGCCCGACGATGGCCGAGGCGAACACCGGGTCGGTGGGCGCCAGCACGGCGCCGACCAGGAAGGACGTCGTCCAGTCCAGGCCCACCAGGAAGTGCGTGATCAGCGACATGCCGATGAACGCGAGCGGCATGCCGAGCCCGAGGGCGCGGGCGGGGTTGCGCCAGTTCTCCCGCAGCTTCGGGAAGGAGACGTGCATGCCGTCGGTGAACAGCACCGCGAACAGCGCCAGATCGGCGGTGACGGAGACGATCTCGCTGTCCTCGGTGATGTGGATCAGCCCGAGGAACCCGTCACTGACGAGGGCGCCGCCGACCAGGAAGAGCAGGGACGTCGACAGGACGGTCCTGGCGGCGAGACCGGACAACAGCACCGCGATGAGCAGTGCCACTCCGAAGACAACGACGAGCACCATGACCCGCACCCCCGATCGGCGAAAGGACTTCTGTCAATGACCGCCGACCCGACTTCCCGGCACACCAGAGGGAACCGTACACGTTCTTTACGCTCCGTTGACAGCCCCGTGAGGCGCACTGTCGTGGGTCCGACGCTGCCGGGTCACGGCAATGTCGCGACCGGCGCCCTTGGACGCGATCTCCGCGCCGGGATGCGTTAATAGGGCGTCAATGCCAACGACGTATTCGAATCCGGGGGCCGCGCATGATGAGCCGGGACGTGTCCGACGAGTACCTGGACGGGTTTGCCGGCATCCTCGCGGACGCCTCCGCGACCGGTCGTCGGCTGACGCGTGAGGAGATCGACTCCCGCCGGGTGCTGGGCGAGCAGGCCGCGGAGGCCGGTCACGGCCTGCGTGCCCTGGTGGCCGCCCACTTGTCCGAGACCCGGGCCAACTGGCCGACCGCGAACGGCGTCACCACCGACAGTGTGCTCGCCGCCGTGGCACAGGCCCTCGACGCCTTCGCCGAGGGCTACGAGCGGGCTCAGCGGCTCGCCGTGCGCCAGGAGGAGGCCGCCCGGCGCGAGTTCGTCGACGACCTGCTCTACGGCCGCAGCGACCTGGGCCGGCTGGCGCAGCGGGCGGAACGCTACGGGCTGCGGCTGTCGTACGAGCACGCGGTGGCCGTGGCGCGCGGCGACGTCCCCTACGACGAGGGCGACCCGGTGCCCCGGGAGGTGGAGCGCGCCCTGATAGGCCGGTTCGGCGACCGCAGCATCCTGCTCACCACGAAGGACGGCCGGCTCGTGTGCGTCGCCCCGGGCGACCAGGACGACGTCCTCACCTACTTCGCCAAGCAGGCGTACGCCGCCACCGGGGGCGGCCAGGTGGCGATCGGCCGCTCGCAGCCCGGCGCGGCCGGCGTGGTCCAGTCCTACGAGCAGGCCCTGAACGCCCTGGACCTGGCCGAGCGCCTGGAGCTCGAGGACCCCGTCCTGCACGCCTCCGACCTCCTCGTCTACCCCGTCCTCACCCGGGACCGGCAGGCCATGGCGGACCTCGTGCACAGCGCGCTGGGCCCGCTGCGCCAGGCCCGGGGCGGGGCGCGCCCGCTCCTCGACACCCTCACCGCCTACTTCGACTCCGGCTGCGTGGCCGCGGAGGCCGCCCGCCGGCTCTCACTGAGCGTGCGTGCCTTCACCTACCGCCTGGAGCGCATCCACAAGCTCACCGGCGCCGACCCCTCCGACCCCGTGCACCGCTACACCCTCCAGACCGCGGTGATCGGCGCGAGGCTCCTGGACTGGCCGGAAAAGCCGCTCTGAGCCGGAAGCCGCCGGTCCTCAAGCCCTGCTCAGCAGCCGGCCCATGGCCGCGAGCACCGACGGCTCGACCCGGTAGTACACCCAGGTCCCGCGCCGCTCGGACGTCAGCAGCCCGGCGTCCTTGAGCTTCTTCAGGTGGTGGGAGACGGTCGGCTGGGAGACCCCGACGTCGGAGATGTCGCAGACGCACGCCTCGCCGCCCTCGTGCGAGGCGACCGCGGAGAACAGCCGCAGCCGCACCGGATCGCCCAGGGCCTTGAACATCCGCGCGGCCGTCTCGGCCTCCTCGGCGGTGAACGGGCGCTCGGTCAGCGGCGGGCAGCACGGCGCCACAGCCCCACCGTCGGCGGGTTCCAGCAGCGGCAGCACCTCGGTGTTCGACATGCTTCTATATTGACACTCGTCGAACCAAATGCCAAGCTGGCCGGACAAGACATCGACAAACATCGAATCAAGGGGGATTCCAGTGAGGATTTCAATGGGGATTCCAGTGAACGCGCCCACCGACGACCGGCTGCCCGTCGTGGTCATCGGCGCAGGCCCGATCGGCCTCGCCGCAGCCGCCCACCTCATCGAGCGGGACATCGAACCGCTGGTCCTGGAGGCGGGCCCGTCCGCCGCCACCGCCGTACGCGACTGGGCGCACGTGCGGCTGTTCTCCCCGTGGGCCGAGGTCACCGACCCCGCCGCCGAGAAGCTGCTCGCCCCCACCGGCTGGGTCCGCCCCGACGGGGCCGGCTATCCGACGGGCGGCGACTGGGCCGAGCGGTACCTCCAGCCGCTCGCCGACACTCTCGGCGACAAGATCCGCTACGGCGCCACGGTGACCGGCGTCGCCCGCGCCGGCCGGGACCGGATCGTCGACTCCGGTCGCGAGGAGCAGCCCTTCACCGTGCACATCGCCGGCCCGGACGGCAGCGAGGAGCGCATCACCGCCCGCGCGGTCATCGACGCCTCCGGCACCTGGTCCGTGCCGAGCCCGATGGGCGCGAACGGCCTGCCCGCCCTCGGCGAGAAGCGGGCCGCCGACCGCATCTCCTACCGCGTCCCCGACCTCAACGACCCAGCTGTCCGCGCCCGTTACGCCGGCAGGCGCACCGCCGTCATCGGCTCCGGCGCCTCCGCCTTCACCGCCCTGGCCCACCTCGCCGACCTGGCCGAGGAACAGGACGGCACGCATGCGGTGTGGATCCTGCGCCGCGGCATCACCGGCTCCACCTACGGCGGCGGCGAGGCCGACCAGCTCCCGGCCCGCGGCGCCCTGGGCCTGCGCGCCAAGGCCGCCGTCGAGGCCGGCCACGCCGACGCGGTCACCGGCTTCCGTACACAGGCTGTGGATCGCGACGGCGAGCGACTGGTACTCGTCTCCGAGGACGGCCGCCGCCTGGGCCCGGTCGACGAGGTCATCGTGCTCACCGGCTTCCGCCCCGACCTGTCCTTCCTCTCCGAGCTCCGCCTCGGCCTGGACGAGCGCCTCCAGGCCCCGACCGCCCTGGCCCCGCTGATCGACCCCAACGTCCATTCCTGCGGCACCGTCTACCCGCACGGCGTGCGGGAGCTCTCCCACCCGGAGAAGGGCGTCTACCTGGCCGGCATGAAGTCCTACGGCCGCGCCCCGACCTTCCTCGCCATGACCGGCTACGAACAGGTCCGCTCCATCGCCGCCGCGATCGCCGGCGACCAGGACGCGGCGGAACGTGTGGAGTTGACCCTGCCGGAGACCGGAGTCTGCGGCGGCTCCGGCCTGTACGACGACCCCGACGCCGCCCAGAGCGGCAGCGACGGCGGCGGCTGCTGCGCCGCCCCGGCCACCCTCCGGATCGGCATCGGCGCCCCCACCACGTCCGGCGGCTGCTGACCTCATGGCCGTGCCCGGCAGGCGGTGTCCCGGGCGGGCAGCCGGCCCTCCGTCAGGCAATGTTCACCATGTCGGTGACGCAGGCAGGGGAGGCACCGGGGAAGCGGGCGCCCGGCCCTGGTCTGGGGGGAGAGAGCGGGCCGGGCGCCGTGGCTCCACCCTCCCGTCCGGCACCCCTCCTCCGCCTCGGCCGAACGGCCATGCTCCGCCCGGCCTTGGACCGTCACGTCGGCCGAATGGCTGAGTGCCGGCACCACGGGCCCCGCGTCAGGGCGCTGCCGAACCGCAGCGGACTTCTCCCGACCCGCTCAGTCGCGGTCGCTCCTCGCCCGACTGCCACTGACCTTCCCGCTCCCGTTCCCGGCCCCGGCGGGCGGGGCGAGGTCGCGCGGCTGCGTGAGAGGAAGGCTGGGCGGATAGAACTGCGCGTACCAGCGACGCAGCGCCTTGATGCCCTTTTCGTGGGGCAGCAGGACCGGGCGCGGCTGATGGATCTTGTGGTCCCAGATCCGGACCTCCTCGCGCACCTCGCCCAGGGCCTCCCTGCGGAAGACGAGCTTGAGCACGGGCGTCAGGAGCGGGAACCGGGCCGGCTTGCGGAGGTAGTACAGCATCCGCATCTCGCTGGTGCGGTCGTCGACCGGGGTGGTGAGGGCGACGGCCGTCACGGAGAGGGCCGGCCCGTGGGTGCGGACCACCATGACACCCGGCCCGTACATGAACGCGTCGAAGGTGTTGTCGATGTCCCGCCCGAGAACGCGTCGCAGGATCCGGCCGCGGGCCTCCGCGAAGGGACCGTCGGATCGCCAGTCCTGGACGAGGGGTTCGCTCTGGCCGTGGAGGAAGTGGAAGTGGGACTCGTCCACGATGTTCTCGCGCATTTCCTGGATGTGGATGCGCGCGCGGCAGGTGTCGTCGATCGGAGTGGCGTACCGCCCGGACTTCGCCTCCGGGATCTCCGGCACCTCCCATGACGGCTCGTCCGGACCGACGTGGACGAAGATGAGCCCGCTGTGCTCACGGACCGGAAAGCCGCCGAGGGACACCTTGGGGTTCCGGTGCGCGAACGGTGCCTTCACACACCGCCCGTCCGGCCCGAATCGCCAGCCGTGGAACGGGCATTCCACGGCGCCGTCCACGACCCTGCCCCCGGCGCCGAGGTGCGCGCCGTAGTGGGGGCAGTGCGCATCCCGTACGGCCGCCCGGCCATCGGCTCCTCGGAAGGCGATGAGCGCCCGTCCGAAGTAGTGGAGGCTGACGACCCTGCCCGGGCGCAGTTCGGCGCTGCGGAGCACGGCGTACCACCCGTAGGGAACAGCCGGCATCGGGTAGAAGTCGGCTCGCCGATCGCGCGGCAGCGCGGCGAGTTTGTCATGGCTCCGACGTAAAGGCATGAGGAGATGCTAGGGCTTGTACGGCAGATCGGGCTCTGACCCAGCGGCGGGTGGCGGCTAGTCGGTCTCTCGTTCCAGGACGCGGCGTGCCGCCTCGGCCTCCGCCGCCGGTGGTGACAGTTCGTCGAGGGTGTCGAGTTCGTCGTCCGATTCCAGTTCCCGCTCCCAGGCCGCCGCGAGGCGCTCCTGCTCCTGGCGTGGCTTGCCGCCCACGGCCTCGCGCTGCCGCGGGTCCAGTGCTGTCAGGAATCGTCCGACCGGGTCCGTGGGCATACGGTGCTCCTTGTCGCAGGAAGGGATGCCCCCTGGTCCCAGCATGGCTGAACGCTCCCGCCGCCGGCCGCCCGACACCGCCGGGGGACACCCCGTTGGCCTCCTCGGCCGCGCCGAGTGGCACGGTCGGCGTGGTGTTCTGCCGGGGAAATGACGGATCCTTTGACGGCCGCGCGAGCACACCGCCGCCACCAGCTACCCGAGGAGCGACCCGTCATTGGTTAACTTCCTGCATGCCCTGCGCCGCCGTCGCCGGGCCAAGCAGCCGACCCCCCACTTCGGCGCCGACCAGCACGGGGACCAGCGGGTCGCCGTCATCGGCCTCGGCCGGTTCGGCAGTTCGCTCGCCAACGAGCTGATGCGCCGCGGCTGGGACGTCCTGGGCGTCGACACCAGCACCCAGATCGTGCAGCGCCTGAGCGACGACCTCACCCACACCGCCGTCGCCGACTGCACCGACCCCGAGGCCCTGCGCCAGCTCGGCGTGCACGAGTTCACGAGTGCCGTCGTCGGCATCGGCACCGACATAGAGGCCTCCATTCTGATCGCCTCCAATCTGCTGGAGGCCGAGGTCCCCAACATCTGGGCCAAGGCCATCAGCCGTCAGCACGGGCAGATCCTGGAGCGTCTCGGCGTCCACCACGTGGTCCTGCCGGAGCACGAGATGGGCGAGCGGGTGGCCCACCTGGTGACCGGCCGGATGCTGGACTTCATCGAGTTCGACGACGACTACGCCCTGGTGAAGACCATCGCGCCGGAGATCGCCACCGGGGTGGCGCTGGGTGAGAGTGAGGTCCGGTCCAAGTACGGGGTGACGGTCGTCGGGATCAAACGGCCGGGCGAGGGGTTCACGTACGCCACCGCCGAGACGGTCATCGCCAAGGGCGACGTCATCATCGTCACCGGCAGGACCCAGGCCGTGGAGTCCTTTGCCGAGTTGAGTTGAGCCGAGCGACAGAAATCCCTTACAGGAGTCTGACGCGGCCCTCGTTCCGCACCGGCACCCCGTTCCCTCTGGTCACTCTGGTCCCATCCGCAGCCGCGATGGCCTCGCACCGACACGACGGACACAGAGGAATGGGACATGGACATGCACAGCGGTTACAGCGACCACAGCCGCCCGAGCCGGCACTCCGGCACGCGCCACGGGCACCGCGCGAAGCGCAGGACACGGCGCGTCGTCCTGGCCGGCGGCGCCCTCGCCACCGTCGCGGCGGCCACCGTGGCCGTGACCGTGGCCTCGGCCGGCCAGTACGCCGGGAGCGCCGCCGGGGCCGATCACGCCGTCTTCGTCCAGGGCAACGAGCTGGACGGCAACACCATCCATGTGTTCGCACGGGGCGACGACGGCAAGCTCAAACCCGCCGGCACCTACGAGACCGGCGGCAAGGGCGGCGACCAGATCGACGCCCCGACCGACTCGCTCGCCTCCCAGGGCTCACTCGTCTACGACGACCGCTCGGGGATGCTGCTGGCGGTCAACGCCGGGAGCGGCACGGTGACCTCGTTCCGTGCCGAGGGACAGGAACTGAGGGACCGGAAGGTCGTGAGCTCCGGTGGGGAGTTCCCGTCGAGCATCGCCGTGCACGGCGAGATCGCGTACGTCATGAACGCGGGCGGCGAGGGCAGCGTCCAGGGCTTCCGGATCACCGGCGAGGGCCTTCGGCCGCTGGAGGGGTCCCACCGCTCGCTGGGCCTGGACAACGAGGACATACCGCGCTTCGACACCTCGCCCGGCGAAGTCGAGTTCACCCCGGACGGACGCAATCTGGTGGTCACCACCAAGGGCAACAACACCGTCGAGGTCTTCCCGATGAAGAGCGACGGTCTTCCGGCCGTCGACGAACCGGTGGTCAGTGAATCGGCCGGCGGTGTCCCCTTCGCGATCAGCTTCGACGCGACCGGGAAGCGGATGCTGGTCGCCGAGGCGGAGAAGTCCACCGTCACCACGTACAAGGTCAAGCACGACGGCAAGCTGAAGGTCCTTCAGCAGCCGCTGGCCAGCGGGCAGGAGACCCTGTGCTGGCTGGAGCGCGCGGGCGACTTCTTCTACGGCGGCAACACCGGCAACTCCACCGTCACCGGCTACCGCATGGACGAGCAGGGCAAGCTCTCGCTGACCAACGACGTGGGCATCGCCACCCCGCCCTCCGCCGATTCCCAGGGCGTGATCGACCTCGCCGTCACCGAGGACGAGAAGTTCGTCTACGTCCAGAACGCCGTCTCCGGCACCGTCGACGGCTTCCGCGTCGAGGCCGACGGCGCCCTCACCAAGGTGACGACGGCCGAGGACCTGCCCGTCTTCGGCGAGTCCGGGATGGAGGGGATCGCCGCGGTCTGAGCCACGGCCCGGGGGAATGGGGGGGGCTCCGGAACGGGTGACACATCGCACCGGCCGTGCGCTATGGGAGTAGCCAACCCCATCCCTCTCTCCGTGCCGCACTCGCTCCCCCCGAAGCGGCAAGGAGAGACGGGGGGCGGCCGGAGCCCCTCCCACGCACGCGGGCCCCGGCCGCCGGCCGCTCCGGGCCGGCCGCCGCCGCAGGCCTCCTCGGCACTCACCGGCCGGTCGTTCCTCAGCCCGCCGAAGAGCCGCTCCGCCTTCGCCGCGTCCCACTTCACGGCGCTGCCCTTGGAGGTGTTGAAGCCGGGTCCGGCCACGGGGACGTTGAGCTGTCTGCCGTTGCCGGCGGAGACGCCGTGCATCGCCTGGAAGAGGGACGCGAGGGTGGGCAGGTCCATGTCCTTGTCCACGACCAGGGTGTCCAGCGCGGCGTTCAGCAGCGGGTAGGTGTCGAAGGGGTTCAGGGCCGTGCCGGGAGCGGCCGCCTTGCCGGCCAGGGCGGAGAGGAACTTCCGCTGGTTGCGGGAGCGGCCCAGGTCGCCGTCGGCCTCCTGGTGACGCTGGCGGACGAACGCGAGTGACTGGGCGCCGTCCAGGGTGTGACAGCCCTTCGTCAGGTCCAGCCCGGACTTCTCGTCCCTGATGTTCCGGTCCACGCACATCTCCACCCCGCCGACCGCGTCCACGACGCCGACGAAGCCCCCGAAGCCGATCTCCGCGTAATGGTCGATACGCAGGCCGGTGTTCAGCTCGACGGTGCGGACCAGGAGGCGGTCATCGAGGCGGGCGGCCCCGCTTCGTTCCAGGCCTTCCTGAACCGCGACTTGGACATGCTGCTCTTCTTCCGTTCCCCCGGCGGAGGCCTGAGCCCCGTGATCCGCACGACCGAGCCCGAGGCCGGGTTCGGCGACGAATACACCGAGTCGGGCTCCGGAGCCGGGAACTCCGCCGCCGCGGCCGGTCCGGTGGCGACGGAGAAGGTCGTCATGGCGCTGCTCAACGGCCCGCGGGAGCAAGACCGAGCCGCCGGCCTGAGCACCGCCCTCCCCGCCGCCCTCCCCGGCCGGACCGTCGAGGTCGAGTCCGTCCCGGGCGGCCGGGTCACAGCCCGCCTGCCCCTCGCCCTGGAGGGCCTGGGCAGCACCGCGCTACGCCAGCTCACCTGCACGATCGCCTACAGCCGGGACGCCGAGGGCCAGGTCGAGGTGGAGCTGACGGGGCTGGACGGGGCGTCGAGGTCGGGCACCTGCGGGCTCGCCGTCGGCGCGCGGGGCTGAGAAGCGAGGCTGAGAACTCGTCAAGGGGAAGCAGGGGTTCCCGCAGTGCTCAGCGCCCGGACGATGCGGGCCAGGTCGGCGGGGGCCGCCGCGAGGTGGACCGGGCGGCCCGCGTCGTCGAGTTCGGCGACCTGCCAGCCTCTGGGGACGCCGTCACCGTCGCCGCCGCGGGGGCGCCGTACGTCCTTGACGGTGAGCCGCTCCACCGGGATCCGCTTCGCCGCGAACCGGCCCGGGCCGGGGTGGGGCGTGACGGCGGGCGGGCCGCCGCCGAGGACGATGTGGGTGCCGAAGTTGTTCGGGTTGTAGTCGGTGGACTCCAGGAAGCGGGCGGCCAGGAAGACCTCCTCGTCCTCGTCGGAGGGCTTCTGGAGCGTTTGAGTCGCAGCCGCGGCCTTCTCGGGCGTACGGACGCGGGTCGCGCGCCAGGCCCGGATGAACAGGCACAGCGAGACGAGCGATCCCGCGACCGCCCAGGTGAGGGCCCCGGGGGAGGTCGGCGGGGACGTGGGGTGGAGGTAGCAGAGCGGCAGCAGCCACAGGGCCGTGGCGACCAGGGCGCCCGCGAACGGGAGCGCCGACGGCAGGACCTCGTCGGCGGGCAGCCGGCGCCCGCGTCGGCGCAGCAGCACCAAGGAGGCGGGGTAGCCCGCGGCGAGCGCGCACCCGGCGGCGATGACGGCGACGTCTCCGCCGCCGGGGAAGTGCTCGCGCCAGACGTGGTGTTCGCCGGTGACCTCCCTCACCTCGCGGCGCCAGACGGTGAGTTCGACGCGGTCGCCGGGCTGGAACCCCCGGGCGCCCTCCTGCGAGACCGACAGCCGCTCCAGCGGCCGGCCGTCGGCGAAGTACAGCCAACTGCGCTGCTTCCCCGAGCCGACCTCGACCCGTGTGATCACGGCCGGCAGGGTGGTCAGGCACTCCCGGGAGGGCGCATCGGCGGCGCACGGGGCAGCCGACTCCCACGCACGCTTCAGCGACTCCGTGGCCGGCACGAACCAGGCGGCCAGACCGGCGCCCGCGAGCAGCAGCACGCACAGGCTCAGCGGCACGGCCGTACCGCGCCCGGCGGTGCGCTTGGAGATGACGGCGACGTGGCTCGACTCCGGGGTGCCGTACCTGCGGTGCAGCGCGCGCAGCGCGTCCAGCTTGGCGTCGAAGTCCGCCCGGTCGTTCGAGGACGCGCTGGCCGGCAGGGGCAGGCGGCGAGTGCGTCCGCCGCGCAGCACCACCTCGACGCGGTGGATCTCCTGGCCGTTACGCCCGTACTGCACGTACACGCGCAGGTCGGCGATGTCGTGCCAGGGCACGCGGCGGCGGCGCAGCAGCGTCCGGGAGCGCACGCCGTACGCGTCGGCGCTCACCTGGGCGACGGCCCCGTACAGGAACACGACGCCGAGCAGCGCGGCGAACAGGCCCACGTAGACCCACGCGTCCGCCGGCCCGCCCCCGTACGCCACGCGCACCACGGCCGGCCCCGTCCCGGCCAGGATCACCCCGGCCGATGCGAACACGACGAACCGCCGCACGGAGCGCTTCAGCTGAGGACGGCACGTCACTTCCGGGACACCACTCATGCGCGGAATCGTGCCATCGGCCGGGTTGCGCCTGCTTGTGCGGTGTACGGCAGATTTCCGGGCCGCGACGCTGCCGGGTCGGCCACCTCGCCACAACCCTGGCGCTGTCCCGTGGGTCTAGCCGTTGCTTCAGCGGTCGAGAACGATCGAGCACGGTCGAAGAGAGGACTCCCATGCCGGGTCTCAGAGGTACGTCGGTGATAGCGGTGGTGGGTTTCGGGATCCTGGCGTTGGCAGGGTGCCAGGAGGCGTCGGATTCCCCCACCGGCTCGGACACACCCGCCTCCGCCTCGGCCTCCCCTTCCCCTACTTCCACGCCCTCGCCCTCGCCTTCCGCACTGGCCCCGACGCCGACCGGCACCCCTACGACCAGTCCTGCCACCCCGAGGGCCACATCCCCCACTCCCGTCGTGAGCGTCAGCGGGCCCGCAGAGCGCCCGGGCTGCCGCAACCTGAGCGCCGGCAGCCAAGTGAAGGCCGCCGTGACGGAGGCGTACCGGCGTAGCTTTCCGCGGTTCGTCCATATTCGGCCGGCGCCGGGGCAGTTCTACTACGGCCAGTGCGGCGGCGTCCGTTACGCCGCCACCAGCTTCGAGGCCACTGCTGGCGCCACCCACGACGAACTGGTGGGCATGCAGGACGAGGGCAGCGCCACCAAGTACTTCCGTGGCACCTCCGCCGGCGGCTGGGCCTACCTCACCAGCGACGGCTTCCCCCGTGGGGCACGAGGCTGCGGCGATATCGCGCAGATCCCCGAAGTCCTCTCCACGCTCTGGGGGAACTGCCCGGCCGGGCGGTGAGCGCCGAACGCCCGCGACGTTCGCCGGGCCGCCAGGCAGTCGGGCCGCCCGGAGACTTCCGGATTCCGGCAGTGACGAGGGGGTGGGCGCGAGGGCAGACTTCGCGTCGGGGAGCAGGGGAAAGGGGCGGGACGTGGTGGTTTTCCTGTGGATCTCGATCGGGCTGTTCACGCTGGTACTGCTGCCTTTCGGCATCGCCATGCTCCGTGGCTGGTCGCCGATGAGGGTGCGTGCGCGGTGCTCCCCGGCACGGATCCGGGTGAACGGGGTCGCCGCGCTCGTGCTGTGGGTGGGTGGCCTGGTGCCCCTCGTGGCCGGGCTGGCCGGCCTGCCCCGTGAGGCCGCCTCCACTCTGCTGGCCGCGATCACGCCCCCGCTGGTGTTTCTGAGCCTGGGGCTGCAGCTCGGCGCGGCCCTCTCCGACTGGTTCGCAAGGCGCGGACCCTTGGTGCAGGACCCACGGGACCCGAGGGAGTCAGGGTGCTCAAGAGCCGGGTGAAGGCGAAGTGCACAGAGCAGTGGACGTCTCCCGCGGCGGCCCGGCGGCGGGCGCGCCGCTGGACCGCCTTCGCCGTGGCGCTCGTGGCGTCGCCCTTCGCCACGCTCGCCGTCGCGGCAACCGGTCTGTTTCCCGCAGAGGTGGCGATCGTGGCGATGATCGCGGGACTGGCAGGATCCCTGCTGCTCTCCGAACTGAACACGGAGAAGTCGCGGCCGCGCCGCCCCAGAAACCTCATGATCGCGCGGACTCTGACCGGTGAGCGCACCGTGGACCTGTCCCGCATCGAGCGGGTCCGGCTGCTGACCTATTTCTCCACCGGCGGTGTCTCGGAACGCGTCCTGCTGGTGCGCGACGCCCACGGCACCTCCCTCGGCCTCACCGAGCCGGCCTCCCAAAGGGCGCTGCGCCGAGCCCTCGAACGCCTGCCCAAGCACGGGCCCCAGCCCCGGGTGAGCAAGGCGGCCCTGGTCCACCTCGGCATGCTCCCGGCCCCCGGCCGGCTCGCCTTCCACACCATCACCGTCTGGCTCGGCACCGTGCTCGGACTCTGCGGTTACGTGGGCGCCGTGCTCAAACTCGCCAATTGAGCCTCGAACCGACGGTCTGCCCCACCTCCCCGCGGCGGGAGCGGACCAGGGCCAGTCGGCCCAGGACCGTGGCGGCCAGTCCCAGCACCAGGGCCATGGCGCCGCCGACCACTCCGTTGCCGGTGCCGGGGCCGCCGTCGGCGACGGCCAGGTTCAGCGCGCCGACGGTCATGCCGGCCAGGCCCGCCACCAGGGACACTACGGGTGCCCGCTTCGCGTTGCCGCCCCGCCCGGCGGACCGGGACCGGGCCAGCGCCAGCCCGCCGATGATCACACCGGCCAGCGCCACCAGTGCCGCCGCGGTGCCCACGAACCGGCCGGCGGTCAGTTCGTAGGCATCGGCGGCCACCGACTCAAATCCAACCGACTCAAATCCGACAGACATGTCTCCTCCTGTGACTGGACGTGGTCCGATACGACCGGACGTGGTCCGAGCATGTCCGCCGCACCCACCGCCGGTCGTCCCGCGGACGGACGCACTTCCCGCTACCGCGAGCGCTGCGGAAGCCGGCGAAGTACCACGTGTGCGGTAGTCGGCCGCTCGTCCGCGAGCGGGACTCGCCCGCGGCGGCGCCCGGCTAGGGTGCGGCTATGAGGACGGGGCTCTCCGGTGTCCGCGCCAGGGTCACAGACTGGGCGATCGCCATCGGCGTGGCGGTGACGCTGCTGGTCACCGGGCTGTCCGGGCCGCAGTCCGCCACCGGCCCCGACCTGCTCGGCTACGCACTGCTGACGGCCGGCGGCCTGGCGCTGGCCGCGCGCCGCCGGGCTCCGGTCGTCGTGCTGGCGGTCACCGGGCTGTGCGCGGCGGGCTACCAGGCGGCCGGTTTCGACGTGCCCGCCGTCGCGTACCTGTTCGCGGTGTACGCGGCCGTACGGGCCGGACACCGCACCCTCACCATCGCCGCGAGCGTGGCCCTGCTGGCCCTGCTGCCCCTCGCGGCCCTGGTCTCGGGTCTGCACGACACGGGCGAGGCGTTCGCGCGGGCCCGCGGCGCCCTGGAGATCGCCTGGCTGATCGCCGCCGGCGCCGCGGGTGAGGCGCTGCGGCAGGCCGAGCGGCGGGCGGACGAGGCCGAGCGCACCCGGGAGGAGACCGCGCGGCGCCGCGCCGACGACGAGCGGCTGCGGATCGCACGGGAGCTGCACGACTCGCTCACCCACCAGATCTCGATCATCAAGGTGCAGTCCGAAGTCGCCGTCCATGTGGCCCGCAGACGCGGCGAGCAGGTGCCGGAGGCGCTGCTGGCGATCCAGGTGGCCGGCCGGGAGGCGAGCCGTGAGCTGCGCGCGACGCTTCAGGCGCTGCGCGACGACGACACGACCCCGCCGCGCGGCCTCGACCACATCAAGGAACTCGTGGAACGAGCCCGTACGTTCGGCCTGGACATGACGCTGACGATCGAGGGACCGCGGGGCGAGATGCCGGCCGCGGTGGAGCGGACCGCCTACCGGATCGTCCAGGAGGCGCTCACCAACGTCGCCCGGCACGCGGACGCGAGCGCGGCGTCGGTCCGGATCGACTGCCGTGCGGACACCCTCGCGATACGCGTCGACGACGACGGCAGGGCGACGCCGGACAGCGCTCCGGTGCCCGGCGTCGGGCTGCTCGGCATGCGCGAACGCGTCACCGCCCTGGGCGGCCGCCTGCGCGCCGCGCCCCGTGACGAGGGCGGCTTCACCGTCCAGGCCGAACTCCCCGTGGAGCAGACGTCATGATCCGGGTCCTGCTGGTCGACGACCAGCCGCTCATCCGCAGCGGATTCCGCGCACTGCTCGACCTCGAGGACGACATCGAGGTGGTGGCCGAGGCCGCCGACGGCAAAGAGGGCCTGTCGCTGGCCAGGCGGCATCTGCCCGACATCGCGCTCGTCGACATCCAGATGCCGGTCATGGACGGCATCGAGGTCACCCGGCGCGTCGCCGCCGACCCGGCCCTGGAGCGGATGCATGTCGTCATCCTGACCAACTACGGCATGGACGAGTACGTCTTCGACGCGCTGCGCGCCGGCGCCGCCGGATTCCTCGTCAAGGACATCCTGCCGGAGGACCTCCTGCACGCCGTCCGCGTCGCGGCGCGCGGTGACGCCCTGCTCGCACCCTCGATCACCCGCAAGCTCATCAACCGCTACGTCACCCAGCCGCTCAACTCCGGCCTCGACAAGGCGCTGGAGGAACTGACCAACCGCGAACGCGAGGCGGTCGCCCTGGTCGCACAGGGCCTGTCCAACGACGAGATCGCCGGCCGCATGGTGATCAGCCCGCTCACGGCGAAGACCCACGTCAACCGGGCCATGACCAAACTCCACGCCCGGGACCGCGCCCACCTGGTCGTCCTCGCCTACGAATCCGGCCTGGTGACCCCGCGCGACTCCTGAGGGGCGATCTCCTCGAGCAGTCCCTCGACGAGCTTCTTGATCTCGTCCCGGATGGGACGCACCGCCTCGACACCCTGGCCGGCCGGGTCGTCCAGCTTCCAGTCCAGGTACCGCTTGCCGGGGAAAACCGGGCAGGTGTCGCCGCAGCCCATGGTGACGCAGACGTCGGACTCCTGGACCGCGTCCACGGTGAGCATCTTCGGGACCTCGGCGGAGATGTCGATGCCGACCTCGGCCATGGCCTCGACGGCGGCCGGGTTGACCTGGTCGCCGGGGTTGGAGCCGGCGGAGCGGACCTCGACGCGGTCCCCGGCCAGGTGGGTCAGCCACGCGGCGGCCATCTGGGAGCGGCCGGCGTTGTGGACACAGACGAACAGCACGGAGGGTTTGTCGGACATCACGGTCTCTCTTGTCGTGTCAGTCACCGATGATGTGAAAGTATCAGTCCATGCTGACGTCAGTCGACACTGACCTGATCCGGGTGCTGGCCGACCCGCTCAGGCTCCGGATCGTGACCCTGCTCGCCGAAGAGACGCTGTGCACCACCCACCTGGTGGAGGAGACGGGCGCCCGTCAGACCAACCTCTCCAACCACCTGAGAGTGCTGCGCGAGGCCGGGGTCGTCGAGACGGAGCCGTGCGGCCGGTACACGTACTACAAGCTGCGCCCGGACGTCATCGCCTCGGTCGCCGACCGGTTCGCCGACCTGGCCGAGTCCGCCCGCACGGCCGCCGGCAACAAACGGGCCTGTCCCTGACCGGCACTTTCCCGTCCCCGAGACCACCGAGGAACCCCGTTGACCACCACGCACGAGAGCGCCGCGGAGCCCGCCGTACCGGTGGCCGAGCCCGCGCCCGGCACCACCGCGCCACCCCGGCCCCTCACCGCGCGAGCCGCGGCCGAACTGGTCGGCACCGCGCTGCTGGTGGCGGTCGTGGTCGGTTCCGGTATCCAGGCCACCGAGCTGACGGACGACGTCGGGGTGCAGCTGCTGGCCAACTCCCTGGCCACCGTCTTCGGCCTCGGCATCCTGATCCTGCTGCTCGGCCCGGTCTCCGGCGCGCACTTCAACCCGGCCGTCACGCTGGCCGAGTGGTGGTCCGCCCGGCGTGGCGGCGCCGGGGTGACGCTGCGTGAGGCGGCCGTGTACGTCCCGGCGCAGATCGCCGGCGCGATCGCCGGTGCCGTCCTGGCGGACGCGATGTTCGGCGAGCCGCTGGTGAAGTGGTCCACGCACGACCGCTCGGCGGGAAACCTGCTCCTCGGCGAGATCGTCGCGACGGCCGGCCTGATCCTGCTGATCTTCGGCCTGGCCCGCACCGACCGCCTCCGCTTCGCCCCCGTGGCCGTCGCCTCCTACATCGGCGCCGCCTACTGGTTCACCTCCTCCACGTCCATCGCCAACCCGGCGGTGACGATCGGCCGCGCCTTCACCGACACCTTCGCGGGCATCGCGCCAGGCTCGGTCGCGGGCTTCATCGGCATGCAACTCGTCGGCGCCGTGGTGGGGCTGGCCCTGGTGGCACTATCTTCACCCCGGGCCGGGCGACCGAGAAGCCGTGAGGCGGGGGTCCTCCTGCTCATCCACCGGTGAGCCCGGCCTTCTGGCACGCGGGCACGATGTCCGGGGTGCAGATCTGGTCGATCGTGTACACGCCGTCCTTGACCACGGTGTCCTTGATGTTGTCCACGGTCACCGGGATCGGGTCCAGCAGGACCGCGGGGATGTCCTTGGAGGTGGCCGTGTCGACCGTCGTCTCGGCGATGGCGTCGAGGCTCTCGCCGCGGCCGAGGGCGACGGCCATCTCCGCGGCCGCGTCGGCCTCGGCCTTGAAGGGCTTGTAGATACTCATGTACTGCTCGCCCCTGAGGATGCGCTGCACCGCCTCGATGTCCGCGTCCTGACCGGTCACGGGAGGCATCGGCCGGATGCCGGCGGTCTTGAGGCCGGAGATGACGCCGGCGGCGAGACCGTCGTTGGCGGCGTACACGCCGTCGATGCCGTCGGTACCCAGCGCGGCGACGGCGCCGACCATGTTCTTGTGGGCCCTCTCCTGACTCCAGGCCTGGACGTCGTACGTCCTGCCGATCTTGACCTTGCCTTCGAGCACGGACAGCGCGCCCCTCTTGAAGGCCACGTTGGTCGGTGAGGTCTGGGGACCGTTCATCATGACGATCTGGCCGCCGTCGGCCTTGTCTCCCAGGGCCTTGAGGAGGGCCTCGGCCTGAAGCCTGCCGACCCGTTCGTTGTCGAAGGAGGCGTAGGCCGCGATCGGGCCCTCGACGAGCCCGTCGTAGGCGATGACCGGGACGCCCGCGTCACGCGCCCGCTCGACCGAGGAACTGAGCGACCTGAAGTTCACGGCGCTGAGGAGCAGGACCTCCACGCCCTTGTTAATCATGCTCTCCACCTGCTGCTTCTGGGTGGCCACGTCCCCCTCGGCGTTGGCGTAGCGCACTCTGCAGTCCGCGCACAGCTCCTTGATCCTCTTCTCGATCAAGGGCTTGTCGAACCTCTCCCAGCGAGTCTGGATGTTCTGGCTGAACAACAGCCCGACCTCGAAGCCACCCTCGCCGGCGGCGGTCCCGCCCGAGTCCGAGGAACCCCCGCCACCGCCACAGGCGGCCAGGAACACGGCCAGCGACAACGCGGCGGCGCAGACGGCCGTACGACGACCCCGGTACGCACTCACAGGGACCTCCCTGCCCTTCACTGCCAAGGATAGGCCGGGCGATACGCAACCGCGGTGGCCGGAAATGTGTCTCTCACCGCGCGGCCCGGTCGCTTCCCAGGGGGTGGGGACGGCGCGGCGTGCGGCGGCCTTGGGGGGCTGGAATGGACACATGGGCGGTGCCCGGATACACCGAGTCACTCGAACTCGGGTCGGGGGCGAGCGGACGGGTCGTCCTCGCCGTGCACGAGGAGACCGGCGTTCCCGTGGCGGTGAAGTACCTCAGCGAGTCGCTGCGCACCCGGCCGGGCTTCGTGCACGGCTTCCGGGCGGAGGCGCGGCTGCTCGGCGGACTTCGGAGCCCGTACGTCGCCGGCCTGTACGAGTACGTGGAGAGCACGCACGGCGCCGCCATCGTGATGGAACTGGTGGACGGCGTATCGCTGCGCGCGCTGCTGAAGCGGCGGGCCCCGCTCGACCCCGAGGCCGCGCTCGTCATCCTCAAGGGATCGCTGCTCGGCCTGGCCGACGCGCACCGCGTCGGCGTCGTCCACCGCGACTACAAGCCGGAGAACGTCCTGGTCGTGCCGGACGGATCGTCCAGGCTCGTCGACTTCGGGATCGCGGTGGACGCCGGCACCAGCGCCGGCGTGGCGGGCACCCCCTCCTACATGGCCCCGGAGCAGTGGACCGGCGCCCCCGCCTCACCCGCCGCCGACGTGTACGCGGCCACGGCCACCTTCTTCGAGTGCCTGACCGGCCGCAAGCCGTACTCGGGCGACAACCTCGCCGAACTCGCGCTCCAGCACGTCGACGCGCCGGTCCCCGCCGATCAGGCCCCCGAGCCGGTGCGTGAGCTGGTGCGGCGCGGGCTGGCCAAGGATCCGGCGGAACGGCCCGCGCAGGCCGAGGCGTTCGTCGGGGAGTTGGAGGCGGCGGCCGGCGCCGCCTACGGCCCCGACTGGGAGGAGCGCGGCCGCGGCCGGCTCGCCGCGCTGGTGGCACTGCTGCCACTGCTGCTGCCCTCGGCCCGGGGCGACGCCCGGACCACCACGGACACCGCACGCACGGTCCTGAACGGGGAGCCGGGCCACGGCGGTGTGCGGTCATGGCTGCCCGGCCGGCCCGGGGTGCTCGTGTCGGCCGCCGCCGTGCTGCTCGGTGTCCTTTTGACCTACGGACTCCAGTACACCCCGGGGGCTGCCGCGCAGCAGAAGACGGCGCGGGCCGTTGCCACCACCAGCCCCGAGCCCGGCGCGGAGCCGCCGCCGCCCGCCTCCCCGCCCCCACCGACCCCCTCCTCAGCCACACCCACCACGACACCCGGCCTCCCGCCCTCGGGCCCGACGACCACCGGCACCGACGAACCCCCGGCCACCGCCACCACCACCGCGACCGCGCCCGCCGGGGAGACCACCGTGCCGACGCCGACGCCGACGCCGACGCCGACGCCTACGCCGACGCCTACACCCACACCGACGCCCGATTCCCCCGCCCCGCCCGCCGGCCCCGCCGCCCCCGCCGTCAAGGACGTCACGGTGTCGGCCTTCCAGCAGACGGGCGCCACGGCCGCGACGGCAACCATCGACATCACCACGGACGGCACCGGGCCGGTCTCCCTCACCGTCGCGTGGTACACGGGCGATTCGAAAGGACAACTCGGCACCCCGGACGGCGCGTCCGAGACCTTCGAGCGCAGTGGCGCCACCCAGTACACGCTCACCGTCGACCACACCTTCCAGAACCGCGGCTGCTACTGGGCGGTGCAGGCCACGACCACCCCGGCCGCCGCCGGTGGTGGCGCCTCGCAGCAGCTTCTGACCAGGCGGTGTGAGCTCCGATGACCACGCGCGACGACGACCGCACCCCGGCCCCGGCCGAGCCCGGTTCGGGCGACGCCGAGTACAGCGCCACCGTGCTGGCCAGCCACTGGATCCAGCGACCCGAACCGGACGAGACCCTCGTCGAGCACCCGAGTGGGCCCGCCGACGCGGGGACCGGGCCCCCGCCGCCGACGCCCCCCGATCGCATCGAAGGCACCGTGCTGCGTTTCGGCCCCGGCGTGACCGCCGCCGTCGCGCACCGCACCCACCGGACGCTGCCCGGCGTACCACCGCCTCCCGCGCCCCACCGCCGACGGCCGCGCAGACACGCGCTGCCCGCGCTGGTGGTGCTCTGCGTCCTCGCGTTCCTCGCCTGGCAGCGCCTCGGACCGTCCGTCGAGGTGAGCAGGGTGACGGTCACGGCCCGCCCGACGGCACTGGGATGCGACGGCACCGCGGACGTCGTCGCCCTCGTCGCCACGAACGGCCGTCCGGGCACCCTCTCCTACCGCTGGATCCGCAGCGACGGCACGACCTCGGGCGTCCTCACCGAAGTGATGGAGCGGGGGCAGGCACAGGCACGTCTGCACCTGCTGTGGACCTTCCAGGGCAAGGGACACCACACGGCACGGGCCGAACTGCGCATCCTCTCCGCAACCCCCCGCACGGCCACCGCCCACTTCACGTACGACTGTCCCTGACCGCTCACCGGGCCGGCTGCGCCGGTCGCGGCGTCGGTGGATGCGTGTTGTCCTGGAACCAGCCACAGGAGTACACGCCGATGCGTCACAGCCGTATCCCCACCTCCACCTCCGCGTCCGCCCGGTCCTCCGCGCCGACCGGAGCGGGCGGGGGCCTGCTGCCGGCCCGTGATCTCGCCGCCGCCTGGTTTCTGATCGTCCTGATCGCGGTGCCTGCCTGGGTGCTGACGCTCGCGCAGGCCGGGGACATGGGGGTCGAACCCGGCACGATGGGGATGGCGCTGCCGCTGTTCCTGCTGCTGTGGGTGACGATGATGGCGGCCATGATGCTGCCGTCCATGGCGCCGGTGGCCCTCACGTGGGCGCGCGGGATCGGCCGGCAGTCCTCCGGCTGGACGCGGACCGCGCGCACCGTCGAGTTCGTGGGCGGCTACCTGCTGGTGTGGACCGCCTTCGGCCTGCTCGCCTACGCGGCCCTGGCCCTCACCGGCGGCCTGGTGGACGACCGGCCGGCCGCCGGGCGCTGGATCGGCGCGGTGGCCTTCCTGCTCGCGGGCCTGTATCAGCTCGGCCCGCTCAAGAACGTCTGTCTGCGGCACTGCCGCGACCCCATGGGCCACCTGGTGCGCTACGCCGGGTTCCGGCGGCCGGCGCGCGACCTGCGGGTGGGTGTCCATCACGGTGCCTACTGCGTCGGCTGCTGCGCGGGGCTGATGGTCGTCCTGATCCCGCTCGGTGTGATGAACGTGGCGGCGATGGCCGGGCTCGCCGTGGTGATCTTCGTGGAGAAGCTGTGGTCCCGTGGCCCGCTGCTCGCCCGGGGCGTGGGCGTCGCGTTTCTCGTGCTCGCCGTGCTGGCACCGTTCCAGGACGCGTTGCTGCCGGGACTTCAGGAGCCGATGCCGGCGATGGGCGGCCTGTGACGCACCGAGGACCTTTCCGTCTGGCCCGTCCGGTCCGTCCAGTCCGCCCAGTACCGCTCTAGTCAGGGCCGCTCCAGTCGAACGGGAAGTGCTTGCTCGACTTTCCCGAGCGATCCCAGGAGAAGCCGAACGCGTCGGCGCGGTCGGCGGTGGCCCGGCCCCAGGTGGCGACCTGGCCCGGTCCGACCTCGGAGCCCGGGGCGTTGTGGACCTGGACGCGTGCGCCTTCCGGCGTCGTCGGGCCGGTGAGTGCCTCGGCGGTGGCCGTGACCCGGCCGGGGACCTCGGCCCGCCAGGTGGCGAGGTCCTCGTCGATCTCGACGTGGACGGGGGCGAAGTCCATGCCGCGCGTCTCGGGGTGGAACATCTCCATCATCTGCGCCGGCCACCCGCCTGCCTCCCCGCCGAAGATGGCCCCGAGCGCGCCGCGCTGCTGCTCGTCGGCCCGCTCGTCGAGGAAGACCGCGGCGTACGGGTCGGTGTGCGTGCCGGCCCAGACGTTGCCGGTGAAGGAGCCGAGCATCAGGACGTTGAGATCGTCGAGCCGCACATCGCCGAAGCTGCCTTCCCGGATGTGCCAGACGAGCACGCCCTCGCAGTCGCCGTAGGTCGGGGGCTGGGCGAACGTACAGGGGCACGGTATGGCGCACTTGCACACGTCGAACCAGTCACCGGCCAGATGCCAGCGGGTATCGGTGCCGGTACCGGTGCTGCTGCCTTGATCTGTCATCTCGCTTCCCTCCTCTCCCTTCCCCCCCTCCCTTCCAGCTTGCACCCAAGTGAAGAACCTGCGATGACATGGCTCACAGAAAAAGTGGGGCCTCCGTAGGCAACTGTCCCCGTACATGCCATTTGTACGCGGGCCGCGGAGGCTTCTCCGGCAGCGGAGCGAGAAACCCCCTGTGGCCTGGATCATGCAGACCGTACGATCACCGGGACGTCGCCCGCGTGAGTACTCCGCAAGCGCGACGCCCATCGCACTTTTCCGCCATGTGACCGGGGGGTCCCTTGTGAAGATTCGCTCTGTTCTCGCCACCGCCGTCGCCGCCGCCGTGACCGCCCCGGTCGTCCTCCTCTCGGCGGCGCCCGCCCTCGCCGACGACCAGCCCGCCGCGCAGACGCAGCAGGCGAAGCCGACCATCGAGGAACTCGAGCGGGCCGTCGACCTCGCGCAGCAGGAGTACGACGCCGCCGTCGTCGCGGTGAAGGACGCCATCAAGTTCCTCGAGGAGGGCCTGGAGGCGGAGACGTACCCGACCAAGGCCGCGGTCATCGAGACCAAGCAGGCCGCCGAGGCCGCCGCCAAGGCCAAGGCCGAGGCCGACCAGGCCGTCGTGGACGCCAAGGCCGCGCTGGACGCCGCCACCACCGACGAGGAGAAGGCCGCGGCGCAGACGGCGCTGGAGGAGGCCGAGAAGGCGGCCGAGGAGGCCGCGGCGGCCAAGACGGCCGCCGACACCAAGGCTGCCGAGGCGCAGCGGGCCCACGACGACGCCCGCGTCGCCCAGGTCCGGAAGATCGGCCTGCTGCAGAAGGCGCGGGACGAGGCCGAGAAGAAGCTGAACGACGCGAAGAAGGCGCTGGCCGAGGCCGAGGAAGGGGACGACGGGGACGAGGGGGAGGAGCCGGGTGGCGAGTGCGTCGCCGAGCCCAAGCTCACCACCGTCGTGCGCGGGCTGCCGGGCAAGGTCGCCGGCGGCACCACGGCGACCTTCACGCTGCGCGTCACCAACGGCACCGACAGGACGATGGACGAGGTGTACCCGTTCGCGGCCGTCCACGCCTTCGACGACAAGGGCCTCAAGGAGCTCGACTCCTACCTCGACCTGGAGTGGTCCACGGCCGCGAACCCGGGCTGGCACGACGCCGACCTGCTGGGTGGAGTGACCGTCGGCTCCCTCAAGGCGAAGACCTCGGCCGACGTCAAGCTGCGGTTGAAGGTCGACGCGGACATCCCGTCCGGACAGGGCGCTGTCTTCGCGACGGCCGACTACCTGAACGAGGACGGGTCCTGCGGCGGTTACCCGGGCATCGAGCACGACGAGTTCCAGATCGTGGCCAAGGCCGACGCCCCGGGCAAGGGCGAGGACCCCGAGGGCAAGCCCGGCGACACCGACAACACCGACAACACCACCGGGCAGGGCGGCTCTTCCACCACCCCGGTGAACGGAACCGACAACAGCGGTGGCGACAGCGTCAACGGCTCGCTCGCCTCGACCGGTTCGAGCGACGTCCTGCCGAAGGCCGGGCTCGCGGGCGCCGCGGCGCTCGTGCTGGGCGCCGGCGCGGTGGTCGTCGCCCGTCGCCGCAAGGCGGGCGCCGACGCCTGACCGGCGAAGTGAGGACACGACCGGGCCCGTCTCCCCGTGGGGAGGCGGGCCCGGCCCGTCTGACGGCCTTTCAGCAACACTTCCCGGCCGGACCCCGCCCTCACTCCCGCCCGGTCGGGCCGACGGCCTTGAGCCGCTCGATGATCCGGGCCAGGGAGGTGGTGAAGGCGTCGAGCTGACCGGGAGGCATGTCGGCGAACAGCAGGGCGGCCAGGCCGTCGCGTCCGCCGCGCAGCTCGGCGGTGACCTCGCGCCCGGTTGCGGTCAGGGAGACCAGGGTCGCTCGCCGGTCGGTGGGGTGGGCCGCGCGCGCCACCAGCCCGTCGCCCTGCAGCGCGTCCAGCAGCCCGGTGACATTGCGGGGCGTGACCCCCAGCTTGCCGGCCAGCGCACTCTGGGTCATCGGCCCCTCGTGGAACAGCGCCCACAGCACACCGGCCCGCGCCGTGGTCAGACCGCGCTCGGCCACTCCCCGCTGCATCATCGCGCCCAGCACCTCGGCGAGCTCGAAGAGCCGGTCGAGTGAGACTCTGGCGGAAGGGAACCCCTCCGGCATATCGTGCGGGGAAGAATCGTGAAGTGACTTCACTATGTAGCACCTCCCGCAATCAGAATAGCCCCAGCGACCTCGCGGGGACGCTGCCGCAGAGGGAGATGGTCACCATGCCCCAGCGCATCAAGCACCCGGTCTTCGCCCGCTTCTACGCCAACCTGGCCGCCCCGGCCCTGCAGAAGGCCGGCGTCGCCGAGCACCGCCGCAAGCTGCTGTCCGGCCTGTCCGGCGAGGTCATCGAGATCGGCGCGGGCAACGGGCTGAACTTCCCGCACTACCCGCCCGAGGTGAAGCGGGTCGTCGCCGTCGAACCGGAGCCGCGGCTGCGCGCCCTGGCCGGGGAACAGGCCCGCGGCGCCCCCGTTCCGGTGACGGTCCAGGACGCCCGGGCCGAGCAACTGCCCTACCCCGACGACACCTTCGACGCGGCCGTCGTATGCCTGACCCTCTGCTCCGTGGCCGACCAGCACACCGCCCCAGGGGGTGTTGTGAGAGTCCCGCACGGCACCCGCGGCGCCCGGCACGCACCCTCGCCGCACCGGCCAAAGGCCCAAGTAACTCCGCTACGAGGGCCTTCGTCCGGCACGCCGAGGGCACGCACCGAACACCGCGGGCACCGCACGGGACTCTCACAACACCCCCTAGCCGAACTCCACAGGATCCTGCGACCGGGCGGCCAACTGCGGTTCTTCGAGCACGTCCAGGCCGGCTCACCCGCGATGCGGCGCGTCCAGCGCGTGCTCGACGCCACCGTCTGGCCCCGGCTGATGGGCGGCTGCCACACGGGCCGTGACACCCAGGCGGCCATCGTGGCCGCGGGCTTCACCGTCACCGGCGTCGACCGGTTCCCCTTCCCGGCGACCCGCGTCCCTTCCCCGGCCGCCACCCACATCCTCGGCACCGCCGAACGCCCCCACCCAGGAGGCCCCGATGACCACTGATCACGACGTGCCCCAACTCGTTCCCCTGGCGGACATGACCGCCGCCCACGCCTCGGCCACCCTCCTGGAACGCCTCGCCGACAAGCTCGGCGCCCGGGCCTCGGTGACCGCCGTCTACGGCGAACCCGTGGTCGGCGACGGCATCACCGTCATCCCGGTCGCCGAGGTCGGCTTCGGCTTCGGCGGCGGCGTGGGGCGCGAAGTCGGCAAGGACAAGACCGGCGAGGGCGGAGGCGGCGGCGGTGGAGCCGGGGCCCGGCCCGTCGGCTTCATCGAGATCAAGGACGGCACCGCGACGTACAAGCCCCTGCGCGACCCCTGGGTGGACGTCATCGTCCCGCTCACGGCCGCGCTCCTGGCAGGCACAGCCCTCCCCCACCTCGCCCGCCGCCTGGCGAAACGCCGGCTGCGCTGAAGGGGCTGCCGCGAACACAACGGCCCCGATGCCGGCCGAGCCAGCGGCGGTTGGCGGCGTCAGCTCCACGCCCCCGACAGCCGCCGTGTCACGACGGTGCTGAGGGTGCGTATGCCGTGCGCCGAGGCCGGGTCGATGCCGGTGAGTTCACCGACCCGGCGCAGGCGGTAGTCCAGGGTGCGCGGGTGGACGTTGAGAGCCGCTGCCGCCGCGCCGCGGTTCATGTCGTGGCGGTAGTAGGCGTCGAGGGTGGTCAGGAGGTCGGGGCCGGGTTCGAGCCGCCGGGCCACCGTGCGCAGCCAGGCGTCGACGAACGGCACGTCCGCGACCGCGAGTTCGACGAAGACGTCCGCCATGGTGTGCGGCCGTACTCGGCGGGACGGCTTGCCCAGCGGGGCCGATCTGCTGATCCGGCGGGCCCGTTCGAGGGCGTCGGGGAGTTCGCCGAGCGGTGCGGTGGCGGTGCCGGCGGCGCAGGGGCGGCCGAGTGCCCCGGCGAAGTCCCCGACGAGGTCCGCCACGGCGCCGGGTGCGGAGGGCAGCCGTATCACCTCGTCGGCACACGGGACGACGGCGATCAGCTCGCCGCCCCTCGTGCCGCTCTCCGGCTGCCAGACGACCGGCACCCGGTGGGCCTTCACGAGCGCTTCGATCTCGTTGTCCAGATCAAGGTCGCCCAAGGGGCTGTCCGGCACGCGGATCACCGTGACGGCGCAGAATTCGGGGAGTTGCAGGTCGAGGGCGGCGGCGAGGTTCGCGGCCATGGGGTCGCCGGTCAGCAGCGACCTGGCCAGCAGGGCGACCTGCTCGACGTACGGCAGCCGGCGCCGCAGCACCGTGATGAACCCCTGTTGGTAGGCGACGATGCCGCGGTCGCCCTGCGGGGCGAACCAGGTCATCACCTGCATGAGTTCCTCGACATCGCCGCCGCGCAGGCTCTCGGCCGCCTCATGGATGTCGCGCAGCATGAGCGTGGTGTGCAGTTGCAGTACCTGCTGCCGCGAATCCGAGGACATTCCGGCACCGGCCCGTAACTCGCCGATGGCCGTGATGTAGCGCAGGTCGTCGTCGGTCAGTTCGCTGTTGTCCGGAGACAGTTCGATCGTGCGGCGCCGTAGCCACACCGAGTATTCCATCGTCTCGTCCCTGCCTCTCGGCTTGGTTTCCCAGGAACGGAACTCCGGAATCTCACGCTGATACATGTCGACCTCGCGGCGGGCGTTGGTCGGCGCCTGCCGGGTCAGTTCGGCGAAGAGGCTCCCCATGGGCGGGAGCCTGCCATCGCAGGTGAGCGGGTCGACAGACGAAATCCGGACGTGATTTGTCACTTCGCGTGAATCGACGGGCTGTGCGGCACCCGGGTATTTGTCATGGTGTGCAAAGTTCCCTGATCGAGGCGGCGTTGTGCCGCCATCCGCTTGTGGAGCTGCGGTGAAGGCGGCTAAATGGGAGCCGTCAGCAGGCCGAAATTCGCATTCGTGTGGAGGGGAACACCGATGAAAGCAGGAATCAGAAAGAGACTCGCGGCGACGGCCGCCGCTTTGTCCGTTTCCGCGGCAATACTGGTGAGCGCGCCCGGCACCGGTTCGGCCGCCGCCGCCACGCCCAGCCTGCGGGCCTTCGGGATCACCGGCGACGGCACCCTGATGGCCACCTTCACCACCGACCGGCCGACCTCGCTCGACTGGGTCCAGCAGATCATGGGCCTCAGTGGCGACACCAGGCTGCTCGACCTCGACAACCGCGTCCAGAACGGCCTGCTGTACGGCCTGGGCGACAAGGGCGGCATCTACACGATCAAGACCCCGCCGCAGGTCTCCAACGTGACGGTCACCAAGGTCTCCCAGCTCCAGGTCCCGCTGTACGGCAGCAACTTCGGCTTCGACTTCAACCCGGCGGCCGACCGGCTCCGGGTGGTCAGCGACAACGGGCAGAACCTGCGGCACAACCTCAATGACCACACCACCGTCGAGGACACCACCCTGACGACCCCGCCGTCCACTGGACCGACCCGGGGCGTCACCGCGTCCGGCTACACGAACAACGACCTGGTCGCCGCCACCGGGACGCTCCTGTACGGCATCGACACCACGAAGGACACCCTCGTCCTCCAGGCGCCGGCCAACAACGGCACCCTGTCCACGGTCGGCTCCCTCGGCTTCGACGCGCAGCCCAACGCGGGCCTGGACATCTTCAGCTACCTGTCGGGCGGCAAGACGACGTCGGTCGCCGCGTTCGCCTCCCTCACCCCGTACGGCGCGAGCACTCCGACGCTCTACAGCGTCAACCTCGTCACCGGCGAGCCGACCGCGATCGGCCGGTTCCCGCTGAACATCACGTCCCTGGCGGTCACCCTCACCGGAAGCTGACCCGTACGGCGGCCCGCCCGGGAGCTCCCGACGCGACGCGCGGGGCCGCGCCCTCATCGGCGCGGCCCCGCGTTGTCAGCGGTCGCGGTCCCGTTCCCGACCGCGTCCGGTCCTCACAGCCCTCCGGTGTACTCGAAGATGTACAGCCCGTGGTCGCGGTCCGATGCGGCGACGTACTCCTTGCCGCCGGACTCGAAGACCTGGGCGCCCCAGAAGTTGTTGCCGCCCTCGTCGATGTAGTGACCGACCTCGACGATCCTGTCGTCGACGATCTTCGCGACGCGCAGCCCGGCCGTGTAGTACGAGAAGTACAGCAGGTCGGCGCGGGTCTCGGAGACCGCCACCTCGTGGATGGACAGGTCGCCGGAGCCCGTCGCGTGGGCGGGGTCGTGCGCCTCGGGAACGGCGTAGGTGTCCAGTTCGGTGAGTTTGCCGCTCTCGTTGCGGTAGAGGTGCGCGTAGCCCCAGCCGTCGAAGTACGACGAGAAAGTGAGCCGGTCGCCCTTGGTACCGAGCGCCACCGGCAGTTGCGCCGGTCCCGTTCCGGCCACGCAGGCCGCGTCGTCGTAGGCCTGCCCGAAGATGGCGAAGCCCTGGCCGCGCGGCGCGACGCCGAAGGTCGGGATGTCGCCCTCGACGCTCATGCCGAGAGTCTGGTCGCAGGCGTCCGTTCCGGTGCGGTTGAAGACGAGTACGGCGTCGTAGCCGCCGGCCGCGATGACGTTCGCGACCTTCTCGCTGAAGGTGCACACCCCGCGCTCGACGACGGCGATGTCCACGGCGTTCGGGTCGCCGGCGGGGACGGCCGGGTCGCCGTTGCAGGCCTGGCCCGCGAAGACGGAGTCGCCGGTGATGGCCCGACCCTCTTCCAGGCGTGTGGTGTTGCTGCCCTGGCTCGCCGTGATGTCCGTGCCGTCGGTGAGGTTGCGGGCGGTGAGGGCGTACGGCCCGAAGTCCTCGTCGGCGCCGATGACGTACTCGTTGTCGAGGGTGAACTCCGCCTGGTGGGCGTTGCCTTCCGGCGCGACCTCGAGACCGCTCTCCAGCGCCTCGGGGTCGAGCGCGGCGAAGTCGGTGTCACCGAGGTAGGTGACCTTCCTCGGGTCGGTCACGTCCAGGGTGACGTAGCCGCCGTCCCAGTAGGAGGCGAGCATGACCTGCCGGCCGCCGATCTCCTTGACGACCATGTCGTGCAGGAAGATCTCGGTGAGGTTGGCGGGCGCGTCCTGGACGATCTGCGGGAAGGTTTCGTCGAGGTCGTACTCGGCGATGACCTTCGCCTTCTTCGGGTTGGTGATGTCGACGATGTCGACGTCCGGGCCCTCTTCGTTGTCGACGATGACCGCGTACGCCTTGTCGCCCGCGTCCCAGGCGAAGACGCTGTGGATGTCGTTGGAGGCCTTCTTGCCCTGGCCCATGACCGTGTGGTCGCCGACGCCCTCGGCGAGCGGCGTCGGATGCGCCGGGTCGGTCACGTCGTACAGGTTCATGCCGCCGAAGCCGGCGGTCTCCTTGCACTTCTCGTTGTTGCTGACCAGCACATCGCCGTCGAAGTACGGGGTGTCGATGTGCAGGGTCTGGATGCCCTCGCCGGGCGCGCTGCCCTCCTTCGCCTGGATGAAGGCGACCTCCTTGGGCGCGGCGGGCTTGCGGATGTCCACCACGTGCACGCCGTTGTACTTGCAGGTCGCGCCGCCCCAGGCGGCGAGGTAGGCGTACCCCTTGAAGACGCCGACATCGGCGATCTTCTCGGGTTTGACGTTCTTCAGTCCGAGTTTGCTGACGAGCCGGACGTTCTCGTCGCTCGCGGGGAGGTGGCCCTCGTCACCACCGTGCTGGTGGCTGTGGTGATCGTGCGTGGCCCCGGCGTTGTCGATCCCGCCGTCGTCGGCGGAGACACCGTCATGTGCGTGGGCTGCGCCGGCGAACGCGCCGGCGACGAGTCCCACCGCGGCGAGAGCGCCCACGACACGTACGCGGACCCTCGCTCTGCCCATGGCTCTTCCCATGGCTCTCCTTGGTGTGAGAGTGAAGAAGCGCGGGGGGCGGCGAGGGGAACCTACTCTGTGCGTGGCCTGTGAGGAAAGGGTTGTGGAGCCGCGTTAACATGATCGTATTGACGGCGGCTTCGGATGGTGAGTCAGCGGCCGCGGCGGCCAAGAACGCAGTCCGCGCAGCGACAAGGCCGCGACGGTCAAGGCGCGTTCGGGCTTCAGCCGCCGTGGTGCAGGGCCGGGTCTGTTTCAACGGTTCCGGTCGACCCGCTGTTGGAGCTGCGTGGCAGGCGCAGTGTGAAGACCGTCTCCGTGCGCGGGGTGCAGGTCACCGAGACCGTGCCGCCGTGGGCCTCGGTGAGCTGGCGGACGATGGCCAGGCCCAGGCCGCTGCCGCCGGTCCGGCGGCTGCGGGACTTGTCGGCGCGCCAGAAGCGGTCGAAGACGCGGGGCAGGTCCTCGGCGGCGATACCGGTGCCGGTGTCGGCGACCTCGATCACGACCTCGTCGTCGGCACGGCGGCAGCGCAGGGTGACGGCGCCTGCGGGCGGGGTGTGCCGGATGGCGTTGGACAGCAGGTTGCCGATGGCCTGGCGCAGGCGCACGGGGTCCGCGTAGAGGGTGGGGGTGTCCTCGACGCGGGTGGTGAGCGTGACGCCGGCGGTTTCGGCCCGGCCGCGGTGAGCGGCGGCCACGTGGTGGAGGAGTTCTGGCAGGTTCAGGGGTTCGGGATGCAGCCGGAACCGGCCCGCGTCGGCCTGTGCCAGGTGCTGGAGGTCGTCGACGATGTGCTGGAGCAACAGGGCCTCCTCCAGCAGGGAGGCGACGAACGCGTCGTCACAGGCGGCCAGGCCGTCCTGGGCCGCTTCGAGCCAGCCGCGGATCGTACTGAGCGGCGTGCGCAGTTCATGGGCGACATCGCTGACCATCGCCTTGCGCTGGACCTCCATACGCTCGCGGCGCTCCGCCAGGTCGTTGAAGGCGGCGGCCAGATGACCGATCTCGTCGTTGGTGGTCACCGGTACCCGCAGGTGCTGCTGGGCCGGGCGGCGGGCGGCGTCGGTCAGTGCCCGCAGGGGTCTGACCAGCCGGGTGCCGACGGTGACGGTGACGGCCAAGGTGAGGACGAGCACGAGAGCGGCGACCCCGGCGACCCTGACCGTGCCCGCCGACGAGAGGTCGAAGCCGGGCGCGTCCGATCCGGCCGGGGTGGCGACGAACAGCAGCACGGGCGGAGCGACGTACGGGGCGAGCTGCTCGCGGCGGGCGGTGTCGATGCACCGTTGGGCGGCCTCGTCGCCGCTTCCGATGGAAGTGAAGCTGAGATCGATCGCCACGGGTTTCAGGTGCTGGCGTTTCACACAGCTTCCGGCCAGGACGCTGAGCCGGTCGAGCGCCCGCTTCTCGGTGACAGTGGGGGCGTCGAGCGTGTACAGGCCGCACGCCCCGCTGATTTTCTGCCGCAGCTCATTGTCGCCGGTGATGACGAGGGAGGGCCGGCCGCTCGGTGTTTCGGTGACGCGGGCGGGGGAACCGACGACGTTGCGTATGCAGGGCTGCAGCGTCTTCACGAGGTCGAGCAGTTCCTTGCGCTCGGCTTCCCGCAGTCGGTACGGGCCGACCGCCCGCGGGTCGATACCGTCCGCCTTGACGCCGGGCAGCAGCGCCGGGTCGGCCCGCAGGGGGTCGACCAGCGCTGAGGCTCTCGTGGGGAGCGTGGTGGCGGAACCGGATGCGGCGATGGGCCGGCGGTCCTGGGTGGTCAGGGTGATGTGGCGGCCGGTGCGCTCGGTCAGCCGGCTCAGGGTGGGCCTCACCGCGGACCAGTCGGTGTGCTCGGCGGCGTAGCCGATGAGCGTGTCGTAGATCCGGGCGTCGTCGGCGAGGACTTGGCCCTGCTCGCGCTGGATGGCGCTGGTGGTGGTGCGCGCGGCGAGCCAGGCGGTGGCCGCGACCGAGCACAGGGCGATGGTGATCGACGCCGCCAGCAGCCGGATCAGCAGACTCCGCCGCAACGGCAGCCTGCCGTCACCCCTGCCCCTGCCCCTGCCCTTGCCCTCGGCTTCGGCTTCGGTTCTCGCGGCGGCCCGCGCCCCCGTCTCAGCGTCCACGGCTGCCGTCGGTGAGGCGGTAGCCGACTCCGAACACCGTCTGCAGATAGACCGGCTCTCGGGGGACGGGTTCGATCTTCTTGCGGAGGTTCAGCACGTGTACGTCGATGGTGCGTTCGGTGATGTAACGGTCGTCCCCCCGCGTGCGGGCCAGTAACTGGCGCCGGGTGAAGACCCGTTCCGGTTCGGCGGCCATCGTGGCGAGGACGTCGAACTCACCCGGTGTGCAGGTCACTCGTCGGCCCTCGATCTCGACGACGCGGCGGACGGGGTCGACGGCGAGGGCACCGACCCGCAGCACCGGGTCGTCCGGCGTGGTGGCGGCCGCCCGGGTTCGCCGCAGCAGGGTGCGGACCCGGGCCATCAGCTCGCGGGGGCTGTAGGGCTTGGTCAGGTAGTCGTCGGCGCCGAGGTCCAGGCCGAGCAGCAGGTCCTCCTCGGTGCTGCGGGCGGTCAGCATCAGCACGGGCAGGTCGCTCTCGCGTCGCAGGATGCGGCACACGTCCAGACCGTCGACGACCGGCATCATCACATCGAGGACCAGCAGGTCGGGCCGGTGGCGGCGCACCTCGTCGAGCGCCGCGCGCCCGTCATGGACGAGCAGGGCGGTGTGGCCCTCACGCTCCAGATAGCGGCGGATCACCTCGGCCTGTTTGGTGTCGTCCTCGGCCACGAGGACACGGGCGCTCATGGGGTCAGATTAGGCGCGGCGAGATGAGACGAGACGGGTTTCTGATCGCTCCCTGACAGGATCCTCATATCCGCGGCCCATGGTCTGCGCCATGCTGAACCTCTTCGATCGAGCGTGCTCGGACCGGCGCGGGCGGTCCTCCCCTCGCCTGCGGCCCGGGCGCAGCCGTACTCGTGCTCGTACTCGTCGAGCCGCGGTGTTCACCTCCGTCGGCGCGACCGGTCTGGTCGTCCTCACCGCATGCGGGGGCGGTGGCGGGGGCGGCGACGCGGACAAGGGCGGTCAGGGCGAGGTCGCCTCGATCAGCACCCCGGCGGCGGGCGGTGGCTCGGCACAGCCGAGCGCCGATCCCGACGCCGGCCGCCCGCAGATCCGGCTGGACAGCACCCAGGACGACATCAACCGCATGTACGACGTCTGGCTCGCCTGCCTGAAGGAGAACGGGGTGGAGAAGAAGTACAAGACCTCCCCGAACGCCCCCGGCGTGAAGGCGTGCAAGGGGAAGGAGCCGCTCGATCCGCCGGAGTTGGACCCGGCCAACAACCCGGACTACAGCGACGACGTACGGATCATGGTGAAGTGCATGAACGAGCACGGCATCAAGAGCGTGGTCGTGGAGGGAGGCTGGGGCCTGGAGGACGGGGCCAGCATGAACGCCCCCAACTACGCCGAAATCCAGACCGGCTGTCAGGTGAAGGCGTTCGGTGAAGACGAGTGACGACACCGGGGCCGCCCGTCCGCCGCGCAGACGGCGGGTGGTCATCGGGGCGGTGGCACTGGCGGTCGTCATGGCGGGCGCAGTGACCGTGACGGCGTGGCACAACCGCGACGGAAAGCCGGACACCGAGGTCGGCAGCGATGCGCGGGTCGCGACCGCCGTCGTGACCAGAAGCGACCTGTCCAACGCCCAGACGCTGGACGGGACCCTCGGCTACGGCCGGACGACAACGGTGAAGGGCGGCAAGGCGGGCCTGATCACCTGGCTGCCGGCGGCGGGGACCACGGTACGGCGGGGCGAGCCGCTGTACCGGGTGGACAACGTGCCGGTACCGGTCTTCTACGGCAGTACGCCGCTGTACCGGACCCTTCAGGCCAGGGGCACCACCGGCCCGGACGTGAAGACGGTGGCCGACAACCTCAGGAAACTCGGCTACGACATCGGCGTACAGCCCCCGGTGGGCACGTGGATCACCCCGCAACCGGTCACCCCCCGACCGATCACCGCCGACGACTCGTCAGGGCAGCCGACCACGGAGGGCCCGGGAACGCCGAGCACCCCGCCGGACGCCGCCCCCTCCACCCCGACCGCCCCCTCCACCTCCCCCGTCCGGGTCAAGCGCGGCGACGGGGTCCTGACCGCCGGCCTCGTCGCCGCCGTCAAGCGGTGGCAGACCGCGGTCGGCATGCCGCCCACCGGCGTTCTGGGTGTCGGCGACGTCTCGGTGCTGTCCGGTGCCGTACGGGTCGACGGCGTACAGGCGCAACTGGCCGACGCGGCCGACGGGACCCTGATGACGGTCACGTCCACCGTCAAGTCGGTGACCGTCGCGGTGGACCCGGCCGAGGCGGGCTCGATGAGACGGGGCGACCCGGTGACGGTGGGCCTGCCCGACGACTCCACGGCCGCGGGCACCATCACCGCCATCGGCGCCACCGTCCGGACCGGCGACGCGTCGGGCGGCGACGACCCCTCCGGGCAGCCCCGGCTGACCGTCGGCATCGCACTGCGCGACACCGCGGCGGTGCGCGGACTGAACTCCGCCCCGGTACAGGTGCGGTTCACCTCGGAGACTCGCAAGGGCGTGCTCACCGTGCCCGTCGGCGCCCTGCTGGCACTGCGCGAGGGCGGCTACGGGGTCCAGTTGCCGGACGGCCGTCTGGTGGCGGTGAAGACCGGGATGTTCTCCAAGGGCATGGTGGAGATCAGCGGCGGGGGCATCAGCGCCGGGACCAAAGTGGTGACGACCTCATGAGCGCGCGCCCGGTCCTGGCGGTGCGCGGCGCGAGCATGGTGTACCCCGGCGGGGTCACGGCGCTCCACGACGTCTCGCTCGCCGTCCAGCAGGGCGAACTGCTCGGCATCGTCGGCCCGTCCGGGTCCGGCAAGTCGACCCTGTTGAACATCATGGGCACGCTGGACCGGCCGACCAGCGGCACCGTGGAGATCGACGGCCAGGACGTCGCCGAACTCTCCGACCGCAGGCTGTCGGCGTTGCGAGGGCGTCGGCTCGGCTTCGTGTTCCAGCAGTTCCATCTCACCGACGGGCTGACCGCCGCCGAGAACGTCGCCACCGGTCTGCTGTACGCCGGGGTGCCGCGCGGCAAGCGCCGTGCGCTGGCCCTTCAGGCGCTGGACCGGGTGGGGCTGGCCCGCCGTGCCCGGCATCTGCCGCAGCAGCTCTCCGGAGGCGAGCGGCAGCGGGTGGCCATCGCCCGCGCGCTCGTCAACCGGCCTGTCCTGGTGCTCGCGGACGAGCCCACGGGCGCACTGGACACCGCCACCGGCGTGGCCGTACTGGATCTGCTGACCGAGCTGAACCGCGAGGGGACCACCATCGCGGTCATCACCCACGACCGGGACATCGCGGCCCAGTTGCCCCGCCGGGTGGAGATCCGCGACGGCCGCCTCCGCTCCGACACCCTCACCGACACCGACGCCTCCGCCGCTACGGAAGGCTGGTCATGACCATCACATCGACGCGGCACGCCGCCGATGCCGCGAGCCGTCCGGTCGGCGGGGTCGCCGACAGCAGGCCGGTGCGGCTGGCGCCGCTGGACATCCTGGGCCTGGGGCTGCTGGGCATCCGGACCCGCAAGGTGCGGGCGGCCCTGTCCGCCCTCGGCATCTCGATCGGCATCGCCACCCTGATCGTCGTCACGGGGATCCCGGCGTCCAGTCAGAAAGCCCTGATGGCGGAACTCTCCGCGCTGGGCACCAACATGCTCAAGGCCGTGCCCGCCCGGCAGGACCCACCGGTGCTGCTGCCACCGGAATCGGTGGACATGGCCGACCGGATCGGGCCGGTCACCGTGGCCAGCGCGGTCGCCAACACCCATGCCGAGGTCTTCCGCAACGACCGCGTCGGCGCCGACGACTACGCGGGCCTGACCGTCCTGGCCGGCAAGGTCGATCTGCTCGAGGCGATCAACGCCGAGGTGGGCTCGGGCCGGTTCCTCGGCGCGGACACGGAAGGGTTCCCCACGGCCGTCCTCGGCTCGGTCGCCGCCTCCCGTCTCGGCATTCCGAAGATCACCGCCGGGCAGCCCGCCCCGCAGATCTACATCGACCGCCGCTGGTTCACGGTCATCGGCATCCTCGAGAAGACCCCGCTGTCGCCGGACATCGACCGCTCGGTCCTGGTCGGCTGGGACGCCGCGCGCAGTCTGCTGAAGTTCGACGGCCACCCCACGGTGATCTACCTCAAGGCCAGGGAGTCGCAGATCGAGGCCGTACGCGACGTGCTGCCCGCCACCATCAATCCCGAACTGCCGGGAGTGGTCCAGGTCAGCCGCCCGTCCGACGCGCTGGCCGCCAAACGGGCCACTGAGAGCACCTTCTCCGCGCTCTTCCTGGGACTCGCCGGGGTCGCCCTCCTCGTCGGTGGTATCGGAGTGGCGAACACCATGGTCATCTCCGTCCTCGAACGCCGCCGGGAGATCGGCCTGCGCCGCGCCCTGGGGGCCAACCGGGGCCAGATTCGTGCCCAGTTCCTCACCGAATCGATCGTTCTGTCGGCACTCGGCGGCCTGGCCGGCATCGTCCTGGGCACCCTGGCCACCGCCGCCTACGCCACCCACCAGCACTGGCCACCGGTCATCCCCCTCACCTCGGTGGCCGCCGGGTTCGCCGGCGCGATCCTGATCGGCACGCTCGCCGGCGTCTACCCCTCCCTCCGCGCCGCCCGACTGACCCCGACGGAAGCGCTCGCAACCACCTAGGCGCCGCTGCATCGGCCTCCTCGGCGGCATCCCGCACCAGGGCCCTGGTCCTGCCGGCTCAACCGGCGGGCACTGCCCGCCACAGCGGTGCCACGGGCCGGTGGAGGCCGAAGCGTTGCCTCGGCCTTGGTGGGGCCGCAGGCCGTGGTGGCTGCGGCCCCGTTGGGGTGTCGGGGTCAGGACGGGTCGCCGTACTGGAGGCCGCGTCCGTTGGTGCCGACGTAGACGCGGCCGTAGGTGTCGGGGTCGCCGGTGATGACGGCGGTGCCGCCGATGGCGCCCCACTGGTGGGCCTGGTCGTTGACGCGGAGCCAGGTGGCGCCCTTGTCGGTGGAGCGGAAGACGCCGGTGACGTCCTTGACGGTGCCGATCAGGTACAGGGCCTGGTAGTTGGTGCCCGGCTTGGCCTTGCCGAAGCCGAGGGCGGAGGCGGACTGCACCGTGGTGAGCGTGGTGAAGGTGCGGCCGCCGTCGGTGGAGTGCAGCAGTCCCTTGCTGGCGCCGGCGATCCACAGGTCTCCGGCGATGCCGGGGGTGGCCTCGAGCCGGCCGTCGGCGGGCAGGTTGGTGGCGCGGGCGGTGAAGGTGGCGCCGCCGTCGGTGCTGGCGTGGAGCGTGCCGCCGGACAGGGAGTAGAAGGTCTTGGCCGAGGAGCGGTCGGCGACAACCGTGGCGTCGGGGCCCAGGCCCTTGACCTTCGACCAGTTCGCCCCGTTGTCGGTGGAGCGGTGCGGGGCCTGGCCGGCCTGGGTCCAGACGATGGCGGAGCCGTCGGCCGCGAGCGCGATGTGACCGGTGTCGGCGCCGGCCACCGGCTCCGCCATGAAGCCGGTCCAGGTGCTGCCACCGTCGGTGGAGTAGGCGCCGTCCTTCTCGCCGCCCCGGCCGACGCGGACCATCATCGTGGGCTTGGCCTGGGCGAAGTCGATGCTGGTGCTGTTGGTCATCATCGGGTTCTTCAGTCGCCCGGCGGGCACCTTGGTCAGGGAGTCGTGGCGGAAGCCGCCCAGGTCGCCCATGGCGGTGACGACTTGGGCGCCGCCGGGCGGGGCGATCGCGTCCAGCAGCGCGGTCTCCTCCAGCCCTCGGGCGCCGCCCGCGGTCCAGTGGCTGGTGCCGCCGCTGTCGGAGGCGTTCGCGTCCTTGCTGCGCCAGATGCCGCTGCCGGTGCCGTACAACACGTGCCCGGAGTCGAAGGGGTCGATGGCCAGGGCGGTCATCCAGTGCCCGACGCCGTCACCGACGTAAGGAGCGGCGGAGGCGCTGCGCGCCGAGTTCGCCGCCAGTGCCTTCCAGGTCGTACCGCCGTCGGTGGTCCGGTAGATCTCGTCCTCCGGCCACCAGCGGCCGAGGGTGGTGACCATCACCGTGGCGGGCTTGCGCGGGTCGACGGCCAGGCCGGAGAACCCGTAGTTGCCCTGGGAGGGGGAGATGTTCTTCCACGCCCCGCGGGCCGGCGTGTACTTCCACACCGAGCCCGCCGTCACGCCGTTGGGGCCGAGGGCGTTGGTGTAGGTCAGGTACAGCGAGCCGTCGCCGGCGAGCACGCCGTGCTGCGGCAGCTGGCCGGTGGGCTGCCCGGCAACGGCCTGCCAGGTGTTGCCGCCGTCGGTGGAGCGGTACAGGGAGGCGGACTTGTCGGCGACGCCGACGTAGATCGTCTTGCTGCCGGCCGGGCCGTACGTCACGAAGGAGATGCCTGCGCCGCTGCTCGCCCCGTCCTTGACGGGGAACGAGGAGACCTGGCTCCAGGTCGCGCCGTGGTCGGTGCTGCGCCACAGGCCGTTCTTGCGGGTGCCCAGCAGCAGGGTGCCGTTGTCCGCGGGGTCGATCGCCAGCCGTTCGCCCGCGCCGCGGCCGTCCTCGTTGGCGCCCAGCTTGAAGGGCAGATCGGTGCGTTTGAAGGTGCGGCCCCGGTCGGTGGAGCGCAGGATCGCGCCGTTGCCCGCCCAGTTGTTGGTGTAGGTGCCCGCCGTGAGGTAGAGCCGGTTGGGGTCGACGGGGTCGGTGGCCACCGCGTCGATGCCCAGCAGGTTCCAGTCCTTCTCGCCGAGCCAGTCGGTCAGCGGGATCCACTGCTCGGCCCCGGTGTCCCAGCGGTAGGCGCCGCCCATGTCGGTGCGCGCGTACAGCAGGCCCTTCTCCTTCTGGTTGAACACCAGACCGGTGACGTAACCGCCGCCCACCACCTGGGCGTTGTTCCACACATACGATCCGGCCGCGGCCGTGGTCTGCGCGGTGCCGGTCCCGGACGCGCGGGTCTCGGCCGTCTTCACCAGCTTCCACTGCTGGTTGGTGCCGCCGTGGCCCGGATACTGGATGACCGCCGCGCCCTGGGCCGTGGAGCCGCCCGAGACGTCCAGGACCTGGCCGCTCCTGCGGGAGGTGAAGGTGACGGCGTCGGAACCGCTCACATCGTCGATCCGCCACTCCTGGGAGGTGGCGGAGCTGTCGGTCTGCTGCTCGACGGCGGCCGCCCGAGCGGTCGAGTTGCCCGCTGTGCCCAGCACTTTGCCGCTGTTGCGGTTCACCAGCTCGTAGTAGCCGTCCCCGGTGGGTCTCAGCCGCCACTGCTGGTTGGCGGTGTTCTGGTCGGTGTACTGCTGGATACGGGTACCGTCGGCGGTGGAGAAGCTGCTGACGTCCAGCACCTTGCCGCTGCGCACGGAAACCAGCCGGTAGTAGGCATCGGCGTCGACCGTGGCGGCCTGCGAGTCCTCCTGCGCGAACAGGAGATACGGCACGACGGCGGCGGGCACGCCGAGCAGCACAGCGGTGGCGGTCCAGCGACGGCGGTGCCGACCGCGGCGCCCGCCGTTCGTGGGGGTGTTCATGGGGAGGCGTTCTCCTTGCCTGCTGTTCAACAGTGGAAAGCCGGATCCCGGCCACCGGAACTGGCCGGATCCGCTTCCCTGTCGTCACAGGCTCCGCACAGGGTTGCCGCGAGTCGGGAGCTTTTTCAGATCAGCTGTTCCGTTCGATCCACTCGCTGCCGCCCAGGGGGTAGTCGTAGCCCGGGCGGCCCGCGTCGGCGCTGGTGCGGAACGGGGTGCCGTTGTTGTCGATGTGGATGGTGCCGCGGCGGCTGCCGCTGGACCAGTCCAGGGTGAGGTCCCAGCGAACGTCGTGGGCCTTGGTGTGGGCGGTGACGTAGAAGACCTCCGGGTCGGACTCGCTGACCTGGTACGGGAAGTCGCGCTGGCCGTTCTTGACGGTGACCGTGGGACTGCCCTTGTCGAGGTCGATGTCGAACGACCTGGTCTCGACGCCACCGCCGCAGCCGACGCCCATCGCGTAGTCGTTCCAGGCGAGCGGCGCGCCCTTGGTGAGGACGCGTATGTGCAGATCCTTCAGTACGACGGTGTCCTCGCCGGTGCCCTGGACGGTGAGGACGATCCGCTGTGCGCCCGAGGACACCGCCCCGTACGCAGCGGCCCAGCGCGGGGCGGTGTCCTCGTTCGCCGGCGGGCCGACCTGCTCGGGTTCGCTGTCGACGAGGAAGTGCTGGCTGCACGGGTTGTCGTAGACGTAGGGACGGGTGTCGACAGCGAGCGGGACGGCGCCGGTGGCGCTGCCGTCGGTGCGCTGGGCCCCGCCCTGCTCGCCGCCGCCCTGCGAAGTGCCGGACCCGGTCCCCTCGGGCTCGGTGGTGGCGGCGGAGGCCGATGCGGACGGCTTGGGTCCCTTCGCGCTCCGGGACGGGGAGGCGGACGGCTTCCCGGCGTCCGCCGTGCCGGTCATCGTGGCGGTGTCACCCGCCGCCTGTCGGCCGCCCGTGTCGTCATCCCCGCCGCCGGACCACGGACGCACGGCGAGTACGACGGCTCCCAGCACGGCAACGACCGCAACGGAGGCGATCAGCACGGTACGACGACGTGCCGGCGCGAGCTCGCTCGGCGCGTCGACGACCATCAGCTCACCGTTCTCGCCCTCGCCCCGTTCGCGCGATGCCGACGAGCCCGGATCCACCGTACTGACCGTGTCCGCCGCACCGGCTGAGTCAGTCGCATCAGCCGGACCGGCTCCCTGAGCCGAACCCGTCACCGTGACCTGATCCGCCCGGTTCCCGCGCGCCGCGTCCGCCAGGATCCAGCACCGGTGCAACTCCACCAGTTCCTGCGGCGTTGCCCGGCAGACCCTTGCGAGGCGCTCCACCGGCGCGTACTCGATGGGCACCGCTGTGCCGTTGCAGTAGCGGTGCAGCGTCGACGTGCTCATGTGCAGCCGCTTGGCAAGCGCCCCGTAGCTCAGCCCCGAGCGGTCCTTGAGCTCCCGCAGCAACCGCGCGAACGCCTCCGTTCCGCCGGCCCCTGTTGCTCCTGGCACCCCGCTCCCCATCCCCTCGTGTTCCAGTCCCGCGTTCCAGAGCCACCGTATTCGCACTGGTCAGAGTGCGTTTCGGTGTTCCAGCGTCCCCTACTGCCCGCCATTCGTAGCGGCTGGGACAGATCGCCTCACAAGCTTCAGTCATCCAATCACCACCCCACCCGAACACCGAAGGGGCCCAGTCACATGTCCAACTTCCGCACCTCCCGCACTCGTCTCGTCGGCGCCGCCGCGACCGTCGTTCTCGCCACGCTCTCCCTGACCGCGTGCAGCGAGGGCACAGGCGTCCAGGACGAGGGTGCCTCGGCGGCCACCGCGCCGACCGTGAACTCCTCTTCCGTCGCTCCTTCATCCGGCGCTTCGTCCTCCGGCTCCGGCGCCAACTCCTCCTCCCCGCAGGCCCGGCCCGCCACCGCCATCACAAGGCCCGCCGCGAACACCCCTGCGTCGAAGGCACCCGTCTCGGCCGACAAGCCGGTCACCTGTGAGGGATCCAACACCAAGACGGTGGCGGCCCCGCTGAACCGCCCCGTGAACCACATGCTGCTCACGGTGACCAACACCGGGGACAGGACCTGCTTCCTCTACGGCTACCCGGCCCTCCGCTTCGGCGAGGCCCAGGCCGTGCCTCCGGTCATCGAGGACTCGAAGCCGCAGGCAGTCGTCACGCTCCAGCCGGGCGAGTCCGGCTACGCCTCGGTGAACCTGTCCGCCACCGACGGCAGCGGCTCGAACGGCCACACCGTGAACTCCCTGACCGTCTACTTCCGCGGCCGCTCCGGCGACGAGAGCGTCGGCGCGGGCGCTCACCCGTCCCTGCCGGCGAAGGGCGTCTACGTCGACGACTCGCTCAAGGTCACGTACTGGCAGCAGTCGATGGATGACGCCCTCAACTGGTGACGGGAGAGCGCGCGCTCCGAGAACCGACCCGCAGACCCCGGCAGGCAGGTGACCCACCATGCGCAGCACCCGCAGGATCTCCCGTTTCGTGACCGCCTACTTCGGCGCGGCCTTCCAGGTGATCGTCCTGGGCGGCACAGGCCACCTGCCGGCGGGGGCGGGGGTGCGCCGGCGCCGCCACACGGTCTGAACACGCCGACTGTGCGGACATGCTGGGGGCGCCCGGTTCGCCGGTCTCCGCCCGGGCCGACGCGAGCTGGACGTTCCAGTCGAAGACGCCGTGGGCAGACGGCTCCGCCAGGACAGCCTCCCTCAGCCGGAAGGCCGGTCGCAGGTGACGTCCGTGGCCGGCAGGCGGCCGGTGGCCAGGTAGGTGTTGACCGTCGCGTCGGCACAGGCGCTGCCGAAGACGCCGTACACGGCGTGCTGGTCCGCGCCGCGGAGGGTGACCAGGCGGGAGGAGGGCCACATGCGGCGCACCGTCTGGGCGTTGTGGTAGATGGTGCGCGGGTCACCGGTCGCGTTGACGAGCAGGGCCGGAAGGTCGCCGCGGATCGTGGTCGGGCGTTCGCGCGGCGGGTCCCAGAACGCGCACGGCCCGATGTTGTGGGTGACGGGACCGAACAACGGGTCCTGCGCGCGGGCACGTTGGACGTCGCGCCAGTACACCTCGGGGGAGCGCGGCGCGGAGGCGTCCCCGCACAGGATCGCCGTCTGCACACTGCCGTATGCGGACTCGGATCCAGTCAGCAGGAAGCCGAGCGTTTCGGCCAGCCAAGGCGAGGGGGTGACCGTGTGGCCGCCGGTGGCGCGGCGCATGTCCCGCACGGCCTGCGCGAGATCGGCGTAGGCGGCGTCGTTGTCCTGCGAGAGGCCGTTGAAGAGGACGATGGGCACCAGATGGTTGTCCACCCGGTGGTCGCCGATCAGCAGGGGCGTACGTCCGGCCGCCGCCTGGACGCCGTCCACGGCCGCCAGCACCTCGCCCCGGGTGCGGCCCAGACCGTAGGTGGTGTCGCGGGCGGCTGCCCAGGCGGCCCAGCCCTTGAGGGCGTGCCGGTTGGCCGGTTCGGTGCCGCGCAGCAGCCGGGGGTTGTAGCGGTCGGGAGCGACGACGCCGTCCAGCACGACCCGGTCGGTGCGGCCGGGGAACATCGTGGCGTACACCTGGCCGAGGTAGGTGCCGTACGAGTATCCGAGGTAGGAGATCCTGGACTCGCCGAGCGCGGCGCGGATGACGTCCATGTCACGTGCGGTGTTCCGGGTCGTCACGTACGGCAGGACGTCGCCCTGGAACGTCCGGCAACGGCCGGCGAGTTCCTCGGCCAGGGCCACCGTGCGGTCGAACCCCGCTCGGTCGGTCCCCGCGCCGCGTATGAAGGAGCCGGTGGGCCAGTGGCAGTCCAGCGGCGTGCTGCGGCCGACGAAACGGGGGTCGACGCCCACCACGTCGTAGCGCTCACCGACCTGCTTCATCGCCGTGCGCACCCACGGCGGGTCGCCGATCGTCGGCCCGCCGGGGCCACCGCCGTTGAGCAGCAGCGCGCCCACGCGGTGGGCCGTGTCGGTGGCCCGGATCCGCGAGATCGCGACGGTGATCGTGCGGCCGTCCGGGTCGTCGTAGTTCAACGGGACGGTGACATCGGCGCACTGGGCGCCCGCCTGCTGGAGTTCCCTGCCGGTCTCGTCGTCGGGTCCGAGCAGGCAGCTTTTCCAGTCGAGGTGCTGCCGGTGGTAGCGGGCGAGGGGGTCCGCGGTCGCGGGGGCGGTTTCGGCCGCCGCTGCGGGCGAGGCGGTGATGGTGAGCGCCCCGGCCAGGCACAGGGCGGCCCCTGCCGCGGTGCGCGACACGAGCCGGTGCCGCAAAGGAGCCGTACGGGCTAAGGAGGTGGGGGACGACGTCGTACGGGGCGGTGTGCCGGGGGAGGAAGGGGAGCTGGAAGGGGAGTTGGTCATGCGGACGTCCTTTCGGGAGACCTGTCCTCGCAGAGGGACTTGTCGACGAGGTCCAGGAAGTCGAGTTCGGCCCGGAGCGAGGCGGGCACCTCGTTCAGCGCGACGGCGATCAGCGCACGGTGGCCGCCGGGCACCGTCCCGCCGTGCCCCCACCACGTCCCGCAGCAGGACAGCGGTGTCGAGATCAGGCCCAGCCCGTAGCGGGCGCCCGGCCACAGCCGATCGGCGTCGGCCTCCACCGTCCGCCGCATCTCGGCCAGTTGGGCCGCGGGCAGCAGTCGGCCGTCGAACAGGACGGCGGCGAACCGCGCCAGGTCGCCGGGCCAGTTGGTGTCGTGCAGCCCGAGGGGCTTGATGATGCGGCGAGTGATCTCCGCCTCGGGGGTACGGCCGGTGACCTCGCGGACGAGCGGGCCGAGGACGAGGTAGTTGGTGGTGGCGTAGTGCCAGGTGCCCTGTGGGCGCGGCAGTTCGAGAGCACGCGTGACGAGGTCGCGCGGCTCGAAGTGGCGGTATCGCAGCCGCTCGGGATGCTCCCATTCGGGGGCGTCGAGATAGTCGGGCAGTCCGCTGGTGTGCCGCAGGAGCTGTCGTACGGTGATCAGGCCCCCGTCGTGGCCGCACCGGACGCCCGACGAACACCGTCGACCGGCGTCGCTCACCAGGGCCGCGAGGCCGATGCGCCTGCCGGTCTCCGGAGTCGGTGAGAAGGTGGGCATGCCACATCACGGTAGGCACGGGCGGTCCCGTGATCACTCCGGCAGGCATGTGCTTCGGAGCTGAGGCCGGCCCGAGCAGAGAGCCGGGAGCAACCCCCCTGGACGGTTGGGGCCTTCTGCTGGTACGGGCGAGCTGGTGCGGCGGTGACCGCCGATGTGGCCCGATCGCATGCCCGACCGCTCGATCCGCACGGTGAGCCGTGATACGCGGCCGGCGCGTCCCGCAGAGCGGGTTGATACCTGCTGAGCAGTGGAATGGGGGCGCGTCGCCGTTCAGACTCCGGCCGCGCGGTCTCCCGAGGCCGCTCCACCTTCGTTGACGGAATCAACAAGCTCCCGGTGGACGTCACACTCGCTTGAGCCGGACGGTGCCGACGGGGCGGCGGGCGGCCGTGCGCCCGCACGCCGGGGGCTCCGTCGGCTCACCGTTCGACGAAGAACGCGAGGTGGTCCGGGCTCGGGCGCAGCAGGCCGTCGCGGACGGCGAGGGCCGTGGCCTCGGCGCGGGAGGCGGCGCCGGTCTTGCGGAGAAGGTGCTCGATGTGGCTGTGCACGGTCCGCGGGGACAGGAACAGCGCCTGCGCGATGGCCCGGTTGGTCTGTCCCGTCGCCGCCCGGGTGAGCACTTCCAGCTCCCGAGGGCTGAGCCCGTAGGGCAGTTCGGTGGGTGTCTCGTGCATCAGCACCGCGTCCGCCGTGATCCCCGGGCCCGGCCGATGCCGGTGGAGGGTGACGCGGTACCAGGCGCCTTCGACCGGCCACAGCAGCCGCAGCCGGTGGCCGCCCGTGCCGGTGAAGGCGCGCAGCAGGCCCTGGAACTCCGTGTCCGCCAGCACCCGGGCGCGGTCACGATCGGGCAGGTCGATCACTCCGTCGGCGGTCACGAGGCTCGCCGCGCCCTGCTCCGGCAGGCCGTGCAGCTCACCGGCGTGTGCCACGGGGTCGGCGAAGGCCGCGAGGGCCGGGATGACGGAGGCGAGCAGGTGGCGTGCCCGGGTGTCGTAGGCGTCGGCGCGCTCGGTGCTCAGATGGATCAGGCCGACGAGGCGGTCGCGGTGCCGCAGCGCTCCCGTGACGCCGTCGCGGAAGCCCGCCGGGCGGACCCGCTCGGCGTAGAACCAGCCGTTGCGGAAACGGGGCCCGAACTCCTGCGGGTCCTCGGTGTCCTCGGAGATGGACGGCGGCAGCTCCCGCCGTACGACGTTGCGGTACCACGGCGTCGTGACGAACTCGGCGGCCAGGGCCTGGGAGGTCTCGGTGGTGTAGCCGATGCCCGCCACCTGTACGTGGATGCCGGTCAGTGGGTCCAGTGCGAGCAGGGTCGCCGCGTCCAGGGGCAGGGCGCGGGCGAGTTCGTGCAGCGCCTGGGCGCAGGCGGAGGCGGTGTCGCGCTCGCGGGTGAGCATGCCGATGCGGGTGGCCGCCGCGATCTGGTGGTGGCTGAGCATACGAGCCTCCTCCGGGAGCGGCTCGGGACCACGATGCGGGGGTTTCGGTCGGGTTCGTTTGGGCCCCAACGATAAGGGTGGGGGTCGTACCGGGCAAGGCGTTCAGCACTTTTGACGGAGGCATCCGACGCTGTCGCCGAGTCGGTGTTCGTTCGGTATTTCTACGGATGGTGGAGCGGGCTGCCGCGGTCTTTCCTGTTCGGCACAGCCGGACGCCCGCCGTGAGCGGGCCCGTCCCCACGGAGCGCACCGCCATGACCACACGCCTGTCCGCCACCGTCCCCGCCGCCTCGCGCAGACAGTTCCTCGCCCACTCCGGTGCCGCCGCCCTGGCCACCGCGCTCACCGCCGCCGGCTGCTCGGCGCCGCAGCGCGCGTCGACCTCGGCCAAGCCCTCGGGCCCGGCCTCGACAGGCGCCCGCCTGACGAAGATCGGCCTGGACTACCCGTTCACCCAGCTCCCGCTCTACACCACGCTCGTCAAGCTCTCCAGGACCGCCGCGAAGAAGCACGGCATCTCGCTGCTGACCACGAACGACGGAGCCAACGCCGACACCCAGGCCACCAACCTCAACACCTGGGTCGCCCGCAAGGTCCCCGCGATCGTGTCGTTCCCCATGGTCTTCGAGGCCGCCGAACCGATCGCCCGGCAGGCGCTGGACGCGGGGCTGATCTGGGTGACGTACGGAGGCTCGCTGGAGCACCAGAGCGCCGACATCCAGTTCAGCTTCCGCGAGGGCGGCACCCTGCTGGGCGAGGCGGCGGCCAAGTGGGCGAAGGACGCACTCGGCGGGAAGGGCAAGGTCGCCTTCCTCACCGACAACACCATCGAGCTGGGACGCGAGCGCACCAAGGGCATGATCGACGCCTTCACCAAGCTCGCGCCCGGCGTGGACGTGGTCGCCCGGGAACAGGCCATCGACCCCGACTCCGGGCTCGCGAAGTCCAACGCGATCCTCGCCAAGCACCCGGACCTCAACCTCATCCTCGGCGTCACGGACGCCGCCGCGTACGGCGGCTTCAAGGCGCTCCAGCAGGCGGGCCGGAAGAAGGACGACGCGAAGACCTTCGTCGGCGGGCAGGACGGCGCCGTGCCCTCCCTCCTCGCCATCAAGCAGGGCACCTTCTACCGCGCCTCCGCCGCCCTCGCCCCGAACGACATCGCGAACGCCGTCGTCGACGTGCCGCGCGCCGTCGCCGCGGGCAGGGCGAACCCCAGCGCCCAGGTGCCGATCTCCCTGGTCGGCCCGGACGACACCGCGAGGATCGACGACCTGCTCGCCCAGAACGCCTAGGGACCCGCCATGACACCGGTGAACCTGCGCATAAGGGGGCTGAGCAAGTCCTTCGGCGGGGTGCGGGCCCTGGACGGCGTGGACCTGACCGTGCCGATGGGGCAGGTCCACGCCCTACTCGGCCACAACGGCGCCGGCAAGTCCACCCTCATCAAGTGCCTGGGCGGCGCCTACCCGCCGGACGCGGGCACGATCGAGATCGGCGGGAGGCCGTACGCCCGGCTGAGCCCGCGCGAGTCGATCGACGCGGGCGTGGCGATCATCTTCCAGACGCTGAGCGTGGTCGACGCGCTCACGGTGACCGAGAACATCTTCCTCGGCCAGGAGTGGACCCGCTACGGCCGTATCGACCGGCGCGCCCAGGAGGAGGTCGCCGCCGGGCTGCTGAAGCGGGTCGCGGCCTCCTGCTCCCCGCGCGACCGGGTGGGTGACCTGCCCATGGGCCAGCGGCAGTTGGTGGAGATCGCCAAGGCGCTCAGCCGCAGCGCGTCCGTCCTCGTACTGGACGAGCCGACCGCGGCCCTGTCGGCGGCCGAGAGCGACGCCCTCGCCGGGCGGGTCGAGGACCTGCGCGCGCAGGGGCTGGCCATCGTGTACGTCACCCATCTGCTGTCGGAGGTCGAGCGGCTCGCGGACGCGGTGACCGTGCTGCGGGACGGGCGGGTCGCCCACCACTCGGCGGTGGCGGGACAGACGCGGCGCGAGCTCGTGGAGGCGATCGCCGGCCGGCCTGCCCAGGCGGCCCGGAACCATCCGCGCGAGCCCGAACCGCAGGAGCGGCACGACCGAGCCGCCGTGCCCGGCAGCACGGGCGAGCCACCGGAGGCCGTCCCCGAGCACCTGTGCGAACCGGCATCCCCTGAACCGGGCGGGACGCACTCCGACACCCGCCGAGGAGAGGTGCGCCCCCGTGCACGGGCAGCCGGGCCTGCCCGTCTCGCCGTCCACGCCCTGCACGGTCCTGGCTTCGGACCGGTGAGCCTCACGGTCGCCGAAGGGGAACGCGTCGGTCTGTTCGGACTCATGGGCTCCGGCCGTACGAGGTTCCTGGAGACCCTGTACGGCAGGCGCCGCGCGGACGGCGGGACGATCCGGGTCGGTGACCGGACCGTGGCACCGGCCCGTCCCGCCGAGGCGCTCGCCGCCGGGATCGCGCTCGTTCCCGCCGACCGGCGCCGCCAGGGACTCTTTCCGGGGCTCGGCGCGCAGGACAACGCGATGCTGCCCGCCATCCGTCCCCTCGCACGGGCCGGGGTACGGGCGCTGGGCGCCGAGCGCCGCGTCTTCGGTGCGCTGGCCGAGGCGGTGGGACTGCGACCGGTCCGGCCCCGGCTGCCCGCCGCCGCTTTCTCCGGGGGCAACCAGCAGAAACTGGTCCTCGGCCGGTGGATCAACGAGGTCCGGCACGTGGACGTCCTGCTGCTGGACGAGCCGACGCAGGGCGTCGACGTCGGCGCCCGGCAGGAGATCTACCAGGTGGTGTCCTCGCTCGCCGCCGACCGGGGCACCGCCGTGCTGTTCGCCTCCAGCGACCCCGAGGAGGTCCTCGCCCTCGCGGACCGCTGCCTGATCGTCGCCGCCGGTCGCGTCGTCGGCGAACTGACCGGCACCGGACTCACCGAACAGGCCCTGCTGTCGGCCGCCCATGACGCCGGATCACAAGCAGCGGGCCCGGATGCGCGAGCCGACGCCGACGGTGGCTCCACCGGGACCACCGGCACCACCACCGCGCCCGCCGAAGGAGCAGCATGACCACCGCCGACTCCGCCCTCACCCACCCCCGGGTCCTCGCCACGGGTGGGCTGACCGCCGTACGGCGCCAGCCGCTGATCGCCGTACTCACCGCGATGGTGCTGGTCTTCCAGCTGTCCACGGGCAGCTTCCTCGACCCGGCGAACCTGCGCGGCATCGCCACCGACGCCGCCACCCTGGCCATCGTCGCCGTACCGCTGGCCCTGCTGGTCATCAGCGGCTACCTCGACCTGTCGGTCGGCTCCACGCTCGCCCTCGGCGGGCTGGTGGCGGGGTGGCTGGCCGGGCAGGGACAGTCACCCGTCGTCGCCGTCGTGGGCGCGCTGGCCGCCGGAGCGGCCGTCGGCGCGGTGAACGGCGTCCTGTGCTGCTACCTCGGCCTGTCGGCGTTCATCGTGACGCTCGGCATGCTGACCGCCGTACGAGGGCTGGCGCAGCAGCTCTTCCCGCTGCCGCTGAGCGGCTTCGGCCCCGGCTTCGCCTGGCTGGGCGGGGCGCGGATCGCAGGCGTCGCCGCACCGGTCGTCGTCGCCGCGCTCGTCCTGGCGGCGGGGGCCCTGTTCCTCGCGCTCACGCCGGCCGGACGTCACGTGTTCGCCATCGGCGTCAACCGGGAGGCCGCCCATCTCTCGGGCATCAACATCCGCCGTACCCCGTTCGCGCTCTTCGTGGTCACCGGCGTCGCGGCCGCCCTGGCCGGGGCCATCAAGGCATCGGTGCTGGACAGCGTGGTCGCCGGGACCTCGGGCACCGGGTTCGAACTGGCCGTGCTCACCGCCGTCCTGGTGGGCGGGGTCGCGCTCACCGGCGGTTCCGGCTCGATCCTCGGTGTCCTGCTCGGCGTGCTGTTCCTGGGCTGCCTGCAGAACGGCCTGACCCTGCTGGACGTGCCCACGTTCTGGCAGCAGATCGCCCAGGGCACCGCGCTGGTGGCGGGCGCGGCACTGGCGTACTTCGCGCCCCGCAGGGCGCGCTGACCGCCCCTGATCCTTGCGCTTCGTCCCCTTGATGAAAGAGGTCTCCTTGAGCCGCACCGCTCCCACCCTCGTCCTGACCGGCGGTCATGTCCTCACCGTCGACCGCGACTTCACCGTCACCGAAGGCGTCGCCGTACGCGGCCGGGACATCGTCGCCACAGGCAGCGACGCCGAGATGCGCGCCCTGGCCGGCCCCGGCACCCGGGTCGTCGAACTCGGCGGCCGGACCGTGCTGCCCGGCCTCAACGACTCCCATCTGCACGGGGCGGCCTACGGCATGACGAAGCCCCCCTTCGCCATCGACGTCGGCCACCCCACCGTGGGCTCGATCGCCGACATCGCCGCCGCGGTGCGAGGGGCGGTGCAGGCGGCCCGGCCCGGCGAGTGGATCGTCGGCCTGGGCTGGGACCCCGGCTATCTCGCGGAGTGCCTGGCCGACCCGCGCCGTTTCCCGCACCGCCGCGACCTGGACGCGATCGCCCCGCACCACCCGGTCTGCCTGACGGACTTCTCCTCGCACATGGTGTGGGCCAACTCCGAGGCACTGCGCCGCTGCGGCATCGACGCCGATACGGCGGCGCCGCCCGGCGGTGTCATCGACCGCGACTCCGGCGGAGAGCCGACCGGCATCCTGCGCGAGTCGGCCCAGCGGCTCGTACAGACCGCCCTGCCCACCCCGACGATCGCCCAGCGCCGCCAGGCCATCCAGGCAGTGGTCCGCGAACTCCACTCCCGCGGCATCACCAGCTACACCGAACCCGGCCTCGGCCCCGGCGGCACCGGAACCCTCTTCGGCGGCCTGAGCACCGACAACTGGACCGCGTACGCCGAACTCGCGGCGGCCGGCGAACTCCACGCCCGCATCAGCGTCCTCCTGCTCCCCGCACCCATGGGCGGTTCCGCCGACGACGTACGCAAGGGCCTGGCCGAACTCCGCCGCCCGCAGTCGCCGGATCCGCGGTTGCTGAACGCCATCGGCGTGAAGATCTTCGCGGACGGGGTGCCGCCGAACCGCACGGCCTGGATGAGCGAGCCGTACCCGGAGGGCGGCCATGGCTCCCTGTGCGTGCACGGCGACACACCCGCGCTCCAGGTGGCGGAGCTGCGCGAGATGATCGGGCTCGCGCATGAGGCCGGTTTCCAGCTCGGCGTGCACGTCACCGGCGACCGGGCCATCGACACGGTGGTGGACGCCTTCGCCGCCGCGAACGCCGCGGCACCCCGCCCCGACGCCCGCCACTACGTCATTCACGGCGACTTCATCGGCGCCGGCAGCCTGGCGAAGCTGGCCGCGCACGGCTACGGCGTGAACATGAACCCGGCCATCAAGTGGACCATCTCCGACCTGATGGACGAGGTCGTCGGCCCGGAGCGCTCCGCATACCAGTGGCCGGTACGGTCCGCGGTCGAGGCCGGCGTCCGGGTGTGCGCCAGCTCCGACGCGCCGATCACGGAGCCCGACTGGCGGCAGGGCGTCGCCTCGATGATGCTGCGCGAGTCCAGGGCCAGCGGCCGCACGAGCGGCCCCGACCAGTGCGTGCCCCTGGCCACCGCCCTGCGCGCGTACACCGCCACCCCGGCGTGGCAGGACTTCGCCGACGGCTGGAAGGGCACGATCGAGCCGGGCAAGGTCGCGGACCTGTGCGTCCTGGACCGCTCCCTGACGGACCTCGACCCGCACGACATCACCGACGTCCAGGTGGACCTCACCGTCTTCGACGGCCGCGTGGTCCACGAGCACTGACCCCGCGACCAGGGACCCAGGAGTCCCAAGAAGCCCTGAGGAGCCCCGAGATGCCGACCCACCCGCGCATGCTGCTCGTCCTGAGCGAGAACTGGACCCTGACCGGCGGCCGCGCCGACCTGCCGACGGCCGTGCGCTGGGCACGCGAGGCCGAGGACGCCGGCTTCGACGCGGTCATGGTCAGCGAACACATCGTCCTCGGCCCGGACGCGGCCGCCGCCGGAATCATGGACAACCCCCGCGCCTACGCCCTCCCCGGCAACCAGGACCCGCACACCCCCTGGCCCAACTCCCTCCTCCTGCTCGCAGCCATGGCCTCGGTCACCTCACGGCTGCGACTGGCCGCCGCGGCCGTCCTCGCACCGCTGCGGCACCCGCTCCTGCTCGCCCGTGAACTCGGCACGCTCGACCTGATCAGCGAGGGGCGGCTGGTCGTCCAGCCCACGGTGAGCTGGAGCAGGGACGAGTACCAAGCGCTGGGCGTGCCGTTCGCCCGGCGCGGGCGGCTCCTGGACGAGCACCTGGAGGTCTGGGCCAAGGCGTGGGGACCGTCGCCGATCTCCCACGACAGCGAGCACTACCCGTTCCGGGACGTGCACTTCGAGCCCAAGGCGTACCGCCCCGAAGGCCCACGGCTGTGGTTCGGCGGACAGCGCCTCCACGGCCCCGTCCTGCGCCGTCTGGTCGAGTACGGCCACGGCTTCCACCCGCTCGGCAGGCCGACCCCGGAGGATCTGCACACGCTGAAGGAGTCGATGGCCGCGGCCGGGCGGGACAACGCCGACCTGGAGTTGATCGGCGGTACCCAGGCCGTCTTCCCCGACGACCACTCACCGGCCGACCTCGGCGCGGCCCTGGCCTCCCTGCCGGAACAGATGGAGCAGGGCTTCACCACCTTCTGCGTCAAGCCGAACCAGTTCATCGACGACCCGGACGGCGTCGGGCCGTTCTGCCGCGAGGTGATGCGACGCGTGGAGATCATCGCACCTTGACGCCGACGATCAGTCCCAGCAAACCGCCGGCCGTCCGTAGCCGAGCAGGCCGCCCGTGACACCACGAGCGGCCTGCGGTTCAAGTGCGAGTTAGTGACTGTCCGTCAGCTCTGTTCGCTCGTACGGCGCCTGCGCGCAAAGTAGACCGCGGCGGCGCCGGCGGCCAGGACGGCGAGACCGGTACCCGCGAGGACGGGGGTGCTGCTCGACGCGCCGGTCTCGGCGAGATCTCCGTTCGTGGTGGGGTCGTTCGGCCCCGTGTCCGTGCCCGTGTCGGGCTTGGGCGTGGCCGGCTCGCTGGAGGCCGGGGACTCCTCCGCTTCGGGCGAGGCCGGCTCGCTGGGTGCCGGGGACGCACCGTCACCGGGCGTGGCCGGCTCGCTGGGCGCCGGCGACTCGCCGTCACCGGGTGCGGCACTGTCGGCGAGCACCGCCGTGAAGGCGCCTGCGATGACCTTGTGGCCGTCGGCGTTGGGGTGCGGGTCCTGCTTCGTGCACGCCCAGGTCAGCTGGCAGATCTTGGCCACGTTCGCCGGCACCTCGCCCGCGCCGGGCACGTTCACCTGGGTGGTGAAGTCGTCCGAGGAGAAGGCCCCGGCCACGTCCGCGACTTTGAAGCCGGTGGACTTGTACACCTGGCTGATCCCCGTGTTGGCGGCCTTGAGCAGGGATGCCGACTCCTTGGCGGCCTGCTGTCCCGCGGGGCCCTGCAGCCAGGCTCCCAGGAACGGGTTGTGGTAGGTCGAGCCCACGAACTGGGTGTTGTCCGCGCCCGCCTGGCGGAGCGCGCCCGCGATCTGGGCGAGGTTCTTCGCCATGGTCTGGCTCCGGCTGTTCAGGCACGCCCCGTCGAGGGTGCCGGCCGGGCGGCTGACGCAGTTGAGGAGGATGTCGTTCGCGCCCACGCTGAGCGTCACGTAGGCGACCTTGCCCTGGTGCTGGGCGATGGCCTTCAGGGCGGCGTCCAGTTGGGACTTGGCGTTCGGGTAGTCGCACTTTCCGCCGCTGATCAGGGACTCGGTGGTCTCAGCGGTGCAGCCCAGGCGTATGTGCTTCAGTCCGGGGGTGCGCTGCTTGAGCTGTGCGTAGAGCTGGTCGGTGTAGGCGACGTCGGTGTCCTTGTCGACGTCCGGCTGGTAGCCGGTGGTCAGGGAGTCGCCGAGCGAGATGTAGTAGGTGGTGTCCTTGCCGCCGGTCGCCTCGTCGGCAGTGGCCAGTCCGGGCGTGCTCAGCACGATCGTCATGGCGGAGACGGCCAGCCGGGGACCGAAACGCTGAAGGGATCTCATCACTTACGGGCGCTTTCTGATGTGTTGGGGGGTTTGGACGCCGAGAGGCGTGGCTGGAAGCAGCAAGGCTCGGCCGGTTCGGCTTTCGGGCATCCAAGAAAAGCCTCGGTGAAGGCTTAGGGAATTCTGCCTCTGTGAAGCTGCGAGACTTACCTGACTTCGTCTCGGAGGCGTGGGCTTCAACCTAGCAAGGGGGGCACGGGATTGGCACGGGGAGCCGATAAAGGAACGATTACAAAGGCGCGTGTAATCGTCAGAAAGGCTCGACCGGACGCGAATTGGTTACCGGACTCGTGCGTAGCCATTCGCTGAGTGATCGACTGTGTGGTGAGTCCCCCGCGCGGCGGTCCGCCCACGTGCACGCACTGAACCGCTCCGGGGCGAATGGTGCCGGTCACAGAATGCGGGTGCGCTCGAGGTTAAACCGGGTACATATTCCGTGGAGTTGGGCAGCACAGGGAAGATCTGCCCGACCCCGAACGCCTTATTGAACTCGTCGATGAACTGGTTCACGGGGTGAGGACGAGGCGGATCGGGTTGCCGGTTTTCCGCTCCAGCCGGGTGACGGCGTCGGCCGCCTCGGCCAGGGGAATGTGATCGGTGATGGAAGGCGCCAGGTCGAGCCTGCCGGCGGCGGCAAGGCGGATGAGCTTGGTCACGTGTTCGGGTCCGGAGCCGTAGTGACCGCGGATCTGGTTGCCGCGGTAGCTGAAGGACGTGCTGTCGGTGATGGTGAGCGGTTCCGGCGTGAGGCCGGCCAGGACGAGGACACCGCCGGCGCCCAGGAGCGCGGCAGCCTGCTCGCGGACCGCTGGGAAACCCGCGAAGTCGAAGGCGGCGTCGAGGCCGCGGCCGCCGGTGGCCCGGCCCACCGCTTCGGCGAATCCGGGGTCGGTGGGGTCGAGTGCGAGGTCGGCGCCGAAGGCGAGGGCCCGTTCGCGGGCTTCGGGCAGCGGGTCGACGGCGATGACGGGTGCGGCGCCGGCCAGGCGGGCGAGCCGGATGCCGTGGGCGCCCAGACCGCCGGCGCCCCAGATGCCGACGCACTGGGCCGGCCGGACCATCCCGGTCTCGATGATCGCGGCATAGGGCGTGGAGACCGCGTCGGGGATGATGGCGGCCTGGTCGAAGGGCAGGTGGTCGGGGAGGGGAGCGAGGGTGTCCTCCCGGGCGACGGCGTACTCGGCCCAGCCGCCGTCGTAGTCGACGCCGCGCGTGAGCGGCCGTGGACAGGGGGAGCGGCGCATGCAGTCGGTGCACGCTCCGCACGTCTGGCCGGCCTGCAGGGCGACGCGCATGCCGGGGGCCCAGTCCCCCGACAGGCCGGGGCCCAGGGCGTGGATGACGCCCGCGACCTCGTGGCCGAGGGTGACCGCGCCCGAACCGGTGACCGCCTCGACAGGAAAGGCAGGGGTGAGGCTGCCGTCGATCAGATGGACGTCGGACAGGCACACTCCGGCGGCCCTGACCTCGATCAGCACCTCGCCGGGACCGGGGACGGGAACGGGGACCTCTTCGACCGCGAAGGTGTGGGTGTCCAGGTGGAGGCGTCCGGCCAGCATGGTGGTGGACATGATGCGCACCTCGGTTCTCTGAGAAGGGGATGGATGACCGGCGTCACCGGCGACCGGTGCTCAAGTCCTCTGACCGGATCAGGGTGTTGAGGTTGGCCATGGAGGTGCGCATGCCGGCGCGCATCGCGGGCTGCTGGATGGAGTCGAGGAGCAGCCCCAGGGGGCCGAGGGCGATGGTGTACTCGACCTGGTAGAGCATCTCCGTCACTTCGCGGCCGTCCGGGCTTTGGACCGGCTGGAATTCGAAGATGTTGGTGACGTCCTGGAGCGGGGCGAACCCGGTGCCCGTGTCGACGCGGCGCTTGAGGGGCTCGATCTCCCTGACGGTCCAGACCGAGTCGGTCTTGAGCGGACCGAGGGTGCGGTTGCGCTCGGAGTAGGTCTTGCCGACGGTGGCGATGCCGTGGTGGTCGGTGACCTCGATGGCTCCGGCCACCCACTCGGCGTACCGGTCGGTGCGGGAGATGACGTCCCACACCCGCCCGAGGGGGGCGTCGATGACGGCGGTCTCGGTGACGACGTAGTGGTTCATGGGTGTTTCCCTCTCTTGTCGGGTGCCTTTTGTGCTCAGTCCCTTGTGCGCTCAGTCCCGGTCGAGGACTTCGGCGGCCGCCGTCCGGCCGGAGCGGACCGCGCCGTCCATGAAGCCGTTCCAGTACGGGGAGAACTCGGCGCCCGCCCAGTGCACGCGGCCGTGGGGGCGGCCCATCCACTGGCCGAAGTCGCTGAGGACGCCGGGGGCGGCGACGGAGGTGGGGCCGCCCTGGGTCCACTGCTCGGCGGTCCAGTCCTGCTCGACGTAGTCGACGGTGTCGAAGGCGCGGTCCCCGACGACCTGGGCGAAGCAGCGCAGCACGGCTCCGCGCCGCTCGCGGGCGGGGCGGTGGGCCCACTTGCGCCACTCCTTGCCGCCGAGGAAGCCCATGAGCACGCCCGGTCCGCCGTCGGGCGGGGTGTTGTCGAACATCTCGCGGACGGGGGAGCCGCCGCGCAGCAGGCCCATGCCGGACAGCCCGTCCTCCCGCCAGAACGGCTTGTCGTAGACGGCCACGCACTTCATGAGGGTGCCGAACGGCAGCCGCTGGAACAGCTGGTCCTGCTGGGCCGGAAGCAGCGGGTCCCACACGATCCGCGAGGCCACGAGCGGCGGTACGGCGACGATGACCCGCTCGGCCCGCCAGTCGCCGGCGTCGCAGACCACGGTGACACCGGTGGAGTCCTGGCTGATGCGCCGCACCGGCGCCGACAGGTGGACGCGGCCGTCGAGTTCCTCGGCGAGGCGCTGGGCGACCAGCTGGGAGCCGCCGACGAACCGGCTGTCCTGGGCGCCGCCGGTGGTGCCGGTGCCGCGTTCCATGGTGCCGGGGTTGGTCTCGTTGCCGAAGGTGGCGACGTACCAGAGGCTGAACAGGGCGGAGGCGTCGCGGGCTTCGCCGCCGTAGGCGGAGTTGAGGAAGAGGCTGATCATGTCGACGGCGTCGCCGGTGATCTCGGCCTTGCGCAGCCAGGTCTCGTAGGTCATGCCGTCCAGTTCGCGGGCGTCGGGGGCCTGCCACGGGGCGGCCGGGTCCACCTTGGCCGCGGCCTGGCCGATGCGGGCCAGGGCGATCCCCGTGTCCGGCAGCGCGAACAGGTCCGGCGGGGTGTGCCCGGTGAACCGCTTGGCCTTGCCGTCGTTGACGTAGACGGTCTCGCCGGGGACGGCGGCCTGGTACGTGGCCACGCCGACCTCCTTGGCCAGCGCCAGGATGTGGTCCTGGGTCGGGCCGACGAACTGCCCGCCGATCTCCGTGACTTGGCCGTCGCCGAGGTCGTGGTTGAGCAGCCGGCCGCCGACCCGGTCCCGGGCCTCCAGCACGGCCACCGACTTGCCCGCCGCGACGAGTTCCCGCGCCGCCGTCAGGCCGGCCAGCCCCGCACCGATCACCACGACATCAGTGGTGCGGCTCCCGCGGTGGTCTGCGGCCGCAGTGCTCTGCGTATCGGTCATGATCTGTCCTTTGGTCATTGATGTGCAGAGTGCGTGTGGAGTGCGCGCCGACCGGGTCAGCCGGCCCAGACGTCCTCGACGTACGTGCCGGACTCCGTCATGGCGGTCAGCCAGGCGGCGGCCTCGTCGGCGTCGGCTCCGGTGTGCTCGCGGTAGACGGCCTGGAGCGCTGCGCGTACGCCGGGGGCCATGCGGCGCCCGTCGCCGCAGACGTACACCCGTCCTCCGGCCTGCAGGACCGACCAGACCTCGGCGCTCTCCTTGGCGATGCGGTCCTGGACGAAACGGGCGCCGTCCTCGGGGGCGTGGCTGAAGACGGGGCGCAGGCTGACGGCTCCGGCGTCCTCGGCCGCCTGGAGTTCCTCGCGGTGGAGGAAGTCGACGTCCGGGTGGTCACAGCCGAAGTAGCACAGCAGTGTTCCGGTCGCCTTGCCGTGCAGCCGGTCGAGGACGGCGCCGCGGAAGGGTGCCACTCCGGTGCCCGCGCTGATCAGGATCACGGGGACGGCCGGGTCCTGCGGCAGACGGAAGTCTTCGCTGCAGGGGAGCACCCGCGCCTGGAGGGTGTCGCCCGCGCCGACGGTCTGCAGGTAGTGGGAGGCGATGCCGTGGAAGGTGCCCTCGCCGCCGCGGTGCGGGGCTTTGAGGAGGGACACCATCAGGTCCACCTCGCCGGGCGCGGCCGCGGCGGACGAGGAGATCGAGTAGTGCCGTGGCCGCAGGACGGGCAGCAGTTCCAGGAAGTGCTCGAACGGCAGCTCGCAGGCCCGGTAGCGCTCCAGCAGGTCCAGCAGGCTGCACCCGGCGTCGGTGACCTGCTCGCGGAATGCGTCGGGCTTGGCCTCGGCGAGTTCCGCCAGGGGGCGGCGCTCGGGCGGGCAGGCGGTGTGTTCGGCGAGTACGGCGACCTGCTCCTGGGCTGCGGTGTCCTGCAGTTCCACGAAGTCCGTGAGTAGTTGACGCAGAGTCAGCGGACGGTCGACGGGCAGGGCGCCCCGGCTGCGGCGGCGTGCCTTCAGCCGTACGGTGCGGTCCAGGTCGAGGCCGAAGCGGTCGGCGACCCGCTGCACGAGGGCGGCCGGGTTGCGCGGGAGCACCGCGAGGTGGTCGCCGGTGCGGTAGGTGACGCCGTCGGGCAGCCGCAGCCGGAGGAAGCGCTTGGAGCGGCCGAGCGGGTGGTCCATGTCGACCAGTTCGTAGGCGTCCAGCACCTCCATGGGCTGTACGCCGTGCCGTGCCGCGAGCGGTCCGGTGACCGACCGAGTGGCGTCCTGAAGCTCGTACAGCCCCTGGTCGGCGTCGGCTTCGCCGCTCTGTCCGGCCGGTTCGGCGCCGGCCCGCACCGGGCTCCCGTACTTCTCCAGCAGGGCGTTCCACAGGTCGCCGGTCCACCGGTCGACGGTGCCGGCGAAGTCCCCCGCGGCGTCGGCGGCGCCACGCTCCAGCAGGGGCGTCGCACCGGCGGCGGCGAGCCGCTCGTCGATGAGCGTCGGGATGCGCTGGTAGGTGGCGGCCCAGTTGCGGTCGCCGACGCCGAGCACCGCGTACTGGACGCCGTCGAGCGAGCCGGGCTCCAACTCCTCCAGCCATGACACGAACCGGGCGGCGTCGTCGGTGGGCCTGCCGTTGTAGGAGGCGGCGACGATCACCACCGGGCCGCCGGTGGCGGTGAGTTCGCCCACCGCGTCGTCGAGGGAGGCGACGGCGGTGGCGAAGCCGTGCTCGTCGCCGTCCACGGCGAGGTCGGCGGCTATGCCGGAGCAGGTCCCGAGATTGGAGCCGTGCAGCACGGTCAGTGTCGTACCGGCCGCACGCCGGGCGGTGGGCCGCGCTTGTTCAGCGGATGTGCCGATGGCGGTGGCGACGGCGGTGGGCAGACGGCGCTCGCCGCTGTCGCGTCGGGCCAGGTTCAGGGTGAAGTTGTCGGGCTTGAGGGTGAGGGACTGCTTGATCTTGAGCTGGTAGTCGGTGTGGTCGATCAGGCGGAACCGGTGCACCAGCAGGGCGAGGACGAGCGTCGCCTCGTGCAGCGCGAACTGGCGGCCGATGCAGGCCCGTTCGCCGTTGCCGAACGGCTTGAACAGGTGGACCGGGCGTGCGGCCTCCCGCTCGGCCGAGAACCGCTCCGGGTCGAACAGCTCGACGTTGTCCCCCCAGGCGGGATCCCGGTGCAGCTGCGGGATCAGCACCATCAGCGACTCGCCCTGGCGCACGGCGTACTTGCCGCCGATGACCGTGTCGGCAAGGGGCTCGACCGCGTACGACGGCGCCGTGGGCCACAGCCGCAGGCTCTCGCTGAGGATCTGGCGGACGTAGGTGAGCTTGCCGATGTCCGCGTACTGCGGGTCGGGGTCGGCCGTATCGCCCCACAGGGCGTCCACTTCCGCCTGGGCGCGGGCCAGTACCTCGGGGTGCTTGGTCAGGTAGTACAGCGCGAACGACAGCAGGCCACTGGTGGTCTCGTGACCGGCGATGAGGAAAGTGATCGCCTGGTAGCGGATGTTGACGTCGTCCAGGGGCTCACCGCTCACCTCGTCGCGGGTGTGCAGCATCCGGCCCAGCAGGTCGTCGGTGCTCTGGTCGCCGTCCGCCCTGCGCCGCCGGATCACATCGTCGACCAGGTCCTTCATCAAGGTGACGTCGTTGCGGAACTGCTCCGCCTTCTTCCACTGGAACAGCTCGGCCCCGGGGATGGACTCGCCCTTGGCCTGAGCGAAGTCCAGCGCCCTGGCAAGCGCCGTGATGAAGGGATGCGGCTCGTCGCGGCGGAAGGATTCGAAGTCGTAGCCGAAGCCGCACAGCCCGATCGTGTCGAAGGTCAGCCGGGTCATGTCGGCGGCCACGTCCACCGGAACCTCCCCGGCCGCCCGGTCCCACTTGGCGATCAGCTCCCGGGCGACCTTGAGCATCGTCGCGTGGTAGCCCCGCATCGCGCCCAGGGAGAACGCCGGCATCAGGACGTCGTGCGCCTTGCGCCAGTTGGGCTCGTCGCCATAGGCCGTGAACAGCCCGTCCCCGCCGACCTCCCGCAGGATCACGAGATCGGGGTGGACGTTCTTACGGAACCGGCTCTCGTCCGCCAGCTCGGAGACGAGATCGAGCCCGGAGACGAAGTTGATCTCGTTGCCGAAGATCCGGAGCTTGAACAGCGGCCCCAGCTCCTTGGCCTCCTTCATGACATAGGCGAGACCTTCGGCCCCGCCGGGGACGTCGAGTGCATGGCCGATCAGGGGAAGAGCCGGGCGCTCGGGGATCGGCTCGGTGTCGGAAAGAGGCGCACGGGACATGAACATGCCTTTCGATCACGGCTGGCAAGCGATGGCTGTCAATCTACAAGCAAACATTGTCGAGTGACAATGTCGTCTGACTGGGTTATTTGACAGAGTCGCATGAAGGCTCGTCGTGGACCGTGGGCGGTGTGCGTGGTGTGCGCGTGTCGGCGCGCCGCCGGACCCAGGTCGGCGAGGAGGGCAACGGTGCCCGGCCGACGACGCGGCCACGCCACTGGTGCAGTAGCGGATTCTGGGGCCGGTGGCCTCAGTCGGAGACGCCGACGCCGACGGACCGCGCGGTACGTCCTGCGGGGTCGAGGGCCCTCCGGCGAGGCGTCCACGGCACGCGCCACGGCCAGGGGCGCGCGACCGGTGCCGACGGCGTGCGCTTCATGCAGAGAAGCATCTACGCCTGGCCTGTTCTTGACTATGGGTAGTTCTACAGGGGGGCCACGACCCTCACGATGCGTTCCTGCTCACCACTGCAGCTCCGTTCCGTGACCGAGACCGCGGGCATAAGGTGTCGGCTCGGGACGTCGGCGTCCTGGCCACGGACGGTTTCCACGGACTTGCTCCCTGCTGTCTCTCGGCGTCCGCGCAGTGGCGTTTTTCTGACGGGTGGGAGACACCGGTGACCGTTGAGGCCTCAGGGGCGGGGAACCTGCCTGCGGCGCTGACCACTTTCATCGGCCGACAGTGCGATATCGCCGAGATCCGTCATCTCCTCGGAGCCGCGCGGCTGCTGACACTCACCGGGCCGGGCGGTATCGGTAAGACCAGGCTCGCGTTGGAGGCGGCTGCCGCGGCCGGCGACGCCTTTCCGGACGGGGTGTGGCTGGTGGACCTGGCCCCCGTACTGGACCCGAAGGCCGTGGTCGGCGCGGCGGCGGCAGCTCTGGGCGTGCGGGACGTCGGCTCCAGACCCGTGGTCGAGAAACTCGCGGCTCATCTCTCCCGGCGCCACGCCCTGATCGTGCTGGACAACTGCGAACACGTCGTGGACGCCAGTGCGGAACTGGCTCAGATGCTTCTGTCGGCCGCTCCGCGACTGCGGATCCTCGCAACGAGCCGCCGCACACTGCGCATCGTCGGCGAGTACGTGTTCGACGTACCCGCTCTGCCCCTGAACGAGGCAGTGGACCTGCTGGTGGCCCGGGCAGCCGCCGTCCGGCCGGAATTCCGGCTCCGTGACGCGAATCGAGACGGGGCAGCGCGTCTGTGTGCCGCACTGGACGGGTTGCCGCTGGCCATCGAGCTGGCCGCGTCACGGCTGCGGACCCTCACCATCGGACAGTTGACGGACCGTCTGGAAGACCGCTTCGCACTGCTCACGAGCGGCAACCGAACCGCCCGCCCCCGGCATCGCACCCTGCGCGCACTGATCGAGTGGAGCTACGAGTTGTGCTCCCCTGCCGAGCGCATCCTGTGGAACAGGCTCTCGGTGTTCGTGGGCGGCTTCAGCCTGGAGGCAGCCGAGCATGTCTGTCCTGGTGAGGGGATCGCCCGTCCTGACGTGCTGGACCTCCTCGACGCTCTGATCGCCCAGTCGGTTGTCCTGGCCGTCGAGCGCGGGGATGCGGTCCGCTACCGGATGCTGGAGAGCATTCGTGAGTACGGGATGCACAGGCTCACGGAGTCAGGAGAAGAGCCCGTCCTGCGGCGGCGGCACTGTCAGTACTTCCTCGCCCTCGCGAAGCGCACCGCCGACGACTGGTACGGTCCCGGACAGGAAGCGGCACTGGCACGGCTCCGCACCGAACACGACAACTTCCTGGCGGCGTTGAGGCGCGGCGACGCACGGGCCCCGGCCCAGGATCCGGACCGGGCACGGACCGCGGCGTCGGACCCCGGTGACGCCCAGACGGCGCTGGCACTGGCCGAGGCCCTGAGATTCCACTGGTGCGCCGGGGGTGCCCTCGATGACGGACGCCGCTGGCTCGGCCGGCTGCTCGCAGCCTCGCCCGAACCCACCCGGACGCGGGCGAACGCCCTGGTGGCGGCTGCCTGGGCGGCGCTCCTGCAAGGCGATCCGGCAGTGGCCGACCGGTGGCTCGACGAGGCCGGGACGCTGAGCGATCAACTGGACGATCAGCGGGCGCGGGCGCTGGTCATGGGATTCCGCGCCATGTCGGCGCTGTTCCGGGGGAGTCCGGAGGCGGCCGTGGCCCTGTGCGAGCAGGCCGTGGACCAACTGGACGCGCTGAACGAGACACGCGCGACGGTGTTCTGGCTCTTTCTGCTGGCCGTCGCCAAAGCGCAGCTCGGAGACCCGGGCGCCGCGCAGACCGGTACACAGGCGGTGGCTGTGGCGGAGGCACACGGGGAGCGGCTGTGCCGCGCCTACGCACTGTGGGCACTGGGCTTCGACGCCTGGATACGGGGCGACAGCGACGACGCCGTCCGGATGACGCGGGCCGGGCTGGAGATTCAGCGGAGCTTCAACGACCCCATAGGAAGCGCGATGCTGGTGGGCCTCCTCGCCTGGATCACCGGCTCCTGCGGCGACCACCGGATGGCGGCCCGTCTGCAGGGCGCGGCCCGTGCCCTGTGGCGGGTCATCGGCACATCCATTGGCGCGTTCGGCCCTCATATGTCCCACTTCCAGACCCACTTCGAGAAGGAAACCGTGGAGGCCCTCGGCCCGGCGGCGTTCGAGAAGGCCGTCACGGAGGGCAGTCGGTACGACAGTCCGGCCTGTGCGGTCGAATTGGCCCTGACGGCGTCGGCCGACGCCGGGCGGAGCGCCGCAGCTGCCCCCTCGCGTCCCCTGACCCCCCGGGAGAAGGAGGTGGCCGCCCTGGTGGCCGAGGGCATGAGCAACCGGCAGATCGCCTCGGCGCTCGACCTGTCACCGCGCACGGTGGACCGCCATATCGAGCACATCCTGGCCAAGCTCGGATTCCGCTCCCGTGCCCGGGTCGCCGCCTGGTGGGTGGCGAATCACCACCCGACCGGCACGACCCCGTAACGGAGCGCGGCCGGTTCGCCGACGTGGTCCGCTCGATCACCCACCGCTTCGGCAGGGGCCGGATGACGGACCCCTGTGTGCACGCCGTCGCTGCCGCAGGCACTGCCGCCGGCCGAAGTCCTGAGCCCGCTCGTCTCGGCCGCCTCGGCCGCCCGTTCGATCACGTCCAGGGACGAGGGCGTACCTCGGCCCGCCGCACCGAGTACCGCACCCGCACGATCGCCGTGCTCCGGTCGGCCGGGACAGCCGCGGAGAGGCCCGGGCCTGTGACGGCTTCGACCTGGGGCACCTCCGCGACCGCCGCCTCGGTTCCGGCGATGGCCGCGGTGTACGGGGCGTCCGTGACGCGGTGACGGGGCCCGTTCGAGCCCGACTCGGTCCGGACCGTCAGGGAGATCGAGCCCCTCCATCGAGGATCGCCCTCTGACAGGCGGCGGCCCTGGGCCTTGTCGAGCGACCTGTTCGACAGACTGAGTCGGATAGGATCGTGTCATGGCTCATGTGTCCGCGGCGGAGCGCCGCCCCCAACTGATCAAGGCGGCCATCGCCCTCATGGCCAGGGAGGGCGTCGCCGCCGGCAGTACCCGCGCCATCGCCACCGAGCTCGGTGTGGCCCAGGCGACCGTGCACTACACCTTCGGCACGAAGGAGGAGCTGTACCGGGCCGTCATGGAACAGCTCACGCACGACCTGATCGCCCAGGTGACACAGGCCGCGCCCGCGGACGCGAGCTTCGAGGAAACCATCGTCACGCTCGCCGAAGCGCTCTGGCGTACCGTGCTCGAGCAGCCCGCCTCGCATCAACTGCTCACCGAGCTGAGCATGTTCGCCATGCGTACGCCACACCTGAAGGAGGCTCTTCACAGCCACTACAGCGAGGTCCTGGCGGTGACGACGAAGCTGGTCGACCAGGCCGCCGAACGCACCGGTCACCAGCTCGGCCGGCCCGCTGAGACGGTCGCGAGGTTCTTCCTGGCCGGCTTCGACGGACTGACGATGCAGCACCTCTCCCTGCCGGACGAGGAAGCCGAGCGCGTCTGCCTGCGGGCCTTGGTCTCGGCCGTCCTGGCCATGGCCTGAGGCCGCTCCCGACACCACGCCGCACCGCGGCTCCGTCCCCAGCGGGGCTTTACGGCCGGCGGGGGAGAGGTCGCACCAGCGCACGTCGAGGCCACCGGCCGGCGCTCTTCGAAGCCCAAGGGCCCGAAACGGGCCGGCGACCGGTGTCGGTGCGCAGCGGGGACCAGCGCGTCACCAGCCCAGCGCACCCTCGTCGGCTCGCGCGTCCCGGGGTGGCGTGACCGGACGCGCGTCGTGGCAGGTGAAGCCGAGCCGGGTCAGTGCCCGGAACATCTCTCCCGTGGTGAAGTCGCGGCGGTTCTGCCTGGTGATCACTTCCCCGACCTGCATCACGGGGTAGACGCGGTGGTCGATGGTCACGGACACGCCGGTGACAGGTTCGGGAGCGATGCCGCTCATCGACTGCTCGACCTCGCTCTTGGTCAGGTCGAAGGGGAAACGGGCGATGACACAACGCATGGATGCCTCCACAGAGTTGGGGGAGAAACACCGGACACCTCAGGGACCGGCCGTGCGACGGCGGTCAACAGGGGAGAGCGAGGACGCCCAGGGCGTAGCCGTGCTCGTCGATCACGGGGGAAACGTCCAGGGTCCGGACCCGCATGGCGACTTCCGCCTCGTCGAGTACGGCCATGGAAGAGGTGAACGGTCCGCGGTCGAGCGGGATGTCCCGCAGCCGCGTCCGGTCGCCGTACCGCGAGCCGCCACGATGCGCGGACAGCTGCGCCCGGGTGACCAGCCCCGCACACCGCCCGTCCGCGTCCTGGAGGAGCAGATGCGGGACGCGGGCACTGATGAGCACGGACAGCGCCACGTCGACGGTCATGTGGTCGTCCACCTGGGGCCCGGGGGCGTGCATGGCATCACGGGCGGTCAGACCGGTGCCGTCGGCGCTCTCGGCCTGCCGCGTGCGCGGCGCAGGCGAAAGGGACGTCAAGGGCTTCTCCTCTTCCTCGGGGCGGGCCGGACGGGCGAAGGCCCGCCCGGCCGCCGGGAGCGAGTCCCGGTGCCTGGCTAGGGGGTGTTCCTCGGCGTGGAGCGGCGCGTTCGGGCGGTGGTGCGTCCGTTTCTGCCGCGGCCGGTACCCCGTTTCCTCCGGCTCCGGCCGGCGGGGCCCGTGTGCTCGCTCTGCTCGGTGACCGGTGCGGTGAGGATGACGGGCACGCCGGAGGGGGGCCGGGCGCCGGTGATGCGGTGCAGCTCGGCCTCGCCCGGACGGACCCGGACCGAACGCGGTGTGATGCCGGCGTCGGCCATCAGACGGTCCACCGCGCGACGCTGGTGCGGCAGGACGAGGGTGACGACGGTGCCGGACTCGCCGGCGCGGGCGGTACGGCCACCGCGGTGCAGGTAGTCCTTGTGATCGCCGGGCGGGTCGACGTTCACGACGAGGTCGAGGTCGTCGACGTGGATCCCGCGGGCGGCGACGTTGGTGGCCACCAGGACCGTGACATGGCCGTCCTTGAACTGGGCGAGCGTCCGGGTGCGCTGCGGCTGGGACTTGCCTCCGTGGAGGGCCGAGGCGCGCACGCCGACGGACAGCAGGTGCCTGGCCAGTCGGTTGGCCGCGTGCTTGGTGTCCAGGAACATGATCACTCGCCCGTCGCGTGCGGCGATCTCGGTCGCGGTGGCGTGCTTGTCGCCGTCGTGCACGTGCAGCAGATGGTGCTCCATGGTGCTGACGGAGCCGGCGGACGGGTCGACCGAGTGGACCACGGGGTCGTGGAGGTAGCGGCGTACCAGGAGGTCGATGTTGCGGTCCAGGGTGGCCGAGAACAGCAACCGCTGGCCGCCCGGCCCCACTTGGTCGAGGAGTGCGGTCACCTGCGGCATGAACCCCATGTCGGCCATCTGGTCGGCTTCGTCCAGGACGGTGACGGCGACCTGGTCCAGCCGGCAGTCGTCCCGTTCGATGAGGTCCCTGAGGCGCCCGGGCGTCGCGATGACGACCTCGGCTCCGCCGCGCAGCGCACTCGCCTGGCGGCCGATGGCCATGCCGCCCACCACGGTGGCGAGCCGCAGACGCAGGGCGCGCGCATAGGGGGCGAGCGCGTCGGTGACCTGCTGGGCCAGTTCCCGGGTGGGTACGAGGACGAGAGCGAGCGGCTGCCGGGGCCGGGCCCGCTGCCCGTCCAGCCGGGCCAGCACGGGCAGGCCGAAGGCGAGCGTCTTGCCAGAGCCGGTGCGCCCCCGGCCGAGCACGTCCCGTCCGGCCAGCGCGTTCGGCAGTGTGGCCGCCTGGATCGGGAAGGGCACGGTCACGCCCTCGGCGCGGAGCGCGGTCAGCAGACGTTCGGGCATGTCCAGTTCGGCGAACGTGCCGACCGCCGGCAGCGGCACCGTGCGGGTGACCGGCAGGGTGAACTCCTGTGGGCGCGCCGCGGAGCGTGCCCCCGGAACGCGGTTTCTGCCTGCCGAGCGCGCGGAGCTTCCGCCGGTACGGAAGCGACCGGAACCACCGCCGGTACGACGGGTGCGGTTCATGGAGGAACCTTCCTCGATGCGGCGTATCGAGGAATTCCGTCCAGCGGGGGAGGCCGAACGAGGATTCGCAAGAATGAGCCGAAAAAGAAAACGAAAAGGCCCGCACCCCAAGAGTGCGGGCCTTGGTCGAACGTTTCGCGTCAGCGTCAGGCAGGAACGATGTTCTCGGCCTGCGGGCCCTTCTGGCCCTGCGTGACGTCGAAGGTAACCTTCTGGCCTTCCTGAAGCTCGCGGAAGCCCTGGGTGGCGATGTTCGAGTAGTGGGCGAAGACGTCCGGGCCGCCGCCCTCCTGCTCGATGAAGCCGAAGCCCTTTTCCGCGTTGAACCACTTCACGATGCCAGATGCCATATTGAATCTCCCTTTGGGGGCAGTGTCGGACTCCGCACTTTACGGATCCGAGTCGCCGCTGTGATCGCCCCTCCGGAAAGATCCGGAAAGCTTTGCAAAGAATTAAATCTCCGCCAACCAAAACTGCAACGGGTATCACGTTAACACAGGATCGGTGGAAGAGGTCACGGATTTTCGGGATCGAGTGGAAATTCTCATTCCGCCGCCTTCCGTGTTTCTGTAGCCGCGGGACTAGATATCCGCGCCGCCCTCGTCCAGCTTCCGGCGCATTTCCCGGTTCAGGCGCAGGGCGTCGTCGAGCTGGTCCTCGAGGGAGATGATGCGGCACGCGGCCTCGATGGGGGTGCCCTGGTCGACGAGTTCGCGGGCGCGGGCTGCCCTGCGCAACTGGCGGCGGGAGTACCGGCGGTGGCCGCCCTCCGAACGCAGCGGAGTGATCAGCTCGGCCTCGCCGACGGCGCGCAGGAAGGCCGGGGTGATGCCGAGGACGGCGGCGGCCCGGCCCATGGTGTAGGCGGGGTAGTCGTCGTCGTCGAGGTTCCCGGCGACGGGGGCGTTCTCAGCGGGCATGGCACCTTCGTTGTCGGGATGCGGCGAGGGGCCCGGCCGTGCGCGGCACCCGTGCTCCGAAGGGGCCGGCACCGTCTGCCTCGTGCGACAACCCTAACTCCGGCGGGTCCGGAGAGTGTCCTCGCCGTGACAATCTTTCGCCTGCCGCGCAGGCCGGGCCGAACGGTCCGCACGGGCCGCACGGGGCGTCGGCGACACGCCGTGACACCGCTACCGCGACGAACGCCACATCGGCGATGACTCCGAGGACGACGGCCACGAGCAGGAGCAGCAGGAAGCCGGTACGCCATGTCGCGGTAGCGGAAGGTCGTCTCCTCCTGCCCGGCGGGCAGCCCGGACATCGGCCGCACGGATCATGACGGCGCCGTGGACCCGCCGGCGGAGGGGGACGAGGACGGCTCGGCACCGGTGTCCACGAGGATCTGCCCGGCCCCTTTGAGGTTGTCGGCACGCACCGCCTGGCCCATCGCTGCCCGCGCCGCGCCGGGCGGCGTGTCCGGCGGTACGACGAGCAGGGAGAAGAGGTCCTGACCGCCGCGGGTGACCAGGACGGTGTCGTCGCCCACGGACGACGCGTCGATGTGCACGACCCGGCCGTCGACGACCAGGCGCGTCGGCAGCCCGTCCCAGGCGGCGGAGTCCAGCCCGACCCGGGTGACGGTTCCGAGGTGCTCGGTCAGCGCGTTGACCAGGCCGGGCAGCTCTGCGGCGACATCACGGGAGCGCGGCCACCAGGCACCGTCGAGGACTCCTCGGCGGTCATGTGTCGTTTCCAACCGCAGAAGGGCCGTCCCGGGGCGTACGGACTGGTGGACGCCGTCCGGAAGGAGCCCCGACGCGGGCGGGGGATCGGTACCGGGCACTGTGCTCACCTGCCTGTGCGGGTTCCGGCAGCGGCTCACGACCATGGGCCGACGGGGCCCGGAGCCGACGTACCGGACTCATGTCCCACGCTACTCCTGGCCCGGTCCGTCAGCCGGGCTCGTCGGTGTGTGTGCGCTGGGCCTGGGAACGGCTGCTGTCCAGCCAGGGCGAGGGCGCGGGCGGGGCGTCGGCGGCGTGGCGGGTGTCGACCGTCAGGTGGAGCAGGGTGCCGCGCCCGTCCGGGCCGGTGGGATAGCTGCGGGGTTCGTCGGACGCGAACACCTGGCGCAGGGCATGCACGACCCGTTGCGCCGTGGCGGGGTCCGTCGCGACGACGCGTACCTCGGCGAGCCCCTCGCCCACGGGCGGGGTCCACCGGACCTCGGGGGTGCTGTCGACGTCGTCGGAGCGCTCGGACATCGATCGCATGGACGTCACCGCTCTCCACTGCCGTCGCCTCCGGTAGTTCCACCGTACGCCCGAGCCGCCCCGGTCGTACGTGGGCGGGAGTACGGTGAAATGGCCGAGGGTTCTTCGTGCGCCGGCTCCCGCGTCGGTGCCGTTCTCGGCGGACGACGACGCCGGGCCGGTCCCGTCCGGCCCCAGGGCAGGACACGCCTCATGACCGTCAACGGGCCCGATCAGAGGGGTCGACAGGGGCCGTCGCCTCTGGAAGGGGAACGTATCCGCCCCCTGTCCCGATGGCAGATCGAGGACCGGCTGCGGGAACTGGGCGACCTGTACGCGCAGACCTCCGGAGGCGGTCCGCGGGCGTGGAACCAGGACCGCGAGCTCTTCCTGCGCCGACTTGCCGTCGAGGTGCAACGGCCGGGTTTCGCCCTGCTGGTCGCGGAGAGGGGCGTGCTCCGGGAAGCGGCCGGGGTGGACGTCGTACTGACGGGATGCGCGTACGGCTTTCCGATACGAGCGCACGGGCCCTGGTGGCGAGGTCTGGACCGGTATCTCCCGCGGGACCTGCGCAGTCTCGCCGCCTGCGGGAGGCTCTTCGCGATCGCCGGGCTCGTGGTTCATTCCGAGGTGCGCACCCAGAACCAGGCCCGTGCCTGGAACCTTGCCCGGCGCCTGCAGCGCCGACTGCTCGCCGACCACTCCGCCGGACTCACCGACCATCCCGCCGTGCTCGGCGTCATGCTGGTGGACCGCCGCGACACCGTGACCCTTCGGGCACTGCGTTCCTGGGGATGGCGCCCCGTGGCGGCCGACTCCAAGGACGCACCCGGTTCGACGCGATGCCGCGCCCTGGTCGTGGGGCCGTGACGGCCTGCGGACGTATCCGGTACGCGACGTCCGGTGCCGCGGACCGCTCAGATGCTCAGGCGGTTGTCGTCCTCCGGATGCGCGGATGGTTCTCCAGCGCCCACCGCACGGTCTTCGGCGGGCGTCCGAGCAGGGTTTCCAGCTCGTCGGTGATGCCGCCGTATCCTCCGCGGCCGATGATCCGGGTCAGGGTCTTCAGATGCTCCGCGATGTGCGGGTACGCGGACATGCCGGTGTCCACGTAGGTCTCGTTCCAGGTTTCGATGTCTTCGGGAACATACGTGACCGGGCGCCCCAGCACGGCCGCGAAGTCCTCCGCGATCCCGTGCATGTCCTTGAGCTCCGGACCGGTGAGCGCGTAGGACTTGGAGAGGTGCGGCGCCGGGTCGGCGAGGATCTTCGCGCACAGTTCCGCGACGTCGTAACCGGCGATGGGCGCGAGCCGGTGGTCACCGAAGGGCAGGCGCAGTTCACCGTCGGCCAGTGAGCCCAGGGCCAGCCAGGTCAGGATGGGGTTCTCGACGAAGAAGGCCGCCCGCACGTTGACGGTCGGGACGCCGGACCACTCCAGCACCCGCTCGGCGACCCAGTGGGCCCGTTGCTGCGGCGACCAGTCGGCGACGAGTCCGCCGAGCCACGCGCGCCGCTCCGCCTCCGGCGCGGTCATCCTGTCGAACGTCATGAACGACTGCTCGTACTCGGAGATGTTGACGAACACCTCGATGTCGCCCTGGGCCCGCGCCGCCGCGGCCATCAGGCTCACGGCGTCGGTGTAGTACGGCGACAGGCTCATGCTGAAGTAGATGCGCCGCACCCCCTTCAGTGCGGCCGTCACGTCGGCGATGGTGAGCAGGTCACCGACGAAGACCTCGGCGCCGGCCCGGCGGAGCGAGTGCGCGCGTTCGTCGTCCTGGCGTACGAACGCCCGTACCCGGTGCCCTTGTCCAAGCAGCATGTCGACCATCGTCCGGCTCACACCACCGATCTCGCCGGCGGCACCGGTGATCAGGATGGGATTGCGCTCTGGCATCAAGGTGTCCTCTGTCTGGTGGGGTGGCGGGAGTGGGGTGGGGTTCGAAAACCCCGGGCGGCGCCTGCGCGTCAGCCGGCCAGCTGGTTCATCCTGCGGATCTGCTTGTCGAAGACCCCGGCGGGAGCGAGGCGGCGCAGTACGCGTGCGCGTCCGGCCAAGGGTCCTGCGGTGTAGCGCGGCTTCGGCTTCGGGTCGGTGGCCGCCGCGACGATCGCCTTGGCGACGACGCCGGGGTCGTCGCCGCCCCTGACCGCCTGCGCCATCACGCGGTCGACGGTCTGCCGCTGCTGCGCGTACATGTGCAGGGGGGTGTCGGGCTTGGCACTGTTGGCCTCGAATCCGGTCCGGGTGTAGGCGGGTTCGACGATGAGCGCCCGGACGCCGTGGTCACGGATCTCGTGGTCCAGGGACTCGGTGTAGCCCTCGATCGCGTGCTTGGAGGCGGCGTAGGCGGCCATGTAGGGCTGGGGCAGGAACCCGAGCACGGACGAGATGTTGATGACGCGCCCGCGTCGCTGAGCGCGCATGTGCGGCAGCACCTCGTTCACCATGCGCATGACCCCGAAGACGTTGGTGTCGAAGACGGACCGGGCTTGCTCGACGGAGGTCTCCTCCGCCGCGCCCATCGAGCCGACGCCCGCGTTGTTGACCAGGACGTCTATCCGCCCGAACCGCTCGCTCACCTCCTGAACCGCGGCGGTGACCGAGGTGTCGCTGACCACGTCGAGGTCGAGGAACGTCACACCGCCGAGCGGGGTGACGCGTGAGGTGTCGCGGCCGGTGCCGACCACGTCGAAACCCGCTGCGACCAGGGCGAGCGCGGTTTCCTTCCCGATGCCGGATGACGCACCTGTCACGAGTGCCACCGGCCGGTCTGTCGTCATCATGGACTCCCTCACTCACTCGAAACCGATCGGTTTCCGCTACCGTAAACCGATCGGTTTCCATGCGCAAGCCCAAGCAGGGGGTGGCGTCATGGGCGGGATCAGTGCGCAGGAGAGGCGTGCGCAGTCAGTCGTATCTCTTCGCGCCGAGCGGGCCGTGCAGGTGATGCAGGTGATGGCGGACGCCTACGCGCAGATGATCTCGACGCGCCTCGAAACGCTCTTGCTGCAGATGCGGGGACGCGTCAGCGTACGCCTGCCGTGTCGAGCAGGGTGGTCACGGTGGGTGCGACGAGCCCCGTCAGGTTGTCGGCCTGAATCCCCGCGCGGGCGCTCGCGCCGTCGAAGACCAGGCTGAGCTGCCGGGCCAGCAGATCGGGATCGCCCGCCCCGCCCTGCTCGGCCTCGGCGCGGAAGAAGGCCGTCAGATTCGCCTTGACCTGATGGGCGACCCGGCTCGCGGGGTGACTCTGGTCCTTGAGCTCGATCTGCACGGCCAGGTACCGGCAGCCGCGGAACTCGGGCGCCCCCGCCTGCGATTCCACCTGCTCGAAGGCATGCAGGATCCGCTCGCGGGGTGACCGGCCGTCGTCCGCCGCGGGCAGGAGGGTCGCCACATAGGCGGAGGCGCGCTCCTTCAGGCTTGCCGCCAGGAGTTCGTCCTTGCTCTCGAAGAGCTGGTACATGGAGCGCTTCGACACCCCCGCCGCCTTGCACAGCGCCTCGACGCCGATGCTCACGCCGTCTCGATAGGTGAGCGTGGCCGCCGCCTCCAGCAGCCGCTCCCTGGGGCTCGGTTTCACTTCGGTGGTCATACCGCGAGGTTAACCCGAGGCGGACCGAAATAGAAACCGATCGGTTTCCCCGTCGGCTTGCGCGTGGAAACCGATCGGTTTACGCTAGCTGGAAACCGATCGGTTTCTCACTCTGCGGAGGCAGTCATGACCGTTTTGAAGGGCGCAAAAGTCTTCGTCACCGGCGGCAGCCGCGGCATAGGCAAGGCGCTGGTGGAGGAGCTGTACACGCGCGGCGCCGGCAAGGTCTACGCCACCGCCCGCGACCCGCACACCGTGACGCACCCGGATGCGGTCCCGGTCGCGCTGGAGGTCACCGACCCGGCCTCCGTGGCGGCCGCCGCAGCGCAGGCGGGGGACGTCACCGTACTGATCAACCATGCGGGTGCCGCGGTCGGCGCGTCCTTCCTCGACTCCCCGGTCGACGACGTGCGCCGGGAGTTCGAGACCAACTTCTACGGCCCGCTCCTTCTCACCCGGGCCTTCGTGCCGGTCATCGAGCGCAACGGCGGCGGCCACCTCCTCAACGTGCACTCCGTGCTCTCCTGGCTGGCCCTCGGCGGCTCCTACAGCGCCTCCAAGGCCGCCCTGTGGTCGCAGACCAACTCCCTGCGCCTGGAGCTGCAGCCGCGCGGCATCGCCGTCACCGGACTGCACGTCGGCTACGTCGACACGGACCTGGCGGCGGACGTCGACGCACCCAAGTCCGACCCCCGGGACGTGGCCGCCCTCGCCCTCGACGGCATCGAGACGGGTGCGTACGAGGTGCTCGCCGACGACATCTCGCGGCAGGTCAAGACGGGCCTGGCCGGCGACCTGGCGGGGCTGTACGCCCAGCTGGCGAAGTAACCCCTTCACACCCGAGGAGTCGGCGAGATGCCCAGCCACGAGTCACGTCCCACGATCCGCATTCCGGGGACCACCAGCCACACCATCGCCCCGCGCACCGGACTTGACGGCCGCGAGGGAACGCTGCGCTACCTCAAGGCGGGCACCGGCGCTCCCCTGGTCCTGCTGCACACCGTGCGCACCCAGGCCGAGCACTTCCGCCACCTCGTCCCGCTGATCGCGGACCGGTACACCGTGTACGCCCTCGACCTGCCCGGGATGGGCTACTCCGAGATCGTGCCCGGGGCGTCGTACGACGAGCCGGCGATGCGCGCGGGCGTAAAGCGGCTCCTGACCGAACTCGACCTCCACGACGTGACGTTGGTGGGGGAGTCCATGGGGGCGGTGCTCGCCCTGACCACCGCGGCCGATCTGCCGGAGCGGGTACGGCGCGTCGTCGCGGTGAACACATACGACTTCCCCGGCGGAATCGCCCGCTCCAGCCTCCTCGCCCGCGTGGTGGTCAGCGGTGTCCTCACCCCCGGAGTGGGGCCGGTGATCGCCGGGGTGGAGCCCAAGCCCGCCCTCGGCAAGATCCTGCGGGGCGGGCTCGGCGACAAGAGCGCACTGCGGGAGGACTACGTGGACGAGCTCCTCCAGGTGGGCGCCCGCCCCGGCTACCCGACCGTCGCCCGAGCCGTGTACCAGAGCCTGCCCAGCCTCATCGCGGCCCGCTCGCGCTACCCCGAGGTCAAGGCTCCCGTCCACCTCGTCTACGGCGAGAAGGACTGGTCCCGCCCCTCGGACCGGCAGGCCAACAAGGGGCTGCTTCCGGCCGCCGACTTCACCCAGGTGCCGAAGGCCGGCCACTTCATCGCCCTGGAACGGCCCGACGTGCTGGCCGACCTGCTGAACGCGGTGGCCTGAGTACGACACCGTACGGTGGACCGCCGCCCTCCCCGCCTCCAACGGGATCGGTCGGCATGATCGAGGGCAGACGCTTCGGCCATACCCAGTGGATGGCGGCGCTGTCGAACGCCCTGCCACACATCGGCGTCGACGACCTCCCCGCGAACTCACTCCCGCCGCACCCGCCCCGAACACCATCGGGACGGCCCCAACACCGAGCCGGTCCGCCGAAGGCACCGGCGCCGCGGCTGGGTGACGTGCAGGTCGCCCTCCCCGTCGTCGCAGCCGTCCGGCCCCGGCATGGTCAGCGCGATGTACTTGCCGGATGCCGCGACGAACAGGCGTGAGAGTCGTGCGATGCCCTTGCGGCAGCGTGATGCCGGCCTGCGTACAACGGCTGTCGGAGCGTCCCTGCCCTTTCGGCCCACCGACCCTTGCTCTTGAGCCGTCCTGTTCCGCCGAAGACCTCAGCCTTCCTCCCGGTCGGCTCATGGCATCGCGGAGTGAGGGGAGCGCGAGCCTCTCCGCCCCGCTTCGCTCCCGGGTGATTCGTAGCGCGGCTGGTTCGTGCTGGGCGTCGCTGGTGCACGCGCGAGAGAATGGACATCGCGTACGGCTGGGGAGTGACCATGCGGGACCGGCTACGGCTGATGGATCTGCTGGCCGCCCTGTCGGTGGCCACCGATCTCGGCATGGGGCGACCGCCGGAGACGGCGATCCGGTCGTGCCTGCTGGCAACCGGTCTGGCCCGCGCCCTCGACCTGCCCGACGGGCAGGTACGTGGCGTCTACCTCGCCTCACTGCTGCGCCACCTCGGCTGTACGGCCACTGCGGCCGTCGAGGCCCGCCTGTACGGGGGCGACGAGCTGGCGTCACGGCCGGCCGCCGAACCCGCGGACTTCGGCGACGTCCGGGAGATGCTCGCCCTGACGCTCGGCACTGGCCGGGGCACGGGCGTGCACCGTCCGCGCCTGGTCACCCGGGCCGTGGTGGGCAACCTCCAGCACGGGAAAACAATCTTCCAGTCCATCTGTGAGGCGGGTTCACTGCTCGCCTGCCGGCTCGGGCTCGACCGGGAGGTCCGGGACTGTCTGTACCAGCAGTTCGAGCGGTGGGACGGCAAAGGGCTGCCGCAGGGGCTGGCCAAGGACGAGATCGTGCTCCCGGCACGGATCAGCGAAGTGGCCAACCAGGCACTGCTGTTCCACCTCAAAGGCGGGCCGGAGGCAGCCATGGAGATGGTCGAGCGACGGGCCGGTGGATGGTTCGACCCGTCGGTCGTCGACGTCTTCGGGCGCCGCGGTAGCGCCCTGCTGCGCGAGATCGACGCCGTGGATCCGTGGGAGGCGGTCCTGGAAGCCGAGCCGCCGCCCGTGAGGTACATCAGCGGGGGCGGGCTCGACCATGTGGCGCGCGCCTTCGCGGACATGGTCGATCTCAAGGCGACCTACCTGCTGGGGCACTCGGCGGGAGTCGCCGAGCTGGCCGAAGGAGCCGCCCGCTCGCTCGGGCTGGCGCAACGCGAGGTCGAGGACCTGCGGCGCGCCGCCCTCCTGCACGACCTGGGGCGGGTCGGCGTCCCCAGCGGGATCTGGGACAAGCCCGGCCCCGTGACTCGTACGGAACGCGAGCAGATCCGGCTGCACCCCTACCACACGGAGCGGATCCTGGCCTGCTCGCACGTCCTCGAACCGCTGGGGCGCATCGCGGGTCTGCATCACGAACGACTGGACGGCAGCGGCTACCACCATGGGCTGTCGGCTGCCGGGATCCCCATGACCGCCCGGCTCCTCGCGGCCGCCGACACCCTCCAGGCGGCCACCCAGGACCGCCCTCACAGGCCCGCACGCAGCCCGGCCCGGGCCGCCGACCTGCTGGCCGAGGAGGCCGCGGCCGGTCGTCTCGATCCCGACTGCGTGCGGGCCGTCGTCGATGCCGCCGGGCAGGCGCCGTCACCGGTACGGCCGAACCGGCCCGCCGGGCTCACGGACCGGGAGGTCGACGTCCTGCGTCTGCTGGCCCGCGGCCTGTCGAACAAGGAGATCGCGAGCGGGCTCGTGATCTCGCGCCGTACCGCCGAGCACCACGTCCAGCACATCTACGGCAAGATCGGCAACTCCACTCGCGCGGCCGCCGCCCTGTTCGCCATGGAGCACGACCTCCTGCGGGGCTGAGCCGCCGTACCGGATCGTGCGGTCACCATGCGTGCGGTCACGATGCGAGGAACTCCCGTACGACGGCCGCCACCATGGCGGGGTCGGTTCGGTGGGCGATGTGCGCGTGACCGTCGAGGAGGCGGATCCGGGCACCGGGGATCGCCGCCGCTGCCTTCTCGGTGGCCTGCTCGAGGGCCGGTGGGCTCTGCGTACCGGACAGCAGCAGCGTGCGCGCCGTGATCCCCTCGAACCGGCCCGGCCGGTACACCCAGCCCTCCTCGGCACGTGCCTCCCGTGCCACGGTCGGTGCCACGGCCACGCGGCGGGCCCACTCCGGGCCGGACCGCATGGCACGGATCTGGTCGTCGGTGAATTCGAGGACGTCGCGGAGCACCAGGACGATGGCCGCCTCGTCGTCGCCGTCGGCGAGTGCCTTCTCGACCTCCTCGATCCAGCCCTCGGGGTAGGCGAGCCCGAGGCTGGGCTCGTACAACAGCAGGTGGCTGATGTTCCCCGTGAGCGTCGCACCGCCCATCGCAAGGCTCGCCCCGTAGGAGTGGCCCCACACGGCGACCGGGCCGCCGACCTGCGCGGCAACCGTGTCGACCACGGCGGCGACGTCCTCGAACTCCCGCTCGATCGCATACGTGGCGCCGTCGCCGCTCGCGCCGAAGCCGCGACGGTCCATGGCGAACGTGGTGATGCCTGTACGGAGCTCGCCCACCAGGGCGGACGAAATGGTGTGGTCCTGCAGCGATCCGTGCACCATCACCAACGCCGGTCCCTCGCCCTCGACCCAGACCACGATCGTGGTCCCGTCGGGTGCCCGGACGTCGAACCGGTCGGCGGCGGCGCGGCCCTTGCGCACGCTGTTCATGTCCGTGCCCCCGGATCGGCCCCGCTGTACGGCCGGGACATGAACGCCACGACCTCCTGCACGAACGCCGCCGGATGCGTCACGTGCGGAATGTGGCCCGCACCGGCGTAGACGACGTGCTCGGCCTGCGGCAACAGTTCCGCGAGCCGCGTCAGCACCGGCCGGAACAGCGGCGGGCTCCGGTCGCCGGACGTGAGCAGCACCGGCCCGCGATACCGGGCCAGCGCGGTCTCGTCGATGGTTGCGACGGCGGGGTCGTTCCCCTCGTCGAGGTACGTCGGGGCGTTCTCGACGAACGTCCGCCGCATGCCCTCGGGCATCCGCGCCCAGCTGCCGGGCCCAAGAGCCACCGCGTCCACGAACAACTCCGCCGCACCGGCGTGGTCGCCCGCGGAGATACGGCGCAGCACTTCCGCGAGCGGCCCGCGCCCGACGGCCTCGTACGCGGCGGCCTCGGGACTGCCCTGGGCGAGCAGGGACCACAGTGGCGGCTCGTGCACGACGATCCCGCGCAGCACGTCCGGGCGGGCCGCGGCCAGCTGCAGTGTGATGACCGCGCCGGCCGAATTGCCGACGACCCATGCGGGGGCCGCTCCGAGCTCCTCGATCAGCGCGGCGAGGTCGGCCACGTCCTCGTCGAAACTGCCCTGCCCGGGGAGGCGCTCGCTGGCGCTGTGGCCCCGGCGGTCGTAGGTGACGACACGGAAATGGGGGACCAGGCCGGGTACGACCGGATCCCAGTTGTGGTGCGAACCCCAACTGCCGTGCACGAGAACGAGCGGAACCGGCCCGTCCCCGGTCGACTCGTACGCGATGCGCACCCCGTTGACCCGAATGAATTCCACGGGCTCCGCCGAGGCGACGGCGCCTCCACCGATGCGTGCCATCGCTGCCGCTCCTCTCCTCGACTCTCCTCGAAGGACAGCATCAGGCTCGCTCCACGACCGTCGACCGCGCATCGGCAGACCTACCCATCTGCTGCCGGGGCCGGCGAGTCGGGCGAAGAGTCAGGCTGCCGGACTCGCCGTCCTTCGGGAGACCGGTTCGATGTGGGCGAAGGCACTGCGGGCGTTCCACGTAGGGAACGCTCGTACGAGCCAGGAGGGGCCGTGGAGCTGGATGCGGCGGTCCCGGACGGCATCGGCCCAGGTCTGCTGACCGGCGTGCCATTTGACGAAGGCTTCGGCTTCCGCCGTGATGTAGAGGTCCTCGTCGAGGCCGGGGTACGTCTTGCAGATCTCGGTGTCGCCGTGGTCGATCAGCAGCCAGTACCGCTCGGGGCGCGGGCGGCCGGTGAAGTCGAAGCGGATGACGACGCGCCGGTCCGGGAGCCGGTCTCGGCGGAGCATGTTGCACATCGACCACAGCGCCACGAAGGGATCGAGGTGCTCGGGGGCGATCTCGAGCCAGGCCGCACCCCACTCGCCGAGTGACACGCAGACCTTGAACAGGTCGTGCCCCGCGGGCGTGAGCTCGTAGTGGCTTCCGCGCCCGTCGGGCTTGGGTGCCGCCCTGACGATGCCGAAGCGTTCGAGCTGCTTGAGCCGCTGAGAGAGCAGGGTGCGGGAGAGCCCGGGGGCGCCCTGAAGGATCTCGCCGAAGCTTCCGCAGCCCAGGTACAGGTTGCGGATGATCAACGGCGTCCAGCGCTCGGCGAAGATCTCGGCACCACGGGCGATCGGGCAGTACTGGCCGTAGCTCCGCACGCCATCAGTGTCGCACTCCCGCCCCGGCCCCTGAAGTCCAGATTCCTGACTTCACACCCGAGGCCTGAAGAGGTGCGATGAGATCGATGCGCGAGGAGATGGGAGAGGGGTCTCCGAGCAGGTCGGCCACCCGAACGAGGAGGCGAGGGCCATGAAGATCGACGGGTTCCGAGGCCGGCTGATCACCCGCGACCACGCCGACTACGACACCGCCCGAGCCGTGTGGAACGGCGCCGTGGACCGGCGCCCCCGGCTGATCGCCCGATGCGGAGGGACCGCCGACGTGGCCGCGGCCGTGCGTTTCGCCCGCGATCACGACCTGGAGATCGCTGTGCGGGGCGGTGGCCACAACGTGGCCGGCACCGCGGTGTGCGACGACGGGATCGTCATCGACCTCTCGGCGATGCGGGCGGTGTCCGTCGACCCCGCCGACCGCACGGCCTGGGTCCAGGGCGGTGCCCTCTGGGCCGACGTCGACCACGAGACGCAGGCTCACGGGCTGGCCACCACCGGCGGCATCGTGAGCCACACCGGCGTCGCCGGGCTGACCCTCGGCGGCGGCATCGGCTTCCTCATGCGCAAACACGGGCTCGCCGTCGACAACCTGCTGGCCGCCGAGGTCGTCACCGCCGACGGCGGCATCCTCCGTGCGTCCGCCGACGACCACCCCGATCTGTTCTGGGCACTGCGCGGTGGCGGCGGCAACTTCGGCGTCGTCACCCGGTTCCGGTTCGCGCTGCATCCCGTCGGCCCGACGGTCCTGGCCGGACCCGTCTTCTGGGCGGCCGAGGACACCACCGAAGTCCTGCGCTTCTACCGGGACTTCGCCGCCGCGGCACCCGACGAACTCGGCACCGTGGTCAGGCTCGGAACCGTGCCCCCGCTGCCCGTCATCCCCGAAGAGCTGCACTGGCGGCCCGCCATCGCCGTGGTCTGCTGCCACGTCGGCCCGATCGCCGACGGCGAGCGCGCGGTGGAGACCCTGCGACGGCAGGGGACGCCGCTGGTGGATCTGCTCGCACCCAAGCCGTACTCCGCCCACCAGAGCGCCACCGACGACACCACGCCCCACGGCTGGCACTACCACTGGAAGTCCACGGACCTCGCCGACCTGTCCGACCACACCGTCTCCGTCATCGCCGACCACGCCTACCGCGCCGGCTCGCCCCGGTCGTACGCGGTGATGTTCCACATGGGCGGCGCCGTCACCCGAGCCACCCGCACCGCCACCGCCTACGCCGGCCGCGACGTGGCCCACAACATCAACATCGACGCCGCATGGCTGCCCGGTGAGTCGGACGAGCACGCCGCAGCCGAGACCGCGTGGGCGCGGCGGTTCCTCCAGGCCCTTCGACCGCACCGCGCAGGCAGCGTCTACGTCAACTTCCTTGATTCCGACGACGGCGACAGCCGTGTCCGAGAGGCGTACGGCGAGCACGTCTTTCGGCGACTGACCGAGGTCAAGGTCAAGTACGACCCCGACAACACCTTCCACTGCAACAAGAACATTCACCCCGGCTGAGCAGGGCATGCTGCTGACCGGTGGTCTGCGCGAAGGCGGTGCGGCCTGCAGGGCACACGCCGTATGCGGGCCGGGTTGCCGTCAGGCTCGGTTGAGCCGGGCGGCGATGCCATGACCGATCAGCAAATACATGACGGCCGGGAGGCCGTAGTTGAGGATGACGCGCAGGCCTTCTGTGTCCATTGTGAAAATGTCCTGCGACCACCAGGCCAGCAAGTCCGCCGTTCCCTGTACGAACTCGACGAATACGTTCGCCCGGTTCGCATCGAGCAGGAAAAGCAGGATCCACAGGCCCAGCAGCCCTGCCGCAACGTCGGCGATCGTGCAGACCGTGAGCGCCGTGCGCCGTGAGGTGGGCTGTCGGCGTACGGAGCGCTCCGGCCCCGGGGGTTGGTGGTGCGTCTGATATCCGGGAGCCGGGTCCATGTTGCTCATACCAAATCCGATCTGACGCGGTGTCGTGTCGGCACACTCGCCCCGGACGCTGAAATGCAGACCGGTTCGGCGCCCCGCTGCTGCCTATCCCTGCGTCCTTCAGGCCCTACCGCGTTACACCCTCATCCGCGATGACCCAAATATGGCTTCCTATTCAGGAACTTACTCAGATTTCCACGTCCGAGGGAACATTTGCCGATGGAATGGAAGCCTGCTGTCGACGCGACCGAATCATGGCGACGACGAGTGCGCACACCTTCATGAAGGTGCGGAACCCACGGTCATCACCGTCCGCCCGTGACGCCTCCTGGCGCTCTGCGCTCTCTGGTGTGACAGCCCTCTCCTCCGATGCGCTGTAGGGGGTGGACCCAGGGCCCAGGGGTCCCGCGGCGCCCGCTCGCCCCCGTTTTCGAGCAGGTGGTCGCGCATGAGGGGCAGGCAGGTGTGTTCCCCCGTCGCCTGCCTGCCCCATGCGTCATTGCTGGGACGCGACGCGATGGGCGAGGTGTGACGGCCTCCGACCAGGTCCTCGGGCGCCTCGTGGCACTCCGTCGAGGCGTCGCAGCCGCCGGGCGTGCCAGACCGGGCCGCATGAGCTTCACGACGTGGGTGGGCGGTTCTCGCTGGTGCCGGATCGGCGCCGGCGCAACATCGGATAGAACCCGCCCAACCTCAGCCCGAGCAGGAAGCTCACCACATATCCGATCACGCCAGTTGGCCGAGCTGATCGGTGAACTCACCACCCGGAGCCGGACTCCCCGCATCTTGGCCGGTGGCCTTCATGAGTGCTCCTTGTTCGGACTATGAGCAAACGATGACGGCGGGCGGCCGGGCACGTGGAGGCTGTTGCGCTGGGGGCATGAACAGCCATCACAAGTCCCGTTCCCGTTCTCCTCACCGCCCGGCCCGCAGCGCCCTGAGCGCGGTCACCGCGGTCTCCGCGGTCGCCGCGCTCGGCCTCACCCTGGCCGGCTGCGGTGAGAAGGGCACCGGTACCAGGGACGAGGGGAAGAGCAAGACGACGGCGAGCACCGATACGAAGGTGCTCTGGCTCGGCGACTCCATCGCGGGCGCGCAAGCTCCCGCTCTGGGCGCCGCCCTGAAGGCCAGTGGAGTGGAGTTCAAGGACTCCTCTTCGGACGGTGGGGGCACGATCGTCGACAGCGGCGAGAAGATCACGCAGATGATCGCCGGCGACACATGGAAGCGACTGGCCAAGGACATCGAGTCGTTCCGTCCCACCGTGGTCGCCTACCAAGTCACGACGTACGACTGGGGAAGCCAGGAGCAGCAGCGGGCCGCCTACGAGAGGGTCGTCGACACGGCCAGCAACGCCGGGGCCGAGGTGGTGTTCGTCTCGCCCCCGCCCATCAGGATCGACGGGTTCTACAAGCAGCACGAGGCGCAGATGCGCACCGCTCCCGAGACAGCCGCGGAGGTCGCCGGGAAGAGCGGTGGCACGGCGGCGTTCTTCGACGCCTCGCAGGTGTGGGGCACCGACGCCTCGGCGGCGAAGGCGCAGCGTGCCCCGGACGGGATCCACAACTGCCAGCAGGGGGCGGCCGCCTTCGCCAAGTGGTTCACCGGCAAGCTCGGCAAGCAGGAGAGCTTCACGCCGGCGTCGGTGGACACCTGGGCCCAGGAGTCCTGGACCGGCGACGAGCGATACGGCAAGCTCCGCTGTGCCGTGTGACGGAACGGCCGACTTCATGCCTTCGCATCCCGGCCGAGCTCATGCGCCGAGTGGAAGTGCTCCGTTGTCTGAGCCCGCGCCCGCGCCCGCGGACGACGACCGCACGGTGTCGGCCCGGCGCCGTGCGGCGCGCCCCGGCGGGGTGGGCCGTGCGCACATAGCCGCCCTCGACGGGCTGCGCGGGTTCGCGGTCGCGGCCGTGCTGCTCTTCCACGCCGGGCGGCTGCCCGGCGGGTTTCTCGGCGTCGACCTGTTCTTCGTGCTGTCCGGGTTCCTGATCACCGGGCTGCTGCTCGGCGAGGCGACGGGGCGCGGCCGGATCGCCCTGGCCGCGTTCTGGGCCCGCCGTGCCCGCCGCCTGCTGCCCGCTCTCGTCTGTGTGGTGGTCGTGACCGTGCCGGCCACGTGGGCGTGGGGCAGCACTGAGCAGCTGCGCTTCGCGCTCGACGACCTGCCCTGGGTCGGGGCCCAAGCGGTCAACTGGCACTACATCACCGAGCAGATCGGCTACTGGAACGCCTCCGACACCCGCGTCTTCGCCCACCTGTGGAGCATCGGCGTGGAGTGGCAGTTCTACTTGGCCTGGCCGCTGGTGGCAGCGGTGGCCGCCCGGGGGCGGTGCGGTGAGCGGATCGTGGCCTCGCTCGCCGGAGCGGGTGCCCTGGTCTCCCTCGCCCTGACCGTCTCGCTCGGCGCCGCCGTGGACACCACCCGCGCCTACGAGGGCACCGACACCCGTGGCGCCGCCCTGCTGCTCGGGGCGCTCGCGGCCGCCGCGCCGGTGCGCAACCTCGTGTGCCGGATGCCGCGCCGCGCGGCTGACCTGGTCTGCCTGGTCCTGGCCTGCGGACTGGCGGTGGCGTGGGCGGTGACCGGGGGCGAGAAGGCGCCCTTGCTCTTCCAGGGCGGGCTCTTCGTCCACTCCCTGGCCGCGGCCGTGCTGATCGTCCTGATGGCCCGGGTGCCGGGCACGTGGGCGGCACGGATCGCGGGCAGTCGCGTGCCGCGTGGCCTGGGAAAGCTGTCGTACAGCCTGTATCTGTGGCACTGGCCGGTCTACCTGCTGCTGTTGCCGCGGCTGTCGGCGCTCGGGGAGTGGGGCGGGACCGTCGTCGCGATCGCGGTTTCGCTGGTGGCCGCCGCGGTGACGAAGCGGTTCGTGGAGGACCCGGTGCGGTTCCGGGTGGGCTGGGCGCGGGGCAGCCGCGGTCTGATCGCGGTGCTCGCGCTGGCCCTGGCGGGAGCCGTCCTCTGGGCCGTGGTGCCCGAACCGGTTCCCGGGGCGGGCACGGTCGACGTCGACCGGCTGAGATGACCCCAACGGACAAGCAGCGCGCAGAGCACGCCTCCTGCTCGCCCGTACAGTGGACGACCAACGCGGTAGCCCAGGTGATCCGGAATGTCATGCTCGCTGCAGAAAGGACCCGTAGATGCCCCGCGTCCTGCTCATCGAGGACGATCCGGCCGTACGCCGAGGTGTCGTCCTGGGCCTGTCCCGCAACGGGCACGAGACCGAGGCGGTCGGCACCGGCGAGGACGGCCTCGATGCCCTGGTCGCCATCAAGCCCGATCTCGTGCTCCTCGATCTGATGCTCCCCGGCATGAGCGGCCTGGAGGTGTGCCGCCGCATCCGCGAGACCAGCCGGGTTCCCATCGTGGTCCTCTCCGCGCGCGGCGACGACATCGACGTCGTGATCGGCCTGGAGGCGGGCGCCGACGACTACGTCGTCAAACCCGCCGGCGCCGCGGTCATCGAGGCCCGGATGCGCGCGGTGCTGCGCCGCGTCGCCCCGGCCCAGGCCGGCACCGACGCGGGCGCCGGGCCGACCCGGTTGGGCGATCTCGACATCGACCGGGACGCGCTGATCGTCCGCAAGCACGGCGAAGAACTCCCGCTCGCCCCCTCCGAGTTGAAGCTGCTGCTCTTTCTCAGTGCGGCCCCGGGCCGGACCTTCGGCCGCCAGCAGCTGCTCGAGGACATCTGGGAGCACAGCTACTACGGGGACGCCCGCCTGGTCGACGCCTGCGTGATGCGGCTGCGCGCCAAGATCGAGGACGATCAACGCCGCCCGGTGTACGTCCAGACGGTGCGGGGCTTCGGTTACCGCTTCGGCCCGCTGCCCGCATGAAGCCCGCCCTGCCCCGCGGCCTGCGCCCGCGCCTGGTCGTGGCCTTTGTCCTCGTTGCCGCGCTCAGCGCGCTGATCACCGCCACGCTCACCTTCCGGCAGGCCCGCGGCGCGATCCTGGAACGCACCCAGAATGGCGCCGTCCACGACCTGCGGCTCCAGATCGACTCGCTCGCCCCCGACCTGCCGAACAACCCCACCGACACCGACCTGCGCGTCTTCGCGCGCGAGCTGGACCGTGCCTCGGCTTCGCGCGGCCGGCACACAGCCGTCTCCCGCGACGGCGGGCCGCTCATCGGCACCGCGGACGACGTCAGCAGCGCCCTGCGCGACGCGACGAAGAGCGGCGACGCCACCTTCTACGAGCGCGTGGAGCATGCCGACGGGCACCGACTGCACATCGGCATGCCGGTCAACTACACCGACCGGGGCAAGGAAGCGGGGAAACCCTCGGGGCTGGTCGTGTTCGCCGTTGTGCCGCTGGACGGCGAACGGGCCGACATCTCCGCTCTGATCACCGCGGCCTGGGCGGGCGCCGCACCGGCACTCGCCATCGCCGTCGTGCCCGCCCTGTTCGCGGCCCGCCGGGTGCTGCGTCCCGTACGGCAGCTGCGCACAGCCGCCGAGAAGATCACCTCGGGCGCCCTGGACACGCGCCTGGACGTCGTCGGCAAAGACGAACTCGCCACGCTGACCGGCACGTTCAACACCATGGCGGCCGCACTGGAGCGGGACGACGCCAAACTGCGCCGCATGGAGGCGGGCGCCCGCCGGTTCGCCGCGGACGTCTCGCACGAACTGCGGACTCCGCTCGCCGCGATGGCCGCCGTCACCGACGCCCTCGACGAGGACGCCCGCTCCGGCACGCTGCCCGCGGACACCGCCGACGCGGTCCTCCTCGTCAGCGACGAGACCCGCAAGCTGGCCGGCATGGTCGAGGACCTGATGGAGATCTCCCGCTTCGACGCGGGGGCAGCGGTGTTGCACCTGGACGACGTGAGTCTGCGCACCGTCGTCCACAAGACGCTCCACCTGCGCGGCTGGCGCGAGCCGGACGAGGTGATCACCGAGCTTCCCGAGGACGATCCGCGTATCCGGGTCGACGCGCGACGCATCGACGTCGTCCTCGCCAACCTGATCGGCAACGCGCTGCGCCACGGCGCCGCTCCCGTCACCGTCCGGGCCACTGCCACGCGGGAGTCCCTCGTGATCGACGTCGCCGACGACGGCCGCGGCATCCCCGACGAGGTCCTGCCGCATGTCTTCGACCGCTTCTACAAGGCCGACGCCGCGCGGGCCCGGTCCGGGGGCAGCGGCCTGGGACTGGCCATCGCGATGGAGAACGTACGACTGCACCACGGCACCCTCACCGCCGCCAACCTCCCGGACGGCGGCGCGGTGTTCACCGTCACGCTCCCGCGCACGCCCCGGCAGAAGGACCGGCCATGAAGCGCCGACTCACCTGTCTCATAGCCTTCTTCTGCGTGCTGTCGGCGGGCTGCGGCATCGGCTCCACCGGCCCCGTCCGAGCCGGCGGCCCGGCGTCCGGCCTTCGCGAACCGGGATCCGCGACCCACTATGCCCGGCTCTACTTCGTCGGCCCGTACGGCATCCAGCCCGCCACCCGCGAGGTCGACGCCCCCACAACTCCGCAACAGGCACTCGACCTGCTCCTCAAGGGCCCCGACGCCGCCGAACGCGCCCGCGGCCTGATCACCGAGGTCCCCCTGATGGACAAGAGACCGGTCGCGCGGGCCGCCGACGGCGCCGTGGATCTGCACCTCCCCGTGCCCGTCGCGAACATGACCGGCGGTGGCGGCCTCGGGCTCACCCAGATCATCTGCACCGCGGCCAACGCCCGTGCCGCCGACGGCAGACAACCTTCCGACGTGGACGTACGGGTCTACGAGAAGGGCTTCGGGACGCCCTGGACCATCCGCTGCAACGAGGCGGGAAACATCGTTCCCGCGCCCGAACCTGCCACGAGTCAGGGGGCCACCGGGTAGCAGGCGGACCATGTCCTCGGACTTTCACACAGGACCGGCCAGGGCGCGCTGCGAGCTTGGCCTGGGCTGCCTGGAGTCCGGGTGCCGGGGAGTCGCCCCTCGGCCCTTCTTGTTCACTCGGAGGTTCGCCCCGAAGAGCCGGCCGGGCCGGCCTCCGTCGTCGGGACGTCGACCCCGACGTCCTGGCGATCCGCCATCGTCACACCGGACACAGCTCTCGACCCGCTCCGGAGCCACCCTGGAAACGGCCCCGCGCAGGTCAGCGTGAACCGGCCGGACCGCTGCCGCCAACGGGTGGGGACGGGGCCGTAGACCGAGGTGAACATGGCAGGCGGTGGGCGATGTCGGTGTGGCCCGTGTCGGTCAGGACAGGCAGCAGCCGGGGAGTACGAGGAAACCTGTCGACAGGTGCCAGTCCCTGGCCTCGACCAGAGCGACCAGCCGGTCGGCCGCGGCCTTCCGCGACGCGTCCGGCAGCAGGTTCATCGACAGCGCCAGGACGTAAGCGGTCTGGGTATCGCCCTTGACCCTGCCGTCGGAGGTGACGTAGACGTTCTGGAGGGCCGCTCGTATGCGTTCGAAGAGATCGAGGTAGGGGGCGGCGTCCTTGCCGAGTTCCCCGGCCATCCGGGCCGCGAGGTCGGCGCTGTGCGCGATCAGGGCTGCGCGGCGGAGTATCCGGCCAAGAGCTTCGCCCGTGGTTCAGCCGCCTTGGTGGTGTCTTGCCGCCACACGTGCCCACGGGCGGTGCAGCGGCGGCACCACCGATCGGACTCGACCGGACCTCGACGCCCACCCGGCCCGGTCACTGGCGCGGGTGAGCTGAGGCATTCAGTGGCTGATGTCGTCCAGCTCGGTCAAGTCCTCATGAGAGAGGGAGAGTCCCGCGCCGGCGATGTTCTCGCGCAGGTGTGCCGTCGATGACGTGCCGGGGATGAGCAGGATGTTCGGTGATCGCTGCAGCAGCCAGGCCAGTGCGACGGACATCGATGTCGCCTCCAGTCGAGCGGCGACCGCCGAGAGCGCCGAGGACTGAAGCGGGGTAAAGCCCCCGAGGGGGAAGAAGGGCACGTACGCGACGCCGTCGGTGGCGAGCCGGTCGATGAGCTTGTCGTCGTGGCGGTGGGCGAGGTTGTACATGTTCTGCACGCACACGATCGGCGCGATGCTCTGTGCCTCGCTGACCTGCTCCTCGGTGGCGTTACTGACCCCGAGATGGCGGATCAGGCCCTGCTGCTGGAGTTCGACGAGCGTGGCGAACGCCTCGGCGAGCGAGCCGGGCTGGGGACCCTCGGCGTCGCCGAGTCGGAGGTTGACCAGGTCGAGTACGTCGAGCCGGAGGGACTTGAGGTTGTCGTGGACCTGGCGGCGCAGATCTTCGGGTCGCCGGGCCACAGGCCAGCCGCCCTGTTCGTCGCGGGTCGCGCCCACCTTGGTCACGATGTGCAGCGACTCGGGATAGGGGTGCAGCGCCTCGCGGATCAACTCGTTGGTGACGCGCGGCCCGTAGGCGTCGCTGGTGTCGATGTGGGTGATACCGAGGTCGACCGCTTCACGCAGCACGGCCAGGGCACCCTCGCGATCGGCGGGCGGCCCCATGACCCACGGGCCGGCCAGTTGCATGGCGCCGTAGCCGAACCGGGTGACGGTCAGCTCGTCCAAAGTCCAGGTGCCGCCGGGAAGAGCGAGGGAGGGTGTGCTCATCTTGTTGCCTTTCGTCGTGCGCTGGCGGGGTGGTGGCGCCTGCTGCCTCCTTGCATCAGCATTGGAGAGAAACTTCCCATCGGGAAGTAGGCACTTTGGAGTGCGTAACCCGCCCATCGGTGAGAGGTGCGATCAGTGACGACGATGAAGGCGGCCCAGAAGAGGGCTCAGGCCAAGGTGGAGTACAACGCGTTCCTGGCAGCATGCCCCAGCCGGCAGCTGCTCGACCGAATCTCGGACAAGTGGGTCGTCCTGATCCTGTGTGCGCTGGGCGGCGACAACGGCCCTGGCCGGCCCGGTGCGGCACACGCAGACGCTCCGAAGGCGATGCGTTACTCCGAGATCTCCCGGCTTCTGGCCGGGGTCAGCCAGAAGATGCTGACCCAGACGCTACGGTCGCTGGAGCGCGATGGTCTGCTCACCCGTACCGTGACGCCAACCGTCCCTGTCACCGTCTCCTACGAGCTGACCGACCTCGGTCTCTCGCTCCACCACATGACGCGCGGGCTCAGAAACTGGGCGCAGACGCACATGGCCGAGGTCCTCGCACACCGCGAGAACTACGACGCTCGCACCTCCTGACGGCTCACATCCAACCGTCCAACAGCTCTGCATCAACGCGTTGCAGCGTCTCACCCGTCGGCGGCGCGAGGTCCTGGTCCTGCGCTACTGGTCGGATCTCACCGAGGCCCAGATCGCCGACACCCTCGGTGTCTCCCACGGGACGGTCAAGTCAACTGCCAGCCGGGCCCTGGACGCTCTCGGCAGACAACTGGAGATACCTCGATGACCGAGCACCCCTCTCAGTCGCGCTCCCGTCCTCCCCGTCGCCGGCGGCTTATGGAGATCCGGCGATGAGCCGCGCTGGCTGCGGCCGTTGCCTGCGCACTGTTCGCCGTCACGCACAGCGATTCGGACAGTCCGGTCCGTCCCGCCGACGCCCCCTCGCACGCAACAAGCCCGCCCCCGTCTCCGGCACCGGCTTCCCCCGCCATCGAGGCGCCGACTCCCGGGGAAGCCGCCACTGAGGGCGAACCCGACCCGGCCTCCACCGCCACCTCGACCAACTAGTGCCGTCCGAGCGGCCCGCGGGCAGGGTCGCGGCCGCGACGTGCGCGGGTTGACAGCCTCTTATGCGAGTGGTTAATTACTTCCATCGTCACCGAGTGGGTACGGGCGCCGAAGGGGGAATTCCTCCGTCAGATCCCGATTTGCCCGGCGCTAAGTAGGCGTGACCCGGGCCGGGACGCCTGGATTAGTCACCCCGCGCGCTGCTCACTTCGACCGGTGATGAGTGTCTATGCGGTCAACCGCTTGAAAGAGAAGGTCAGTCATGAGCGACACGGTTTCCGACGCGCAGAACACCGACGGCATCCGGGCCGGTGCGCAGCAGGCGTTCAAGAACCACCTGGACTACCTGTCGTCCGGACGGATCCCGGAGTGGGTGGATCTGTTCACCGAGGACGGAGTGCTGGAGTTCCCCTACGCACCCGAGGGCTTCCCCACCAAGACCGTGGGCAAGGAGGGCCTGTATGAGTACATGAAGAACTTCCCCGAGCACTTCAAGGTGGAGTTCGTCGACCTGCACTTCCATGAGACGGTGGATCCCTCGCTGGTGATCGCCGAGTTCAAGAGCCGGGGTACTGCGCTGGGCACGGGGCGGCCGTACAACCAGACCTACATCTCGGTGGTGGAGACGAAGGGCGGCAAGATCAGCCGTTACGTCGACTTCTGGAACCCGCTGGTGGGCATGGAGGCGCTCGGCGACGGCCCGGCCGACATGGTCTCGGCCTTCAGCAACGGCTGAGGCTGTACGTCAGTCACTCTCCGGCAGTGGGCGGGGGCGCCGGCCCGCCTCCGCCACCGCGCCCCACCCTCCCCGCAGATGGTCCAGCGACTTGACGCCCCGAGCGTTGAAAGAGTTTGGTTACTCACATGGAGACGAGGACACGGCAGCGTTCCACTGCCGAGGAGCGCCGGGCCACCGTCATGCGTACGGCGATCAGGACGTTCGCCGAGCGCGGGTACTACGGGACCTCGACGATGGACGTGGCCAAGGCGGCCGGCATCTCGCAGGGGTACTTGTACCGGCTGTTCAAGGACAAGGAGACGCTGTTCGCGGCCCTGGTGGACTACTGCTCCGCCCGCCTGCGGGAGAGCGCCGCCGCGGCGGCCGCATCGGTGCAGAGCACCGACCCGGAAGAGGTCCTCAAGGCGCTGACGACCTCGTACGACGAGGTCATCGCCGACCGGGACGTACTCATGATCCTCATGCACGCCCAGTGCAGCGCGAGTGAGCCGGTCATCGGCGACGCGGTGCGCACCTGCTACGCCAAGCAGGTCGAGTACGTCCGCGCCGTCTCCGGCGCCTCCGACGAGCAGATCCGCCGCTACTTCGCCGACGGCCTGCTCAGCAACGTCCTGGTCGCGATCGACGCCACCACTCTCGACGCCCCCTGGGCGCGCACGCTGCGCGCCTAGCCGCAGCGTTCCGCCGGGCCGCCCACTCCGGGCGGCCCTCTTTTTCGCCTGCGAAAGTAAGCGATCAACCGCTTATCTAATCGCTTCTGATAGCTCGCTGCCCGAGATCGGCCGCGAGGTCGGCTTCGACGCCCACGACCTCCAGTGGGTCGTCAGCGGCTACGCGGTCGCCTTCGGAGGCTTCCTGCTGCCGGGCGGCCGGGCCGCCGACCCCGGGCTGCTGGTGGCCGCCCGCGCGGTCCAGGGCCTGGGCGGCGCCCTGCTGCTGCCCGCCACCTTGTCCCTGATCGCCACCACCTTCCAGGAGGGCACCGAACGCAACCGGGCCCTCGCCATCTGGGGCGGCGTCGGAGCCGTCGGTCTGGCGCTCGGCTCCCTGCTGGGCGGCATCCTGACCAACTACCTCGGCTGGGAGCCCGTCTTCTACGTCAACGTCCCCCTCGCCCTGGGCGCCGCCGCAGCAGCCTTCGCCATCATCACGAAGGACGCGCGGCTGAGCGGGGCCGCAGCTTCGACCTGACCGGCGCGCTGACCGCCACGATCGGCTTCACCGCCCTCGTCTTCGGCGTCGTGCAGGGCCTCGAGGCCGGCTGGGGATCCGCCGAGACCCTCATCGCCCTCCTCAGCGGCGCGCTGTTCATCGGCCTGCTCGTGATCGTCGAGTCCGGCACCGCGCACCCCCTGATGCCGCTGCGCCTGTTCCGCAACCGCAGCCTGGTCGCCGCGATGGGCATCACCTTCGTCTTCATGGGCACCTTCGGCGCCCAGTACTACTTCTTCACCGTCTACCTGCAGAACGTGCTCCACTACAGCGCCCTGACCACCGGCCTGGCATTCCTGCCCTCGGCACTGGTGGGCATGGTCGGCACCAAGCTGAGCGAGAAGCTGCTCGGCAAGGCCGGCGCCCGCACGACGATCACCACCGGTCTGCTCGTGGGCGCCGCCGGCATGGCCGTCCTGGCGCTGGGGATGTCCCCGAACGGCGGCTACCCGGCCCTGCTGCCCGGCGCGATCCTGCTCAGCCTCGGCCAGGGCATCGCCTGGACCGCGATGTTCGTCGCGGCCACCAGCGGCGTCGACGCCCGCCACCAGGGCATCGCCTCCGCCATGGCCTCCACCACCCAGCAGATCGGCTCCGCCGTCGGCCTCGCGATCCTGGTCGCCGTCGCCAACTCCGGCGCCCACGCCGGCACCGGCGCGAACCTCGTCCCTGGCCTGCGCACCGCCGGGTTCACCGCCGGCGCCCTCACCCTCCTCGGTGTGGCCATCGCCCTGACCCTGCGCCGGCCCGGCACGACCCCTCCGGCCCCCACCGCGACGCAGACCACGCAGCGGTCGGAAGCCGGCATCTCCGCCTGAACCGAAGACCATGGTCCACCACCAGCTGCCGAGCCGGCGGCCATCGCGGTTGGCAGCCGCGGCGGGGGTGATTTTCCCGGTTGCCGGCAGACCGCTGAGGCGCTCGATGTTCACGGCGATGGCGGTCAGGAGGTGGTGGAGGTGGCCTTGTCCTCCCCTCGGTAGCGGCAGCGGCGTACGCCGTGGCCGTGGGCGAACTCGTTGGCTGCTGCTCGGCGTTGGTGAACCGCGCCACGATCAGCGGGGCCGCGGTGGGCGATGAGGTCGGGTACGGGCCTCGCCAGCCCCCGCTTATCTGGGCCCTGGGGGAGATTCCCCATCCAGGGGAGGCGGTCGACACGGACGTCCCAGCGGAGGAAGCTGCCTCCTTGGTGCGCGCCCGCTGGGGACTTGGGAACGCACCGAACCCGAACGTGGTGCACCTGTTGGAGGCGCACGGCGTGAGCCCACAGGCCGAGGCGGAAGCGCACCGCTTCGCAGCCGCATTCCTCATGCCGCGGGCAGACGTCCTGGCCCACGCACCGAATGGCGCCAGCACCGGCTGGATCCCTCAGGCCAAACGCCGTTGGAAGGTCGCCGCCATGGCACTTGCACACCGGCTGCGCGAACTGGGTGTGACCACCGAATGGCAGTACCGAACCCATTTGCACATCGACGAGGACGCGGCAGCGCTCCACCTGCAGTTGAGGCGTGGAAGGCGGGAACTGCTCCACGGCCCTCGGGTGGCCACCCGTTTGCCGACCTGCGTGGATTCGCTGTGGCGACGCTGCCGCGGGGGCGTCGTGGCACCACTGGTGACCGTGGTTGTCCGCCCTTATGGGCACGCTGTGGGCACGGCTTCGAAGGAGGTCGGCTGGGGCGCCTGCGCGAAACGGGGCTTTGCGCTTGACTCGGCCATGTCGGATGACGGGTTCCGAGACGGTTCGCGAACGCGCAGCCTTCCCGGCGAAGTGTGCCCTTGCCCGGAGACCGACTCCCTGGTGAAGAGGGGTGCTCGGTCCTGGCTCACTTGCCGGCTTCGGGGCCGGAGCGCCTCGCCGGTGACGACGAGGTCGATGGCCCCGGCGCTGCGGTGCCTCCGGAGGCGCCTGTGGCTTCTGCTGCCCTCTTGTGTTCGATTCATTCGACTCCTAAGGTCGTCGTCGCTCCCCCAGACCGCTCTGATCTGCGTTGTTGTGCGCGGAAGCGCTTCGACAACCGGGTGCCGACCCGGGCCCGCCGACTACCCGCACGCACGTCCTCGCCGGTCCCTTCCCGACCCCGATGGTTCCCTGAAGGCTGGAGATGTCATGCAGTTGTCACGCCGTGGCGTTCTGATCCTCGGCGCCGCCGGCACGGCCGTCGCCGGAGGCCTTCCCGTGGGCTCGGCCCGGGCCGCCGAGGCCGAGACGGCCGACGCAGCGCACGCCTCCACGCGCACCGAGCGCCTGTACCTGTCCGGAGAGGACGCCGACCACCCGGTCGACTGGGACTTCCTGTGCACCAGCGGTCGGCGCAGCGGCAGTTGGGACAGCATCCCGGTTCCGTCCAACTGGGAGTTCCACGGATACGGCACGTACAACTACGGCTGGAATCTGCGCCCGGAGGAGAAAGGCCACTACCGGCACACCTTCACGCCGCCCGCCCACTGGCGTGACAGACGCGTCTTCCTCGTCTTCGAAGGGTCGATGACCGAGACCGAGGCGTGGATCAACGGCGAGTCGGCCGGGCCCGTCCACCGCGGCGGCTTCTACCGGTTCCGGCACGAGGTGACCGAAAGGCTGCGTCCGGGCCAGGACAACCTCCTGGAGGTCACGGTCAGCAAGGAGTCCACCGACGACTCCGTCAACCGGGCCGAACGCCTCGGCGACTACTGGAACTTCGGCGGCATCTACCGCCCTGTCCACCTGGAGGCGTTCCCGCTCCAGCACATCGAGCGCATCGCCGTCGACGCCCGCGCCGACGGCACGCTGCGGATCGACGCCCATCTGTCGGGTACCGGTTCCGCCGACCGCCTCGTCGCCCGGGTCACCGACCTCGCCGGGCGCCCGGTCGGCGCCCCGTTCACCGCGGCCGTCGCTCCCGGCGACACGACGGTGACCCTCAGGACCGCTGTCGACTCCCCGCGGCAGTGGACGGCGGAGACCCCGCACCTCTACCGCGTCGAGGTCGCGCTCCGCGCCGGCGACCGCCGCACCGTCCACCGCGTCGACGAGAGATTCGGCTTCCGCACCGTCGAAGTGCGCCCCGGCGACGGCGTGTACGTCAACGGCGTCAAGATCCTCCTCAAGGGAGCCAACCGGCACACCATCTGGCCCACGTCCGGCCGGGCGACCAGCGCGCGCATCAGCCGCAAGGACATCCTCCTGATGCGGGAGATGAACATGAACGCGGTCCGGATGTCCCACTACCCGCCGGACCCGCACTTCCTCGACCTCGCCGACGAAATCGGGCTGTACGTCCTCGACGAACTGGCCGGCTGGCAGAAGTTCTACGACGAGGAAGCGGGCAGACCCCTCGTCGCCTCGATGGTCACCCGGGACGTCAACCACCCGTCGATCCTGTTCTGGTGCAACGGCAACGAAGGCGGCTGGAACACCGCCCTCGACGGCGACTACGCCCGCCACGACCCCCAGCAGCGAGCCGTTCTCCACCCCTGGGCGAACTTCGGCGGCATCAACACCGACCACTACGAGGCGTACGACAGCACGCGCCGCATCCTCCAGGAACAGGGCGACATCTTCATGCCCACCGAGTTCCTCCACGGCCTCTACGACGGCGGCGCCGGCGCGGGCCTCGACGACTACTGGAAGCTGATGGGCCGTGAACGGCTCTCCGCGGGAGGCTTCCTGTGGGCACTGGTCGACGAGGGCATCGTGCGGGACGACCTCGGCGGCGCCATCGACGTGGCGGGCAACGCCGCACCCGACGGCATCCTCGGCCCCTTCCGCGAGAAGGAGGCCAGCTTCTACACGATCAAGGACATCTGGTCTCCCGTACAACTCGCCGAGCCGGAGCGGTTCACCTCCGCCCTGCCGGACGACTTCGACGGACGGATCGCCCTCACCAACCACTACGCCTTCACCAACACCCGCACGTGCCGGTTCACTTGGCGGCTGCTGGACTTCCGCACCCCGTCGCAGCGGAGGGACGGCCACTCGGTGCGCGCCCAGGGCACCGCCTCCGCGCCGGACATCGAGCCCGGCGCGCAAGGAGTGCTGCGCCTGCCCCTGCCGTACGGCTGGCGACGCGCCGACGCCATCGCGCTCACCGTCACCGATGCCGACGGCCGCGAGATCCGCCGCTGGATATGGACCATCGCGTCCGCCGCCGACCAGGCCCGACGGCTGGTACGGACGGGCCCGGGACCAGCCGTACGCGGCCGCCTCACGGACGACACGCTCACGCTCGCATCCCGCCACACCACGGTCACGCTCGACGCCACGACGGGCATGCTGGCCGGCGTCACCCACCGGGGGAGGGACTTCGCGCTGTCCCGCGGCCCGCTGCCCACCACCGGAACGGCCGACCTCACCCGCCTGACACACGGGCCCGACGGCAACGGCTACACGGTGCAGGCCGAGTACTCCGGCGTCCTGCGCCACGTCCGGTGGCATCTGCACCCCAGCGGCTGGCTCCAGTTGCACTACCGCTACCACCTCACCGGCGAGCACGACCTCTTCGGCGTCGGCTTCGACCATCCCGAATCACAGGTGACCGGCGTGACCTGGCTCGGCCACGGACCCCACAGGGTGTGGAAGAACCGGCTGCGCGGCGTCGCGACGGACGTCTGGACGAAGCAGTACAACGACACCGCGACCGGTGCCGACGGCTGGGTGTACCCGGAGTTCAAGGGCTACCACGCGGGCGTCCGCTGGGCGTCCCTGCACACCAGCGCCGGACGTCTCACGGTCGTCTCCGAGGACGAGGACCTCTACCTGCGCCTCTTCACCCCCCGGTTCGGACCCGACCCCCGCCACACCGCGCCGCCCTTCCCGAAGGGAGACCTGTCGTTCCTCGACGCCATCCCGGCGATGGGCACCAAGTTCGACCCACCGGCCGCACTCGGCCCCAGCGGCGGCCCCACCACGGCGACGGGCGACTACAGCCGAACCCTGTACTTCTCGTTCTCCCAGTAACACGTCCAGTATCGAAGCGCTTCACCTTCCGGTGTCGCTTCCTCTTCTTGAGGATCTTCGGGCGCCCTTGACCACAGCAACCGCCGTGCCGGATTCCAGAAAGGACAGCGTCATGTCCCGGAAGTCCAAGAAGAGAAGCGTCAGAGATGTACTGGTAGCCCTGCTGACGGGGATCGTGCCGCTGATCGCGGCGCTCGTCCTGACCGGCACCTCGGCCACCACCGCGTCGGCCGCGTCACTGACCGAGGTGACCAACTTCGGCAGCAACCCCGGAAACCTGCGGATGTACGTCTACCGGCCCGACAACACCCCGGCACGCCCGGCGGTGCTGGTGGCAGTGCACTACTGCACCGGCATGGGGCCCGCCTTCTACTCCAACACGGAGTTCGCCCGCCTGGCCGACCGGTACGGGTTCATCGTCGTCTACCCGGACGCGAACGTCAGCGGGCAGTGCTTCGACGTCTCCTCGCCCCAGGCGCTCAAGCATGACGGGGGCAGTGACCCCATGAGCATCGCCTCGATGGTCCGGTACACCGTGCAGAACATGAACGCCGACGCCGACCGGGTCTACGTCACCGGCGCCTCGTCCGGCGCGATGACGACCAATGTCCTGCTCGGCACCTACCCCGACCTGTTCAAGGCCGGTGCGGCGTTCATGGGCGTGCCGTTCGGCTGCTTCGCCACCACCGACGGCTCCGGCTGGAACAGCGCCTGCGCCACCGGCCAGATCACCAAGACCCCGCAGGAGTGGGGCGACCTCGTGCGGAACGCCTACCCGGGGTACTCCGGCCCCCGGCCGCGGATGCAGCTGTGGCACGGCACCGAGGACGACGCGCTGTACTACGCGAACTTCGGTGAAGAGATCAAGCAGTGGACCAATGTGCTCGGGGTGAGCCAGACCCCGGTCTTCACCGACTCCCCGCAGTCCGACTGGACCCGCACCCGCTACGGCTCCGCGAGCGCGCAGGCACCGGTCGAGGCGATCAGCATCCAAGGCGCCGGGCACAGCCTGCCCGCCAGTGGTATGGCGGCCCGGGCCATCGCCTTCTTCGGGCTCGACGGCTCCGGCGGGAGCGGCGGGACCACCACAGGTCCGATCCACGCCACCGGTTCCGGCAAGTGCCTGGACGTGCCCGGCTTTTCGCAGACCAATGGCACCCAGACGCAGATCTGGGACTGCAACGGCGGCACGAACCAGACCTGGACCAGCACGTCAACCAAGCAGCTCACCGTCTACGGCGGTGCGAAGTGCCTCGACGCGGCCGGCACCGCGGCCGGCGCCAAAGTCGCGATCTGGGACTGTAACGGCGGCACCAACCAGCAATGGAACCTCAACTCCAACGGCACCATCACCGGCGTCCAGTCAGGCCTGTGCCTGGATGTGACCGGTGCCTCCACCGCCGGCGGCGCACTGGTCCAACTGTGGGACTGCAACGGCGGCAGCAACCAGCGGTGGGACCTCGGCTGACACCACCGCGCCGTGGTCGCGCAAACGGAAGGAGAGCCCACCGCATGAATGACCGCTACCTGTCCGTCGGCCAGGTCGCCGAGTTGCTCGGCACGATCGCCCACTTCCCTCGGCGGCTGATCGAGGAGCGGCGCGTCCGGTAGGTGAAGGTCGGCCGACATGTGCGCATCCCGGAGAGCGCGGTCGAGAAGGGGAGACGCCGCCGGTTCGGTGCCGTGCGGCAGTACCGGTCGGGCCGCTGGACGGCGTCGTACCTCGGATCTGACGGCGAGCGCACGCGGTGACTGGCGCGCTCCCGACGCCGTAGCGGTCAACTTCCGTGTCTACGCCGAGAAGTGGGTCAGAGGAGCGGGAACTGGCCGTTCGTACCGGTGACTTGTACAAGCACCTCCTCCGGTTGCACATCCTCCCGACGAGTGGCGGGCTGAGCGCCTCCGCACCACCAAAGCGAAAACGACCGTCGCCAAGGCGTACCGCCTCCTCAAGGGCACAACGGTAAGCGTGCTCCTGGCGAGACCGAGTCCGACGCGGGCGTCCGGGCCGTCGTCCTCCCCGTGTTCCTCCCCGCAACCCGCTCGGGCGCCACGCTCAAGGACACGATGGTCCGCGCCTGCTGGCGCGGGACTTCAAGGCACGCGATGGCTGAAGTGCCGGGCACACCGGCTCGTCAGGGAGCCACGCTACGACAGGAATGCTGAGGCGGCGTGACTTCCGCCGGGCTCGGACTGGGTGAAATCGGTGGTGGTGGACGACGCAGCCGCCTGGGGCAACCCGATGGTGTGTGGAATGTCTGTGTCAGGGTCGCGAATGCGACACGTGAACTCTCAACAAAATAGATCTCTTGTGCCTTCCGCACCAGGGATCGCGCATGCCCACCACCCCCCACCCGGCCCCGACATCGGGCGCGAGACACGTCGCCCGTATCGCCGTGGCCGCAGGTCTCGTCGCCGCGCTTGCCGCGACCGCCCCCCTACCCGCGGCCTTCGCCGCAGCCACCACCACCACGGCCGACCCCGGCGTCAAGTCCACCCCTGCCAAGCTCGGTTCAAACGACGCCCACCTCCTCGCGCAGGCCAAGGTGCAGCACGCCAAGACCGTCACGATGATGATCGCGACCGCGCCGGGACAGACCGAGCAGGCCGCCGAGCAACTGGACGCGATCAAGGGCCGCTCGGTGGGCCGTACGTACGACAAGCTCGGCTACCGGCCCGGACGCGAACACCCCGACGAAGAACCCGCACAACCCGACCTTCGAGACGGGCGCCGTCGACTTCATGAAGCCAGCACCCGAAGGCGGACGGGCGTGGGGTGACCATCGGCACGACTGGGTGACCGCGACGACGGCAAGACCTGGAAGGCCCCGGCGGGCTCGTACCGGATCAGCACCTTCCATGAGTCCGTCACCGCGCAGGGGGCACCGGTTCTGCTCGTTGCCGTCCGGCAGCGGCGAGGCCATGGCCTGGAAGGACTTCCGCTGCCCGTCACGGCTGCAACTTTCGGATGACCGGAGTCCGGCCTGTCGGCGGGGGTGGTCCCGCGGGCCGACGGAGTGAATGCCTCATGGGGTCGAGATGGGATGGCGGTGCGGGTCACCACCGATGAGGAGTACGTGAATGGACCAAGTCAGGGCCAGGACCGCGACAGCGTCGGCGATCGCCCTGGCGGTCGTCTCCGGCACTGTGTCGGCGGCCACGGCTGCCGGCACGGGGGCCGTACAGGCGGACATTCGTGCCGATGTGAACCGAGACGGTGCGGTCGATGTCACCGGGGATTCCGATGTCCGGGGCAAGACGATGTGGAACAGCGGGCGGGGCGCGATCTTCCTGCCCAACATCGGTGACAAGCAGCGGCGTTGCAAGACGAGGAGGCCGGACGGTCGCTGGCTGTCCAACGCCCCGCTCCAGGCATGCAACGACGCCCAGGGCACTGTCGTAGGGGCACCCGAGTACCTGGCGCCGCTGCGCACGGTCCCGGTCGGCAACGTCTCGGACGCCGCCACCGGCAGCCTCCGACTGGTCGGCGCGGGCAAGTCCAAGGTCCGGCTGTTCCTCAAGCGCGGCGATACCTGGACCTACGTCACCGCCGGCACCCGCGTCACCGCCGCCGAACTGCGCGCCGGGCTCCGACTCGGCCTGGACGGGCGGGACGTCATACGGGAGGGCTGGGACGGCAGGATCACCGTCCGGTTCACCGTCACGGACGGCGAGCGCACCTCCACGGACGAGGTGATGCTGCGCGCCGCCCCGGTCCTGCCCCAGCACCACCTGCAGCGCACCGAGCAGGCGCTGGTCGTGGACGGCAACCGCGATGACCCCAACCGGCGGAAGTTCGCGCACGAGTTGGCCGAGGAAGTGCGGCGGGCCGGCATCACCAGGCCGACGTACAAGTTCAAGGGCGGCTCGGACATCTGGGCACAGGACTTCATCGAGCCCGGCTATGTCAGCATGCCCGGCCCCGGCGGCAAGCCGCGCGTCCTGCGCGTGATGATCCGCTCCGCGCAGATGGACCGCGACCCGGGCAAGCAGGTCTTCGAGCTGCGCGGCCCCGGTGCGGGCGCGTTACAGATCAACACCGGGCGGTACGACCAGATCAACTCCACCGGCAACCTGGAGACCATCCCGCCGTACACCCACAACGGCACGTCCCACCCGGCGGGCCGAATCATCACCGGCCGGCACGGCTCCCGGCTGCGCAAGGCACAGCGCGACGGGTACGGCCACACCAAGGTCTTCTCCATCCCCCGCTCCTATGCCGACGGCCGCGTCCCCACGATCGACCAGGCCCTGTCCGACCGGCAGTTGCTCAAGGCCAACGCCTTCGCGGCCCGGAAGATCAAGGAGAACCTGGCGCTGCTGAAGCGCGAGACCGGCGTCACCGACGCCGAGATCGTGAGGATCCCGGCGATGTACGACAGCAGCTTCGGCGGCTTGCCCGGTCAGCGTCCCGCCCCGGCGCAGGACCGCCCGGTCGGCGCCTACCACCCCGGCGCCGTCAACGGCGTCGTACTGACCCCCACCACCTACCTCGCCCCCAAGCAGTGGGGCCCGGTCATCGGCGGCAAGGACATCCTCGCCGAGGCGGTGACCCGGGCGTACGCCAAGGCCGGCATGCGGGTGCGCTACCTGGACGACTGGCGCACCCACCACGCCTTCGGCGGCGAGGTGCACTGCGGCACCAACACCATCCGCGCCACCGGCACCCCTGGTGAACCTCCCCCAAGTAGAACCGGACTGACCGTACACAGGAGACTGAAGTGAGATACCGCAAGACCCTGCCCTGGTTCGCTGCCGTGGCCCTGGCCTGCTTCGCGACCGCCTGCAGCAGCACGTCCGGCAACGACCCGGCCACCCCGTCGACGACGTCCGCCGCCCGCTCGTCGTCGGCCTCCGAGGAGCGGAACAAGGCGCTCGTTCTGCGCCTGTACTCGGAGGCGTTCAACAAGGACAAGACCGACGTGGTGAAGGAACTCGTCGCGACCGACTACGTGCAGCACGACAAGTCGGTGCCCGGCGGGGCCGACGGACAGGTCAAGCAGTTCAAGGACGTCAAGGCGAAGATTCCCGGCGCGGTGGCGACCGTCAAGCACGTGGCCGCCGACGGTGACCTGGTGGCCGTGCACTGGCACGCGTCGGCCACCCCGAAGAACGAGGCGACGGGCGAGGCCAAGGCCGACCTGTTCCGGGTCAGCGAAGGCAAGCTGGTCGAGCACTGGGGCATCACACAGACCGTGCCGGCGAAGACGGCCAGCGGGAACTCGCTGTTCAGCGACGTGCACCGGTACCCGAACGGGGAACCGACCCTGTCCGAGGAACAGGAGGAGAAGAACCGGAAGTTCGCGGTCGAGGCGTACCGCAAGCTCTCCGACGGTGACGCGACCGTGATCGACAAGAGCTGGGATCCGCGGTACTACCAGCACAACCCGATCGCCCCGAACGGAACGGCTCCGCTGAAGCAGTTCTTCGAGCAGAACACGCAGGGCGCCCCCTCGCCCAGCAGTACCGGAGGCGGCGGGACCCGGTTCGGCAACACCCTGGCCGACGGGGACCTGGTGTGGGTCTTCAGCTCCGACTACGTCGTCGTGGACCTCTTCCGCGTGGTCGACGGAAAGATCATCGAGCACTGGGACGTCGTCGCCGACGGGCAGTAGCCCCCTGAGTTCACGCGGAGGGCACTCCCTCTAAAATTGGACTAGACAACCAACAAACCCCAGGTCGCTGACCTGGGGTTTCATCCTGGAGCGGTGACGAGAACCGAACTCGCGCTCTCAGCTTGGGAAGCGACGGCGCTTCAACGGCGACACCGCTTCTGACCTGGGGATACATCGCTTGCGGTGCAGCTTCGAGGGCTGATTGCGGAGCGCGGCTACAACGACGGCATCGTCTCGCCCCTCTTCCTGTTCGCCCTGATCCTCGTCGGCACCAACCCCGTCAGCCGAACGCCCGCGCAGGCCCTGGGCACGGCCGTGCCGTTCGCGTTGAAGGCCCTCGTGGCCGGCTTCGTGGTCGGGGCGCTGGTGGCGTGGCTGATCAATCTGGCCGACCGCGCGGAGTGGATGACGGAGCAGTCCCGGCGGATCGTCGTGCTGGTCACACCGTTGCTCGCCTACACCGTGACCACGGCGATGGACGGCAATGGCTTCGTAGCCTCGTTCGTGTGCGGGATCGCCTTCCGCTACGTCAGGCAGGCGCCGGTCCGCCGACGGGGCGCCCCGGCTCCCCACGCCTCGGACTTCCAGTGGCAACGCCGTGGTGCTCGCCCTGGGCAAGGGCGTCGACTGGTCCGCCATCGTGCTCTGCGTCGCCGCGCTCACCGTCGTGCGCATCCTTCCGATCATGCTCGCCTTCCTCGGCTCGAAGTTCACCTGGCGAGAACGGCTCATGGTCGGCGCGCACGCCATGACCCTGACGGTGCTCGGCAGTGTGCTGCTCCACGGCGGCGGCTCGGTGGTCATCGCCCGGTCCCTGACCGGCCCGCCCCCGTCGGCTGCCGGCGGCCCCGGCACCCGGGGACCGACGAGCCGGACTCACGGGTCGTGGCCATGCAGGGTTGATGTGCCCCTCCTACCGCAGGCCGTCCTACCTCAGGCCGGTCTTCTCCAGCCACTCGGCGGGGGAGGACCCGACAGGCGCCGGATGGGTGGCGAGCGGCCGGGTGTCCAGGCTGAAGGCATGACACAGCACGTTCGTGACAAGGAGCCCGAGACCGCCGTCGAGCCTGGCAGAGGCCGGTTGCTGGAACTTCTCTGCCTGACGCTGATGGCGGGCGCCGGTGTCCTGTTCGTCGTTCGTCCTGAGTCCTACGAAGCAGGGGTGCACCTCTTCGCCTCGCGGGCGGCCTCTCTCTGGCCGTCGTACGCCTGATCTCCGTGCCCCAAGGCCCTCGGCGGGCCGATGCCCGAAGCCGCTGACGCGGTGCGCGGCCGAACACATAGAAGCCGAACACATAGAAAAGGAATCCTGTGAACACCGCATCCGCCCCACAGGCGACGGGTGCCGAATCCCCGCGCGCCCGCGAGACGCTCAAGGCGCTGTACGGGTACGTCCGTCCGCACCGGTGGGCCGTCGCGCTCGGTCTGCTGTGCGCGCTGGCCGGGGCCGCCGGCGGGCTGCTCCAGCCCCTGGCCACGAAGGCGCTGGTCGACCGGCTCTCGTCCGGTGGCACGATCGGCACCATCCTGCTGGCCATGACCGTTCTGGTCCTGCTGGGCATGGTGGCCGAGGCGTTCGGCGCCTATGTGCTGGAACGGACGGCGGAGTCGGTGGTGCTCGCCGCCCGCCGCAGCCTCATCGGACGGTTGCTGCGGCTGCGCCTCGCGGAGGTGGACCGGATGCAGCCGGGCGATCTGATGTCGCGGGTGACCTCCGACACCACGCTGTTGCGGGCCGTCAGCACCCAGGCGGTGGTCTCCGCGGCGACGGGGGCGGTGACACTGGTCGCGGCGGTCGTGGTGATGGCGTTCCTCGATGCCGTCCTGCTGGGCGTCACGCTCGGCGTGGTCGCGGTCGTCGGTGTGGCTGCCGTGCTGGTGCTGCCGAAGATCGGGCAGGCCGCCGAGCGTGCGCAGGCGGCTGTCGGGGAGATGTCCACGGGCCTGGAGCGGGTCTTCGGTGCGTTCCGTACGGTGAAGGCGTCCGGCGCCGAGGAGCGGGAGACCGCTCGCGTCGAGGCGGCGGCACGCAGGGCGTGGCGCCACGGCGTGCGCAGCGCGAAGTGGGAGGCCGTGCTGGGTTCGGCCGACAACCTCGCCGTCGAGCTCGCGTTCCTCGCGGTGCTCGCCGTCGGCGGGGCGCGGGTGGCGTCCGGGGACATGCCCGTGTCCACGCTGATCGCGTTCCTGTTGTACCTCTTCTTCCTGATGGAGCCGGTGTACCAGCTGGTCGAGGCAGCGTCCCACTACCAGGAGGGCGCGGCCGCGATCGCCCGGATCGCGCAGGTGGACGGCCTGGCGACGGAGCCGCAGGACCGGCACCGGTCGGTGCGGCCCGCGGCGACCAAGGCGGTGCGGCCGCGTCCGGCGTCGGTCCGCTTCGAGGAGGTGTCCTTCCGGTACGGGCCCCGGCTGCCGGACATCCACCAGCGGGTGGACTTCGAGGTGCCGGGCGGCGGGATGACGGCGTTCGTCGGCCCCTCGGGCGCGGGCAAGTCGACGGTCTTCGCGCTCGTCGAGCGGTTCTACGAAGCGACCGGCGGCCGTGTCCTGGTCGACGGCAAGGACGTGACCAAGTGGCCGCTGCCCGAGCTGCGGTCCGTCATCGGGTACGTCGAGCAGGACGCGCCGGTGCTGGCCGGCACGCTGCGGGAGAATCTGGTCTTCGCCGCGCCCGGCGCGACCGACGACGACATACGCGAGGTCCTCGCCCGGACCAGGCTCGACGCCCTCGTCGAGCGTCTCCCGCACGGCCTGGACACCCCGGTCGGGCACCGCGGCACGAAACTGTCCGGCGGCGAGCGTCAGCGCGTCGCGATCGCCCGCGCGCTGCTGCGCAGGCCCCGGCTGCTGCTCCTGGACGAGGCGACCTCGCAGCTCGACGCCGTCAACGAGCTGGCACTGAGGGACGTCATCGCCGAGACGGCTCGCGAGACGACCGTGCTGGTGGTGGCCCACCGACTGTCGACGGTCACGGACGCCGACCGCATCGTCGTCATGGACGCGGGCAGGGTCCGCGCGGTCGGCACTCATGAGGAACTGGTGGCCAAGGACGAGCTGTACGCGCAGCTCGCGGCGACACAGCTCCTGACCACGGCGGGACGCCCCCGCGGGTGAGGCGGGCCTGACCTGTGGGCTCGCCGGTGCCGTCGGCCGTCATCCACCGGCTGCCCCCCGCCGTGCGGCGGGGGGCAGCCGGCTGCGGCGGTTCGCTGCCCGCCCAGTCCGTCCCGCACCCGGGAGTCCCCAAGCCTGTGCTCATGGCCAAGGGCGAGCAGGCCCACTGAGCAGGCCGGACGGCCACCCGCCCGACCTGATGCGCACGGGCATCGGCCGGCAGCCCACTCCGCGCCCCGGTACGCCGGCGACCTGCACCACCTTCGCGGACCTCCTCCATGCCATCGAGCGCCATGCCTGAGCACGCGCGCACGGTCCTCGAACCACTCGGCGCCGCCGGCGCCCGGCACACCGGCCAACGGTTCGCAGCACGCGAGGATTTCGAGGATTTCGGGGGGTACACACGCCTGCGCCGCGACGCCCTGCTGCGCATCCGGGCGACCTGGCCGGGCATCAACCTGAGGACCGAGTGGTGGCGCGCACGCAAAGCGGAGGCCCAAGAGCACCCTCCACCGAGCACTGGAGATCCTCCGTCAGGAACCGACGCCCTCAGAGGCCGCTGCCTGACACCCACAGGGCAGCCCCCGGCCGCGCACGGACGGGACTCGGCGGATGTCCCGACTGCCGGTTCACGTTCGCCTGGGGCGTTCGCTCGTGGAGCTCCCCTGGACGGCTGGTCATCCACCGCACCGCGTCCGAGGCCGGGCGCCTTTTGACCTTTGAGCTCCCAGCCACACCGGCGGCCGCCGCGTCCTGACCCGCACCGGTCCTTGCCCGCGGGCCGCGCCGACACCAGGCCCACGCATGTCCCGCAGCTGTCCGGACCGCGCCCATGGCCGACCGGTTGGCGCCAGGCGGAGCTGAGATCAGCCGGCCAGGGACCACGGCCGAGGCCCGCAAGGGTGATCCCCTTGCGGGCCTCGGACGGCTGACCAGGCCGGGATGGGCAGGAAGCGGGTCACCCCGACCGAAGCGGGCCACCCCGACCGGACGACCTCACCGGATGTACTTGGCGGGCTTGGTGGCGGCGTTGAGCAGGTACTCCAGGGGGCCGCGGCGGAAGAAGCGGGACCAGATCGCGGCGAACACGATCGCCCCCAGGATGTACATGAGCACGGGCACCCAGGACTTCGTGGTGCCGGCGCCGGAAGCGGGCCACGCGGACTGTGCGAGGAAGTGGCCGACGTAGGCCGTCAGGGACATGGTGCCCACGGCGATGACCGGTTTCGCCAGGCGGCGCAGTCGCGGCAGGCGGTCGATGGCCACCGTCGCGCCCACGATCACGAGGATCGCGACACCCAGGCAGCCGATGGTGTCGAGGGTGGTGCCGGTGTGCGACACGGCACCCAGCAGGTCCGAGGCCGACTGCACGGACCCGCCGGACCCGCTGCCCATGGACCCTGCCCCGGACTCGCTGCCCATGGACCCGCTGCCCATGGACCCCGCTCCGGAGCCGCTGGACGGCCCTCCGCCTCCCCTGAAGCTCAACACCGCGCTCGTGCCACCCAGCAGCGTGGCCAAGCCATAGGCGCCTACGGTGAGGCTTGCACCGAGCGCCGCCAGGCGCCGCTGGACGGTGGCGGCGGTCAGGTCGAGGCGGGCCAGCGCCATGCCGGCGATCACGAACGCCATCCACGTGATCGTCGGGTAGAGGCCCGTGAGCAGCAGATCGAGTACTCCCACGGTGCTGAGCTTCTCGAGCGGGTCGTAGGCGTTGATGCTCTGCTGGACGGAGTCGCTCAGCCACATCTTCAAAACGAACGCCAGTTGCGGCATGACGAGCGCGATCCCCGCCGCGATGATCGCCAGCGTCTTGGCGCTCAGTCGCACCAGGAGCAGCGCGAGGAGGAAGTAGACGCCGTAGTAGGCGAGGATGATGATGTCCCCGTACTCCATCGCCAGCACGGTGCCCAGCGCCAGCAGGACCACGGCGCGGATCGCGATCCGGGCCTTCGCCTGCCGGCCCGCCAGGCCGGTCTTCGGCTCGAGGCGGCCGGCGATCAGCATCAGCGAGAACCCGGCGAGGGTGGCGAACAGGGCCGACGAGCGTCCCTCGGCCAGGAAGTACACCCAGCTGCCGAGGTTGTCCCCGGCTGACGGCATCGGGGCGATGTGCACGATGTACATGCCGAACACCGCCAGCGCGCGGGCCAGATCCAGCCCGACCAGGCGTCCCATCGAGGGGCCGGGCGAGGCCCGCACGGCGGACTCGGACGAGGTTCGGGGCCGTGGAGGTGAGTTCTCCTGCGGGGCCGATGTCTCCTGTGGCGGCGGTATCTGCGTCATACGCAGAATCCTTCGGTGCCGTCAGGAGGCGGACCATCCGGCAGGCTTCGGTGACGCCCCCGCCGACCGGCCGGGACCACCCCGCCGACCGGCGGAACAGCGCCGGCCCGGTCGGCCGGCGGGCCCGGACGGCCAACCGCCCTATTTGATGACGGCGTTGGCCACCACGACCGCCAGCCCGAGCAACGAGTCCACGGTGCCGATCATCAAGGCGGAGTTCCACGTGCGACCGGCAGCGCGGGCCGCGATCAGGCCCCAGGCGAACAGCAGCACGACGTTCACGGCGAAGGCCACGTACTCGACGCCCTCCGAGGGCCACCACCCCCAGCCCGCGCCGAGCAGCAGGACCACCGTCGGCACCGTCGCCACCACCAACGGCCACTCGGACAGCAACAGCCGCAACGCGGCGCGCACACCGTGATGGGTCCGGTCGCCGCGCAGGGCGATCAGATGTGCGTAACCGTGCGCCAAGGCCGATGCGGCGGCCGTGATCAGGAGCCACTGGGCGCTGCTGAACCGGTCGGCGGGCGCCGTCTCACCCTGCTCCGTCAGGGCGGCCACCATGGAGCTGGCCAGTACCGCCCCGTACACGCCCCCGAACAGCACATGGGGCTGCGCCGCACAGCGGCGCAGGGCACGGACAGGCTGACGAAGGTACAACTCGAGCATGGCTGGGTGATCCTCGGACGGGTTCGGAAATCGACTGCGGCCGGCAGACCCGGTCGGGCCCACGGACCGATCCCAACGCACGAGAACCGCCGACACCATCCGCCAGACCTCGCCCACCCGCCCGCCGACGGGCCGGAGCGCTCCCCCCGAACGGCTGGAACCGCCCTGCCGGGTGGCGGGTGTCCACAGCGGCCGCACCGTCGTGCGCCTGGCCGGACGTACCGTCGACAGCGAGCGATCACCGTACGAGAACGTGGACGTCCCGATGCGGGGTGCAGGGGCCTACGGTTCGCCGAGAAGCTGGACAGAGCAGACAGTGTGACGAGTGTGAGGTGGAACGCCGGTGATCCGGGTAGTGGTGGTGGACGACGAGGCGCTGGTGCGGTCCGGGTTCGAGCTGATCCTGAACGCCTCCGACGGCATCCAGGTCGTGGCGACCGCGGAAGGAGCGCAGGCCGCCGACGCGATCCGGCGCGAGCATCCGGACGTCGTGCTCCTCGACATCCGGATGCCGGACGTGGACGGCCTGACCGTCCTGAGGGAGATCCGGACGTGGACACCCTCGAGGAACTCCGCCACATGGTCACCCTGCTGCGCGCCTCCGGCGGCAAGGACACCGAACTCACCCCGCAGCCCACCCTCGCCGACCTCCAGCAGCTGATCGCCAACAGCGGCATCGAGACCACCCTGACCGGGGAGCTCCCGCCCAGCATCAGCACAACCGCCCAACGCACCGTCTACCGCACGGTCCAAGAAGCCCTCACGAACGTCCGCAAGCACGCCCCGGGCGCCCGCGCAGAGGTGCGCCTGTGGCATGACGCGCAGCACTTCGGCGTCACCGTCACCAACACCGCCCCCACCCGCCCGTCCGTCGCCCTGCCCAGCGCCCGGCATGGCCTGATCGGCCTGAGAGAACGCGCCGAACTGCTCGACGGCACCCTCACCGCCGAGCCCTCCCCACAGGGCGAATACAAGATCGAACTACGGGCCCCCACCCGGCCCGCCTGAGCACAACCCACTCCGACGCGGATCGGCGTGAATACCTCTGAGGTGGCAAATTGGCCCAGAATCGAACTCGCGCTCTCAGCTTGGGAAGCGATGGCGCTTGGGGTTGTCCGCTCTTACGGGCACGCTATGGGCACGGCGTCGTCAGGGAGCCACGCTACGACAGGAATGCTGAGCCAGCGTCACTTCCGTCCACCAGTGTTGAAGTCCGTCCCGGTGGAGGTGGCGCCCAGGGGGCGGGCCGAGCACCGGAGAAAGGCCCGCGCCTTGTTCGGTTTCAGAAGTACTGGCAGTGGTCCGCGGGGATTGCCTTTTCCTCCAGGAACCACGTGGCGTCGACAATGCCCGCCACTTCCGGAATCAGGTTCGACTCGTCGACCCCGAAGCTGCCGGCGGCGAGACGGCAGGCATAGAGGTTTACATGGCCGGTGCCCTTGAGGAAGGTGAGGTAGTCCAGGATCTCCGTCGGCTCACCATCCTCGATCATCTTCTGCCGCAGCGCGTCGGCGTCCGCACCGCTGTGCCGACCTTCGATCTGCACCGAACCGGCGCCCTCCTTGGTCAGCGCGCGTACCGCCCAGAGCACGAACAGCATGTCGACCTGCGCGCCCTTCTCCGCGTACAGCCAAGCGAACGTCAGCGGAGTAAGCATCTTGTCGTAGGCGTCATCCCGCACCACGATGGCCAGCTTCTCCATGGCTGCCTCCCAGCCCGGGGGCGTATGTTCTTCGTCCTGGCACCCACGCTAGGCAGGGGCGAAGGAGACAACATGCGTCGCCTTGCCGTGTTCGTGGCCGGCTATTGCCGTACTTTCGGCAGCCGCCCCCCGAGGGTCTCCGTCCGGTCGGCCGGACCGGTCAGGCCGAGTTCCACCGCCCGCCGGGCGGCCGCCGCTCGCGACGAGCAGTCGAGCTTTTCGAGTACGTGGCGTACATGCATGTCCACCGTGCGTGTGCTGACGAAGAGTTCTCGGGCGATCTGGCGGTTGGTCCGGCCGCCGGCAAGCAGGTGCAGCACCTCTTTCTCCCGGCGAGTGAGACCGGCGGGGCTCCAGCGCGCGTGCGGCGAGGCGCCCCAGCCGCCGGTCGACCTGCTCTCCCATCTCGGCCAGCCTGGTCGCGCAGGTGCGTGCCAGCGGCTTGGCTCCCAGCTGGCGCGCGGTCCGGTAGGCGCTCGTCACCGTGGAGACCGCGGCGTCGCGATTACCTTCGCCTGCCAACGCGGCGCCCCGGCGCAGCTGGGTGAGTGCCCTCTCGTACGGCGCCTTGACGTCGCGCAGCAGGTCGACTGCCCGGCCGAAGTGTGCGGCGGCCTGGGCCGTGTCGCCGTCGGCCAGTGCCAGCTCACCGCCTGCGTGCGCGAGGGCCGCCAGTACCTTGGGGGAACTGTTCTGTGTCGCGGCGGTGGCGAGCACCCGGTGGCATTGCGCCAGCCCGCCGCCGTCGCCCTGCTCCGCCAGGAAGGTGGCGGCCCAGCGGAGCGCCGGCAGCGCGTAGTGCCATTCCCTTTTCAGGAGGCAGCGCTCCAGCATGGCCGACACGGTGTGGGGGGCCGTACCGTCGTCGTCCAGTTCGGCGACCATGGCCAGGCCCCAAGTCGCGCCCACCTCCATGCCGAAGACCTCGTTGCCGCGGCCGAAGGCGGCGGAGCGTCGCAGTGGTCCCCTCGCGTGCCGTGGATCCCCGCGGAGCACGGTGATCAGCCCTGATTCCTCTTCCGCGACCATGCGAAGTACCTGCGGCGTGTGATCGTCGCCCAGGACTTCTCCGCAGATGGCGAGTGAGCGATCCCACTCGCCCATGAGCCGCACCACCGGTGACAGGCAGGTGAAGCAGACCCGTCCCAGCTCGGTGACACCGTGCGCCCGACACAGCTCGATCGCCGAGTCGATGGCGTCAGCGGCTGCTGGGTAGTCGGCCGCGTATCCGAGGGCTTCTCCGAGCTCGTAGTACGCCTCGCCGGTCGTTTCGGGCAGCTGTACGGTGAGGGCGAGCTCGAGCCCGGACCGCGCGAGTTGGACTCCTCGCCGTCCGTCTCCCAGGGCGGAGCAGAGCGAGCCTTGCATCGCCAGCGCACGGGCCTTCAGATCCGTACGGCCCGCCGCCTCGGCGTCCTCGGCTGCGGCCATGGCCTGGTCCAGCCCTTTCGAGAGCAGCGCCGCCGATTTCAGCTGATCGGCCAGAGCGAGCCGTTCCGCCGCCGCTTCACCGCGCATGCCCGCCGCTGCCTATGAGCCGGCTGCGCTCTCACGTGCTGTGACTGCGCGGGGCCAGTCGCCCAACAGCCCGGCGGCATTGGCCAGTCTCCGAAACGCTGACCCGGCGAGGGCGCTCTCACACCGGGAGTGCCGAAGCCTCGCGATATCGGTCCACACCGCCACGGCCGATTCGAGCTCCCCGCACAGCTCGGCACAGTCCGCCAAGCGCTCCAGCGCGGTGAGCCGGCCTTCGGGATCCGCCTCCTCCGGCCAGATGGCGAGTGCGCGCCGCGTCAGCGCGGCAGCGTCCCGGTAGGCGTGCACGGTGCAGTGCCGCCCGGCCGCGGCGAGCAACAACGGCTTCGCGCGCTCGTGTTCGTGTGCGGCGAGGGTTCTCACCCGGGGCGAGCCCGCCTAGGCTTGCGGCAGTCCGGCGTGCACGGGTTTTCGCCGGAACGCACGCCGTTCGGCAGCCTCTGGGTTGCCTGTGCCCCGAGCGCCAGGGCAAGGATCGACTCGCAACCTCTGCAGAGCAGTCGGCTTTTGTTGCCGTTGTGGTCGGCTCCTGTGCTCGTCTCGTCCTGCTTCCCCTCGTCGCGAGACCGGCGCGGCCACCTCCCGTATGCCGTCGCACGGTCCGATGCGGGGCACACGGCTCCCGATGGCGCGCTCGTGAAGGGGGAATCGGCCGCGCAGGGGGTCTCGGACGGCCGCCGCCGGGGATCGGGCGACCGGCGGCGGCCGTCGGAAGGCGCTTGCGCCGGCGGACCTGTGGCGGCTTGCGCGCGGAGCAGCCGCCCGGTTCATGCGCGCAGCAGCCGCCCGGTGATCTCCCGGTACTCCCGCAGTGCGAGCCGGAGTTCGGCGGACTGTGTCTCGGGGTCCAGGCCCTGCCAGCCTGCGCGCAGGACGCGCCGCCGTTCCGCGAGGGCGTTCACCAGCGCGTCGGTGGCTTCGTCGAAGGCGCTCTCGGCCTCCTCCAGGGCCTCGCCCGGAGTGTCCGCGAAGGTGTTGACGGCGTGTCCGAGGCGCCGGGCGATCTTGTCTCGCTCTTCGGGCGGGAACAGCGGTTCCGGGCCCGAGGCGCGGCGCCCGGCGAGGCCCGGGGGCCGATCGGCGGGTTGCTGGGCGCGTGTCTGGTCGTACATCGTCATGTGTACCGCTTCCGTTGTGATGGGGGTCGCCGTCCGAGGGCGCTCTTCGCCTTCTCGACGGCCTGCTTCCGGTTTCCGCAGACCCGGTCGGCCCCTGCCCTTCACGGCCCTGCGCCGTCCTGTCGGGTCGCCGGCCCTGTGACTGCGCAGGACACCGAGGGCATCCGCCCCGCACACCGTCGTCCTGCTCGCCCCCGGGCGGGGGCACCGGGACCTGCTGGTCGTGCCGCCGGACACGGCCGAGGGGGGGCCGCGGAACCGCTCCTGTCGGCCACCGCGGGCGGTCGGGTCCGACCCGGCCTGTCAAGGCTGCCGGGCGGCTCGCCAGGTCACCGGGGCACTGAGGCCGGGGCGGTGCGCCGGCCGTCACATGCCCGCCGCCGGCCGGTCCGCCGGACCGGCCCCGGCCTCGTACGGGGAGGTGGTGCCGTCGGGCTGTTCCGCCGCCATGAGGGCGGACGCGGTCGAACGCGGGCCGGTGTCGGCGCGCGCGGAGGCCATCAGCCGGGCGGCCGACGGGTCGGCGGTCTCCGGGGGAATCACCAGGAGGTCCCAGCGGCCCGCCGTGCCGGACAGCAGCAGGATCTTGTGCGGATCCAGCTCCGAGGTGAACCAACCGACCTTCACCACATGGCCGTTGGCGAAGATCCTGGGCGGGAGGATCGGCCAGTAGCGGGGATTGACGGCGATCCGGGTGATGCGGCCCCACAGCGGCTCCAGTGCATCGGCCAGCGGGGGGAGTTCTTGTGCCAGGTCACGCGAGCGGGGCCACCAGGCGCCGTCCAGCTCGACGTGTCCCGGGGAAGGGCTCACGGGTTCGAGGGCGACGCGTGCGGTCGGGGCCCTGAAGGGTATGGCGCTCAGCGGAGGATGGTCGGTGGTCGCGGACATCGTGCGGGCCCGTCTCCGGACCTCCTGCGCGTGGGCAGTTGTCCGGCGTCGTTGCTCACCAGGAACGACACCGGTATCGGGGCCGGTGCGCGAAATGCTCCCGATGACCTCACGCTACTCCCCGGACGGGCCGAGCGGACCGCTCCCGGCCGTCGCCTCACTCCCGCCGGCGGTCCTCCCCCGGGGAGCATCTGGTCTCCAGCCAGGACCGTGCCGGTTCCGCCGCCCGCGTCGTGTCCACGACGAGTTCGAGGCGCGTTCCTCCCCCGGCGCCCGCGGGACAGCTGCTTGCTCGGTGGCTGCGAAGCAACGGCGGGAGCACCTCCGCGACGCGACGGGCGGCCTCGGGAGAGGCTGCGACGATGCGTACGTCGGCGTGCCCTTCCGAGGGTGTTTCCGCGGGCTCCTGCATGACGATCTCCATGAGGTCGCTCGCGGTGAGGTGGAGGGCCGGGTCGGCCGCGGCGGCCATCAGACGGCCGGCCCGAGCCGAGTCGGTTTCGAGTGGGATCACCAGCATGCCCCAGCGCCCCACGCCGTACGAGTACAGCCGTATCGTGTGCGGCTCCCCCCTCGGATGCGAACCACCCGGCTTTCACCGAGTGGCCTGTCACGGGCAGGTCGCAGGGTGCCCCGGGCCAGGTGTCGCGGGGGGAGGCGTCACGCGTCACGCGTCCGCACTGTGCGTCGAACGCGTCGGTGAGCACGGGCAGTTCGGTCATCAGGTCGTCGGAGCGGGGCCACCGCGCATCGCACACGGGACCGGGCGGGAAGGTCGACGGCCTCCGAGCGAGCCGGGCGGGCTTCGGAGGGGCGGCGCGGGGAGGGCTCGGCCGAAGCGGGCCTTCCGGTGGGCGCGTCCATGTCGCGGTCCCTGTCCCCGGACCGCCGTGCGGTGGCCCGGTGCGGTGGTGCACCGGGAACGACGCCGACGGAGAGGCGGCGTACGGAAAGCTCCCGGTGCCGGCCTCCCTGCTCCGCCCTTCAGACGCGGGATCCGGGCCGGTCGTCACAATCAGTCGGCCCCGCGGCGCCTGGCACGCACTCCCGCGCAGAGGCCCCGCCAAGCAGACGGGAGAGATGATCCTGGGTCAGGGCCGCCGCGACTTCACCGCCGCCGAGATGGGCGAGGGGCTGACTCGCCTCGGTTTTCACCTGCCACGCGGAGTAACGTGGTGACAGCACCTTTCTATCCTGTGCTCACCGGACACGCCGAACCTCGAAGACAGGCGGGTTCCTCATGGTCGACTCCGACACACCCCCTGGTTCACGGTATCTGCCGAGTGCCGATCTTTCCGACGTGCGGCCGGGGAGCGCACTGCTCCGGCTGGAGACGACGCAGTCGCGCGAGGGCGTCCTCGACGGGGCGTGGCGGCCGCGGTCCCGGGACGTCACTGCCGAGTTGCCCGCCCTCGTGAGGGCCCTCGCCGAGCACCTCGGTCCCGTCACCCGAGTGGGGCTGGATGCCGTGGCCTGGGAAGGGCTCCCGACGCGGATCGTCGTCGACGACCGTGTGGTGCACATCGACTCCTTCGCGGTCGGTGACGAAACCGTCCTGATCACCCGGGGGGACGAGGACATCTTCTCGTTGCTGGTGGTTCCGCCGAACGCAACACCCGAGGCCGCGCACGCTGCCATGGCCCAGGCGGTCCGGGCCGACAACATCACCCGGGCGGAACAGATCCTCATCGACACCGGAACCGGGAGCGCGGCTCCCTGAATCGAGCCAGCCCTGGACGTCGCACTCCCGCACAGCGCGCCGGAGCCGGACGAGTGCCCCTCCCACGCTGAACCCGCCGACCCAGAGGCCGGGGTGCCCTGGTTCGCCGTGCGCCTCACCCTGATGCGTGCGAACGGCAGGCTCACCCGGAGCGGATCGCCGGGCGGAGCGGTTGCGCGTATCGGCGAAGTCACCGCCGACGGAGGTGCCGGCGCCCGGCGAGCCCGTCGGCGTCAGGCGCGAGCGCTCAGCGCGGCGGTCATGAGCGGCTCGGCGTCCTCCTCGGTGGTGTCGGGCGGCACGACCAGAAGGTCCCGGCGGCCGTGGCCGGGGGCGATCAGGACGACGGTGTCCGGGGCACGCCGCGCGACGGCCTTGTGCAGTTGTACGACCTTGTTGCAGACGAGCATCCGGCCCGGTGCCGCGGACCAGGCCGCCCCGTTCACCGCGACGCCGGTGATGTGGCCCCAGGCGCGCGGCAGCGCGGTGAGCAACTGCGGAAGCTCCGCCAGGAGGTCGTAGGAGTGCGGCCACCACACGCCGTCGAGGCGGCGCGGCAGGGCGCTGTCAGGTGCGAGGCGCAGACGCAGGTGAGGGCGGGTGGGCGGGGACGGTGGTGCTGTGGTGGTCACGATGTTTCCTTCGGGGGCTTGTGGAGCGGCTGGTTCGGATCGGGCACGGCAGTCGAGGCCGGCGGGCGACTCGGCCTCAACGCCTAGTGACGGTCGGCTTCTTGGCGTGGTCCGGGGGCGTCGGCGGCGTGGCCGAAAGCGTCCCCGGCCGCATCGCCGACGGGTGAGCAAGAGGAGCGCAGCGATGCCGAGGGCGGTGTTCAGCGCGGTTGCGTCCTGCCGGTCAGCCGGGCGGGTACGGCGGTCCGCTGCGCCAAGGGGCGACTGCGCCAGTGGTGAAGAACAGCAGCACGGTCCTGCGCGGGTCGGGCTCCGGCCGCGGGCCGGTGGCGGGGAGACCCCGCGCGGCGCCGGGGTGCCCGCTCGGGCGAGGACGGGAGGGCCGGGAGGAAACGGGCGCCGAGGGGCGTTGTGGGAGAGCCTTGAGGGGGTCTGGGGCCGAGGCCATCGTGGCGACCTGTCTCGGGAGACCCAGCCGTTCAGCGGGTCTTCCGGCGAGTGTGTCTCGCCGAGGACGAGACCGGCGCGGGAGCCGGTGTGCGACATGCCCTCAGCACGTCCACCGTACTCCGTTGCTCCGTGCGATCCCGGTACTCCGTGTGATCTGGGCCGGCAGCGGACAGCCCCGCCGTACCCGTCCCACCGCTCTCGGCGCCACCCCGTCCACAGCGTCCACCGCAGGGGATGCCCGGTCGGCAGTACGGTGGAGACACCGCCGGATCGCCCGTGCCCGGGGCAGGGCTTGTCCCATGACCGTGAACGTGCCGGTTCCACCGACGACCGCTGAGCCCCTCGGCAGGCACGTCGGCCCGGACCGGCGGGGCACGCGGAAGCTGCGTCAGCCGGGGCCGGAGCGAGGCTCGTCGCCCCGCGCGGGCGAACGCGTCCGTGAGCTGACCCGAGGTCAGATCGAGGACCGGATGGGAGAGCTGGGCGACCTGTACGCGCAGACCTCGGGCGGTGGCCCGTGGGCGTGGAACCAGGCCCGCAGCGCCTTTCTGCGACGGCTGGTGGCAGACGTACGGCGGCCGGGATTCGAGTTGGTGATCGCGGAGACCACTGAGCTGACCGGATGCGCCTACGGCTTCCCCGTACGCGGCGACGGGCCCTGGTGGGAGGGCCTCGACGGATACCTTCCCGGAAGCCTGCTGCGCGCCGCCGCCTCCGGACGCCTCTTCGTGATGCTGGTGAGCCCCTCCGACAGCAGGACCGCCGAGGCGCTGCAGTCCTGGGGGTGGCGGTACGTCGAAGGCGACGCGCCCCGGACGTCCCCGTTCCCGCACGGCCCGTTGCGTGTACTGATCCTCGGAGCCTGAGCGCCCGTCCGCTGTCACGGCGTCGGCAGACGCAGGGCGAGGAGGGCCACGTCGTCGGTGCTGCCGGGCGGCATACCGGCGAGCAATTGGTCGCACAGCGTGTCCAGCGGTGCGTGGGCGAGCGCGAGGGCGTGGCGGCGCAGCCGGTCCAGGCCGGTGCCGAGGTCGCTGCCGGGGATCTCGATCAGGCCGTCGGTGTAGAGCAGCAGGGTGGAGCCCGGCGGCAGGGACTGTGTGGCGTTCGGCCGGCCCTCGCCGGTGCCTGGAGGGGCACCGAGGACCAGTCCCTGTCCGGCTTCGAGGTACCGCGCGTGTCCGTCGGGGGTCAGCAGGAGGGGCGGCGGGTGTCCGGCGCTCGTCCACCGCAGGGTCCATGGACCGGTGTGCGGGTGGCCTTCGACGCGGGCGAGGACGAGGGTGGCCATGGGGACGGTGGTGATGGCGGGCATGGCGTCGTCGAGACGGTCGACGACGGCGCCGGGAGGCCCGGTGTGGTCCCAGGCCAGTGCGCGCAGGATGCCGTGCAGTTGCGCCATCCCGGCCGCCGCGGTCAGGTCGTGGCCCACGACGTCGCCGATGACCAGCGTGAGCGTGCCGTCCTTCAGCTCGAACGCGTCGTACCAGTCGCCGCCGACCTGGGAGCCGGCCGGGGCGGGCTGGTAGCGGGCGGCCAGCCGCAGCCGGCCGGGCTGGGGCAGCGGGGCGAGCAGGTTGCGCTGCATGGCCTCGGCGACGGCGCGCTGGCGGCCGAAGCGGCGGGCGTTGTCGATGACCAGACCGACCCGGCGGCCGATGTCGCTCACCACCTCCATGTCCTCGGTGTCGAAGGGGTGCGCCGGGCCGGTGCGCACCAGCGTCAGGGCGCCGGTGATCTGCCGCTCGGGGCCGAGTGGCACCGTGATGGCGGACGTCGCATGCACCGTCCGCAGGAAGTCGCTGTGGACGGCAGCCAGCGGAGAACCGGGCCGTGCGGCCGTCTCCGCCTGGTCCAGCTCGCTCCGCAGCACGGGATCACCTCCGTTCAGCACTCGGACAAGAGGTGAGTGGTCTGCCTCCCCGGGCTCGGGAAGGCGCTCGCGCCCGCCTTCCAGCCCGGCGGCCCGGCCCGCCGGACCGGTCACCGCCACCCGCTGGACCTGCCCGGAACCGACCCGGAGGTCCACCGCCGCCCAGTCGGCGAGGCGGGGAACCAGCAGGCGGCCCAGCTTGGCGAGGGCCTCGTCGGTCTCCAGGGTCTGGCCCAGTACGTCGGTGATCTCCGCGACCAGCGTCAGCCGCTCGTTGAGGTCCTCCAGAGCCCTTGTATAGGCCGCACGTGCCCGGCGCGCGCTGCGGTCGCCCGTGATGTCGGTGAACAGCACGACCATGCCCTTGAAGGAGCCGCCGTCCGTCAGGGGAGAAGCGGACCAGGAGATCGTGACCAGGCGCCCGTCACCGTGCAGATAGCTGTCGCCCTCCCCGCGCGTGGCGGCTCCCTCGGCCAGCGACCGGAGCAGTAGGCAGTGCTCCCGCGGGAGCGTGCCGCCGTCCGTGGCCCGGTGCAGCAGCTCGTGCGCGTCCTTCCCGCGCATCTCGGCGGCGGCCCGGCCCAGCAGCCGTTCGGCGGCCGGGTTGACGGCGAGGATTCGTCCGGCAGGATCGACCACCATCAGGGCTGTGCTCAGCTGCTCGACGACCTGCCGCCAGAAGCCCGGCTCCGCCGTCGGCCGCGACCGCCTCTCACCTCCCGCACCGGGCACCGCATCCTCCACCACGCCGCCCTCCCGTCATGGCGGCCTCCCATCGAAGACCGAGGGCGCATCAGCATCAGGGAGCCGACACATCAGCAACCCGATGATCCCCTGAGCGGAACCCGTTCGCACGGCCGGCACGAGCCGACCTGGCCGCCGCTCTCCGCCGTGCCGCGTATCCTCCCCTGCCGTCCTGATGATTGCCGGTACGGCGGCCACGAGGACGAGCAGAAGGAAGCGCCCATCACGCCGGACCACCTCTCCTGTGCCGTGTGCGTACGGTCAGCGGCGACGTTCGATGCCTGCTCCCGGCCGGTACGCCATGCCGCAGTGCCGGAAGATCCCTGACGTAGCCCGGTCCGAGGACCGCGTCGGCGAGGGGACGAAGACCTGGCGGCGGCGGGTGGGCAGCCCGATCCGCATGCCGATCCTGCGCTGTTTCGGGTCGACCACGTCCCCCGGTGGCGCAATGAGCCCGGGTACACGCACCGGTCAGCCGCGGCCCTCCTCCTCGGCCTCCATGAGGCGGATTCCCTGATGCGTCAGCATGACCGTCGCGGGTGTGTCTCCATGGGCCCAGCGGACCGTGACGAGGCCTTCCTCCACCAGATAGGTGCAGGCTGCGGCCAGATCCTGCTCGGGGATCGCCAGATCGTCACGCAGCCTGGCCCCGGAGACGTCAGGGAGGCTGCTGCCTTCCATGCTCTCGTACAGGGTCTTCATGATCGCTTCGCGGTAGGTCTTCCGTTCGTGCAGTGTTGCCATGGTCGCCGCCACTCGTGCCGGGCTCAGAACCCGTCGCCTCAGGCTAAGAGCAGGTCACAGGTCACCGACTGGCTCCCGGGGTTCACTTTACTCCGGGGTGGGCCACCAGGCCCTGCCCACGAGGGCGCAGCGGACCAGAACTTTCGCATGCCGGAATTCCGGCCGGCTGATCCGGGCCGTGTGACGAGAGGGCGGGGCCGCCCCCGTCCTGCCCGGCCCTCTCCCTGCTTCCGTGGTGGGCCCGTTCCGCCGTCATGAGGGCGGTCGCGGTCATCGGCGCGCCGGTGTCCGCGCTCGCGGCGGCCATCAGCCGGGCGGCCGAGGGGGCGTCGGTCTCCGGGGGGATCACGAGGAGGTCCCAGCGGCCCGCGGTGTAGGACAGCAGCAGGATCTTGTGCGGATCCAGCTCAGAGGTGAACCAACCGACCTTCACCACATGGCCGTTGACGGAAATCCTGGGCGGGAGGATCGGCCAGTGGCGGGGGTTGACCGCGATACGGGTGATCCGCCCCCACAGCGGATCCAGCACGTCAGCCAAGGCGGAGAGCTCGCTCGGCAGGTCACGTGAACGGGGCCACCAGGCGCCGTCCAGTTCGGCGCGCCCAGGAGAAGGGCCCTCGAACCTCAGCGCGAGGCGCGCGGTCGGAGCCCTGAAGGGAACGGCCCGTAGCGGGGGATGAGAGCTGGTCGCGGACATGGCGCAAACCCGTCTCCGGACTGCCACGCGGGGGCAGCGGCCCGGTGTCGTCGCTCGCCGGGAACGACACCGGCATCGGAGCCGGTGTGCGAAATACTCCCGATGAGTTCACGCTACTCCCCGAGGGAGCCGAGCGGACCGGAGAGCGCGCCGCAGGGCCGAGCAGCTCCTCAGCCGGGGAAGCGCTGCCGGTCAGCCACGGCGGGTCCGTGGGCCGGAGCGCCGTCGGTACCGAGGCGGCCGGGATGGCCCTGGTGCCGAAGTCACCCGAGACGATCCGCGCGGCGAGGTCCGACAGGGGCCAGGTGACGGGGGCGCCCCGCGTAGTCGCCGAGGCGTGCGACGTGGTCCGGAAGAGGCTGAGGGCGCCGACGACGTGGCTGCGCAGGCGCAGCGGGATGGCGTGTGCGCTCGGGTACCCCGTCGCGCGGGCCCGCGCGACGCATGCCGATCATCCCCTTCCACCATCCGGCGAAATATGGCCGGTTCAGACTGCTGCCTCTGGGGCGAAGGTCCTGGGCAGGGGCGCGTGGGGCCGCTTCTCCCTTGGCCGTACGATCCGTTGGGCCCGTCCGAGGAGTAGGCTGAAATCACCGAGGACATCTCGCACACCGGCTTCCAGGCTCGTGTCGTTTTCGGCGATCGAATACGCCGGGCCGGTTGCGGCCGGTCCGGGGCAGGGTCCGCGTCATGACTGCGACCATTTCTCTCCCTCCGGCAGCCGAAGCCGATGACCGTTCGTTCTCCTCGTCCGCTCTCCGTCTGTCGCTGGCTCCCACCGGTCCCGCACCGGCTCTGCTGGACGGCGCATGGTGGCCCCGCTCTCGCGATCTCGGGGCCGAACTCCCCTCCCTGGCTGCCGTACTGGATGCGTTGTGGGGGCGGATCACCCGGGTCACGGTGAATCCCACCCACTGGCCGGTCGTTCCGCGCAAGGTGCCCGCCCCCGGGCACGTGGTGAAGGTGGGCTGGTTCCTGGCCGAGCAGGACCCGCACGAACTGCTGTTGCTCTCGTACCGCACGGGCCGCTGGAACCTCCTGGTGGTCCCGCCACAGACGACCCCCGTCTCGGCCGCCTGGCTGATGGCCGCCGCGAGCGACCCACTGGGCACGTCGACCGCGAGCCGGTTGATGGAGGAGGCGGCGCGCCTGCGGACGGTGTACGAGGCCGACCGGTCCGTGGAAGAGGTCTGGGACTCCGAAGGAGGCCGTGAGGCCCGCGATCCGGCCGCACGTCCCCGGATCCCGACCGTGACCGCCGCGATGCCGCATCAGCCGATGGGGAGGTGAGGACCGTGGAGACGTTCGTGACCGTGATCGTGATCCTTGCGATGATCGCCCTCGGAGTGCTGCTCATCCACCTGCTCAACTCGCAGCACGGTGACCGCATGGCCGCCTTCCACTACGGCCGCTCCGGGACGCCTGTCCCGGGCCCGGCCCCGTCGGCTCCGCGGAAGGCCCACGGCCGGGCGAGGGTGAGCGGTACCGCAGGCCGCCGTGGTCGTCGCGACGACGGGTTCCACCGGCCGGGCCGACCGATCCGACGGCACCGCCCGAACTGACGGCACCGCCCGCAGCCCAGGACCCCGGCCGCAGGACCGCACATGACAGGCCGGGGTCTTCTCGTGACCTGTCTCCGCGAACCCGGGAACGACACAAAGCCGTCAAGGAGGCCGATGAGCAGTCCGCCCGAGACCGATCGTCGGCCGACCGGCTGGTCTGGGAGCCACGCCGACCCCCGCCGGCCCGGCCCGCTGTGCCGACCAGGCGTCCGACATTGCCGGGCGGCACCGGCACCCCTCCAGGACACGATGCCCGCCGGGCGCGGACCTTCGTCCGACCCTACGGCGCATCCCGGACGACCGATCCGTCATCCGCCACCGTGCTGCCAACCCAGGCTGCCGGACCGCTCGTTCACAAATCACCGCCCACCCCCCTGTCGGCGGCATGCCGCGAGGCCCGAAGCCGGCCCAGCCCCGCGGCACTCGCCGACAGGGACTTCGTACGTCGAACCGAGGAGCCATGCCCCTTCCCCGACTGAACGTCCACCGGCACGACCACGCCACCCGCGCGCTGATCACCCTCGCCGGAGAGATCGACCTGGCCACCGCCCCGCTCGTGCGCACCGTACTCGCCGCATGCCTGCGCGACGGCATCCGCACCGCCGACGTCGATCTCACGGCGGTCACCTTCTGCGACGCCAGCGGACTCAATGCTTTCCTCACGGCATCAGGGCTGGCCACCGATGCCGGAACGACCCTCCGACTGCACTACCCGCCGCCGACCCTGGCCCGCGTGATCGAGATCACCGGCTCCGGCTTCCTGCTCCACGAGCTCCACGCCGTTCGACCACTGTCACCTCGGGTTCCCGCCGCCGAGGGCGGTGCACGGTGACGGCCCCGCTCCGCCGTGAGCGGCCAGGGGGTGAGGAGAGCGCATCGACTCCCGCCCGCGCGGTATGCCTGCGCCGGCTGAACCGCTGGCAGGCCGAGACCCTGCGGGAGGACCTCGCCGGTCTGTACGTGGAGTCCTCCCGCGCGCAGGCAGGCCAGGGGTACCGAGGCCGGGAGACGTTTCTGCGGCGGCTCACCGGTGACATCCGGCGGGCGGGATTCGCCCTGTTGATCGCAGAGGACAGTGCCTTCGCCGGGTGTGCCTACGGATTCCCCGTACCGCGCGAGGGGACATGGTGGAGGGGGTTCGACGGACCCCTTCCACAGAGGGTGGAACAGCTCACCGCGTCCGGCCACGTCTTCGCGATCACCGAGATCGTGGTGCATCCCCACACGGACGACCAGGACCTCGCGCGTCGGCTCCAGCAACGCCTGCTCGCCGACCACCACGCCTCGCTCGGCGCGACGCTGGTCGACCAAGCCGACGTTCCGGCCTGCGACGCCTTCCTGTCATGGGGGTGGCAGGACATCGGGGCGGTCCGTCGGCCGTCGGATCCCACGCTCCTGCGGCCACGGGCGCCTGTGCTGCTGCGGGCCATGGTCCTTCCCCTCGGCCCACGCACGGCTGCCCACCCGGACGGCCTCGCTCACGAAAACCGCACCCAACGGCCCGACTGACGACCGGCGTGCCGCCCTCTGCGTCCCGAGGGCTTCCGGCACCGAGGTTCCGTTTCGCGATGCGCACTACGAAGCAACAGGTCAGCGAGGCGTTCCGAGCACAGGAGCGGCGCGTGTACGGTGCTCACCCACCACCTCATGCCCCGGCGGAGAATCCCCGGCAAAGCACCAGCCCCAGGCCGCTGACCTGGGGCTTCAGAAGAGCGGGCGACGAGAATCCTCGCGCTCTCAGCTTGGGGAGCGACGGCGCTTGCATGGGCCGATAGTTCCTGACCTGGGCTTACGTGCTCCGGTGCGGCGCCCGGGAGCGCAGGATCGCACCGCTGTTGACCTTGGTTGGCCCGTCTTACGGACACACTATGGGCACGCCGTCCGATCGGATTCGCCCTGAGCCCCATCTCAGCGGTTGGCACGGCAGCTACCGGGTCCTGCCGCAGATGGCCGCCCTCTCCTCGGCCGGGCGCCAGATCGTGGTGCCGGTGGCGCTGGCCGCGGCGGCATGGACGCTGCTCGTGGCGCGGCTGGCGCTGAAGGGCGCCGAGCCCCAGCCCCGCGAGGACGTTCCGGCGCGGGCCGCCCTGCTGGCCGCCACCGTCGGAGCCGCGGCAGTCGCGGTGTCCCTGGTCGTCCTGTCGTACCAGTCGAACCCCGCCACGCTCCAGACGGCCTTCGCGGGCGGCGGGCTGCTCGGTGAACCGAGTGACCTGCTGCGTCAGTGGCTGGTGCTCGGTGCAGGGTCCGGTCCGGCCGGCGCACCGCTCGGCGACTGGCTCCTGTAACGCCTCGGGGACGTCCTGCCCCTCGCCGCGTGGTCTGGTGCGCCCTGCGGTGGCTGCCCGGGCTGCTCACCCGGTGTCCGTCCCGGCGATGGCGGCGGGCGGGCTCTGCGCGGTCGTCCTCGGGCTGCGGGCCGAACAAGCGCTGCGCATCGCGAGGGACGGGACGCAGATGCGTTCGGGGCTGCTGTACGTGGCGTCCGCCCTCGGTGAGGGGGTGACCGCTGCACTGCTCAGGGGGCGCCCTCGCGGGCGTCGCGGCCACCGTGACCCGGCGGGCGGCGGGCGGCCGTACCACCTCGCCCTCCGTCTGACGTACGGCGGCATCAGGGCGGACGGTTGACGGTCACCTCCTCGGTCTTCGAGACGGTCCTGCCGTGGTTCCCGAACGTCCTCACCGTCCTGCTCTTCGCGGTCTCGACGATGATCACCTGGTCGTACTACAGCCAGAAGGCGTGGACTCACGTGTTCGGCAAGACGAAGACCAGCGAGCGCGTCTACCAGATGAATCTCCTGCCTGTTCATCGTGATCGGCGCGGTGCTCACCTTCGGCAGCGCGCTGGACTTCACCGACACGGTGCTGTTCCTGCTGGCCCTGGTAAAGGATGACGATGCCGCAAGCAGCCTTGATCGGGATGCCCCCTGAGCGGCACGGGCGGGATACGCAACGATGCCGGTGAGAGCAGGTGTGCACCTTTCCTAACCGGCGCGTTCGGCGGTCCAGGTGATGTGTGGGGGCTCGACCCGTGCGCACAGGGGCCCGCCCTGCGCGTCGGTCAGGCCGAGGCGTCCGACCAGCAGCCCGTCGCGTGCGGCGGCGGCGAGTACGTCGGCGGGGATGACATCGAGCATGAGCTTGGCGCGGCGGAACATCGTGAAGGTGCCCGACTCGTCGACCGTGCCCCACGACAGGTAGATGAAGCGTCGGCCCAGACGGTCCTGCACGTAGGGCCCCTTGACCTCGGTGCCGGCCGGCGAGGCACTCGTGGTGCACTCAAGGGTCCAGGTCGCGGACGGTGCGTCGCTGGGCTGCGGTGCGAGAAGTTCGGCCGGACGGTCGCGGCGTTGCACGGCGACGTGGATGTTGCGGTACACGGGGACTTGGCTGCCGACAGGGGCCGGGCAGCTGAGGCCGGGCAGGTCGATGGCGTCGATGCGGATGCGCATACCAGCCATCATCCCGCCACAGGTCCGCGCAGAGCTCAGCCGGCGGCCGGGTTGTCCGAGAAGGCGGTGTTCACTGCTTCGCAGACGGTGGCCTCGTCATTGGCGAGCAGGGCTTGCCACCAGTGTTCGGCCACCGCGGCGTCGGTCAACTGATGGCGGATCTCTCGCAGTCGCGCTGTCTCGGCCGCCAGGCAGGCGGGCGCGTCCTGTTCCGTCCGCTGCTTGGCCGCAGCCCTCTCCGCGCGGGTCGGCCGCCCCACGCCCTGAAGATGGAACGTCCGGGCTTCGGCGAGCGCCCAGGACAGGCTCAGCCGGGGAGCGTCCGGGATGACGGGTGGATGCGCCGCGGGGAAGGACTCCAGGTGAACGCTGGTCATTTGACGCCTCAGCTCGCGCACTGAGCGATGGCGGCATCACGATCCGCCTCCTGCTGAGCCCACTCCGCCTGACGGCGTGCCCGGTCCAGTTGCGCGGCTGACGGGGCGACCGTACGAGATGTCGTACGCCGCGTACTGGTGCGCCGTCGATTGCCGCCGAGGGAACTCGACGCGTAGCAGGGACCGAGTCCATGACATACCGCTCTCCCCAGGAACAGTCTGGCACCCTGACGGGGCCCGTGAGGCCGGCTCGGCCGGTCCTCGGCAACGGGCCACGGGGAAAGTGGCACCACATACATCAATCCGGTACATGGACTACTCTTGGTACATGTCCATGAAACGCACCAATGTCTACGCCGACCCCGAGGACCTGGCGATCATCAAGGAGGCCGCCAAGCGCCGAGGTATAAGCGAGGCCGAGATCATCCGTCAGGGCATCCACCTCGCGGCCATGGCGAACCGGGTCTGGGACGAGCCGCTGTTCTCACGCACCTTCGAGGGGCCGGGGCGCACGCTGTCCAAGCCGGAGGTCCGGGACACGGTCGCGGAGGCCGTCCGGCGTGAGACCGGCTCGGGCTCCGGATCCGCCGCGTGATCATTGTCATCGCCGATACGTCCGGCCTTCTGGCGGCCCTGGACTCGGCTCATCCGGAACACCGGGCGGCGAACGAGGCGATCATGGCGGCGGGCCTGCTGGTCATGTCCCCGCTCCTGCTGGCCGAACTGGATCATGTGGCGACGCGTGAGCTCGGCAGGGAGGCTTCCCTCAGCGCGGTCGACGACTTGCGGCGCTGGATGAGCCGGGGTCGTGTCGTCATGCCGGAGATCACGGAGGACCACCTGGGCGCCGCCCAGTCTGTCCGTGTCCGCTACGGCGCGCTGGACCTCGACCTCGCCGACGCGGTGAACGTGGCGCTTGCCGCCGACTACGACACGGACGCGATTCTCACCCTCGACCGACGAGACTTCCGGGCCGTACGCCCGTTGGGCCGCTACAAGGCGTTCCGGGTACTCCCCGACGACCTCCCGCTCTGACGCAGGACCCTCGGCGGTCAAGTGCCCGCTCCCACAAGGGGCTTGTGCACCGCCCACGACGAAGCACGTGCAGGACGGGCATCCGTCATCGCCCAGGACAGCGGGCTGAGGGCTCGCCTCCGGCTCGTCTACGTGAAAGTGCAGGTCAGCGCCATGCTGCGATGTGATGGGGGCGCCCTCTCAAGGCGCGCGTGCCCTCTGCGTGCCCAATCTCGCGGTGCAGGAGTACTCGCCGGTGCCGTGTGCCCCTGCGACGGGATCGACTCTCGAATGGAACAGCGCTCAACCCAAGCTCACTTGCCGACTGCTGGGCCGTACCACTGCAGTGCCTGGCCGGTGACGGCGGCGATGCACTCGAAGTCCCGGTCGCGCCCGGGCGGAAGGAGCTCAGGCCGATGGAAGTGGGGTCGGCTCACTGTGCGACGGGGCAGGACGACTGTTCGGCGGGGTGACCCGCTGTGTCCTGTCGTTTCAGTGTGACCAGGTCGAAGGTGGTGGGGGTGTCGATGGCGTCCGAGTCCGCGCAGGAGGTGAGGCGGGCCTCCGTGGCCTGGCGGGGGCGGACACGGACGCGGTATCCGCCACCGTCGCCCACCTCAGCGGTGGAGGGTTTCGGTGTAGCAGGCGCTGAGGGTTTCCGCGACGGTTTCCGGGGGCACGGAGGGGCGGAAGTCGCCGTTGCCCTGGCCGAGGCGGACGCTGTCGCGGAACGATTCGAAGACCGGGAAGGGGCTCTCGAAGGTCCCCAGTTCGCTCAGCCAGCCCAGTGAGAGGACGCGGGCCATCCTGGGGTTCTCCTCGTTCACCCTGGCAAGGGCCTCCATCTGGAGTTCGAGCTGGCGGCGGGCGAGGGCTTGGGGGACGCCGTCCTGAGTCAGCCGAGCGGCCACGAGTTCCCGGCGCCCGGCCCTCCAGGCATCCGGCATGTCCCGTTTGCGGGGGAAGTGGTCGAACACGGTCCGGCGGGCGAGGTCGGCGGCCCATCGGCTGCCCGGCCGGGCCTGCCGGGTTCTTGGCTGCCGCGGGTGAACGGGTCACGTGTGTTCCCTCGCCTGGAAGTCACTGTGAAGTCACGGTCGGTGCACTCGATGCGCGCTGACACCATTTCTGTAGATGCATCACTGGTGCATGAGTGCACTATGATGCACACTTATCGGCATGGGGACCCGCCGTCCCGCCGTCTCACCACCCGGAGGACCGCACCATGCCGTTCACCTTCGCCGTAGACCCCGCCGAACTCATCGAGGAACGCGCGCCCCAGTGGCGGTTCGGGGGTATCG